>JALXAX010000207.1:22161-31887 GCA_026991755.1 Thiotrichaceae bacterium | reverse complement strand
GATTAAGTCGGGTGGAATTTCTCGACAGATGAAATTGTTCAGTTTTTGCTTAAAAATGGAGCTAATAGTTGCTCTATTAGGGAGATTTTTAAGCAAAAACTGGGCAATTTCAGCTTCGAGAAAACCGCTCATGACTTGATTAGAGGTTCCTTAGGTAAACCGTAGATAGTAACTTTCTATCCCCACCCTAACCCTCCCCTTGCTAAGGGGAGGGAACTTGAATCTTCGCTTTCAATGGTGATGATTAATCTAATCAAGTATTTTAAGCAATTGCGCCCACAGATTAGAAACCTCACCTGTCATAAGCGCAAACTCAATATCTAGCTGCTCTTCATGTGATTGCGGATCATTTTCCTGCATGGCTTCATCCATAACATCTAAGAACTTCAGCTTCTTTATTTGTAAATCTTCCGTTAGAACAAAGCTTATTTTCTCATCCCATTCAATCGCTAGTTTTGATACTACTTTTCCTGCACCTAGATGTTTTTGTATTTCATCTGCTAGCAAATCATGATTTCTAAAAATAACTTTGCTTTTTTCATCTTGCTGGCTTACTAGTTCACACTCGTTCCCTAGCTGAAAAGGTACTGGCATGACCCCGTCTGACAGCCATTTTGTCATCATTGCCATCGGTGTTGATTCGGTATCAGGCAAAGAAACGGGTAATGTACCTAATGTTTTACGCAATAAGTCTGTCATAGCTTCAGCGCGGGTAGCCGATGAGGTATTAACCGCTAGCCATTGTCCACTTTTATCAATCCAAGCATCCATTTTTTGCGTACGGGTAAAAGCGCGAGGCAGTAGCTCAAACTCAACTTCTTCTAATAGTTCTTTCTTTTCTTTTCCACGAACTTTACGGTCTTCTTTTAACTCAATTTCTGCAATTTTCTCATTGAGGGCTTCTCTTACCACCGTTGCTGGAAGCAAGCGCTCCTGTCGTGCCAATGTGATTAAGATATAATTATTAGAGGCATGCGTATACGATTCTGAGCTTTCACCTAGTGGGGCCACCCATCCAAGGCTCTCGCGCTGAGTGGGAGAGCATGGCTTGAAGGGCTTCTTAACTAGCTCTTCATGAAGCTCTTCAGCAGATAATGAAAAATCAGAGTCAAACTTGAAAAAGTATAGGTTTTTAAACCACATAATGTATCGCCTTATTTATGAAAGTGGACGCTAAAAAAGGAGAGCGATTATGGTATAGAAAATATAAAGCTACAACATATAATCTCAGTTTCTGATTGTATTACCTGTATTGAAGGAATGCCCCTGACGATGGATATAACCGATCCATTTGTATAAAAAACGGTTTAAACGCCAGCGACAAAGCAATACGCTATCAACCTGCTTCTCCCATGGCTGTAATATAGTGCCACTAATATTACAACGACGGCTGATGACTTCTGCCTGTCTTGAGTCATGATAGATACGAACTAATAAATCAGGTCTTCGAGCCGTTTCTGCCTCTTCATCAAAAATATAAGTTATCAATACGGTAGTCGTATGGCGCGTTTGCTCGACCGTTTTTAAAGAGATGGGGACACCTCCCTGAATATTTGAAATAACTTCGCCCGATAGTCCACGAATGTTTCCACAAAGCAAACGAAGACGTATATAATTCGTTTCGTACATTTGCATCAGGTCTGCGAATGAATGAGGTCGTGGTGTATAAATATTTGAATGTCTTTCTGTTTTAAACATGATGTAAATTCTATCACAGCCTGAGCTAACAAAAACAAATCAAATCGCCACACCTAAGCTTAATACTCACTGTTAATTAACCGCTTGTTTACCCACCAAAAGATAAACTATGGATTCCAACCTCAAAAGAACACAACCTTTTAAAGATCAACAGCCAGGAACTTCCGGGCTTCGTAAATCAGTTAAATATTTCAAAGCTGAAAATTACCTACAAAACTTTATTCAATCTATCTTTAACAGCCTTGAAGACCTAGAGGGTTCTACTCTGGTATTAGGGGGCGATGGTCGTTTCTTTAATCGCGAAGCTATCCAGATCATTTTACGCATGGCGGCTGCCAATGGTGTGGGCGAGGTCTTATTAGGGCAAGCGGGTATTTTATCAACTCCTGCCGCCTCTCACGTTATTCGTAAATATAAAGCGCTAGGTGGTATTTTACTGACAGCAAGCCATAACCCTGGTGGTCCAGATGGTGATTTCGGTGTTAAGTTTAATATTAGCAATGGTGGCCCTGCACCAGAGAAGCTAACCGACGCTATCTTTGAAGAATCCAAACAACTGAAAGAATACAAAATTGAAAAGGCTCAAGTCACACCCATTGATCAATTAGGCTCTTTTAAACTTGCCGAAATGAATATCAAGGTTATCGACCCTGTTATTGATTACGCTGATCTGATGGAAAGCACTTTTGACTTCCCTGCCATTAAAGAACTCATTGCATCAGCTGATTTTAGTATGTGTTATGACGCGATGAGTGCAGTTACTGGCCCATACGCTACTGAGATTTTGGGTAGTCGTCTTGGCTTAGATACAAACGCTATTATTAATACGCAACCTTTGATGAATTTCGGCGGACGCCACCCTGATCCTAATTTAAGTACGGCAAAACAATTAGTCTCAAAAATGTACGATAAAAAAGGTGCACCTAATTTTGGTGCCGCTTCGGATGGTGATGGTGATCGCCATATGATTTTGGGTGATTACTTCTTCGTTAACCCCAGCGATAGCTTAGCTATATTGGCTGCAAATGCCCAGGTCATCCCAGCTTATGAAGAGGGAATCAAAGGCATCGCACGCTCCATGCCGACCAGTCAAGCGGCAGATAAAGTTGCTGAAAAGTTAGGAATCCCCTGTTTTGAAACACCAACAGGCTGGAAGTTCTTTGGTAATTTACTGGATAATGACCAGATTACTTTTTGCGGTGAAGAGAGCTTTGGTGGAGGAGCAAACCACATACGAGAAAAAGATGGTCTATGGGCTGTTTTATTCTGGTTAAACTTAATCGCTGTAAAACAAGATTCTGTTGAAAATATTGTGCGTAAACACTGGGCTGAATATGGTAGAAATTATTATAGCCGACATGATTATGAAAGACTGCCTAATAAAGATGCTGACAATGTCATGCGTCACCTAAAAAGCAGCCTTACTTTATTACCGGGCATGCAATTCGATACACTTAGAATTGATAAAGCTGATGATTTCACCTACATCGATCCTATTGATAATTCCATCAGCGAAAATCAAGGAATCCGTATTATATTCGACAACGGGTCGCGCATTATCTACCGGTTATCGGGAACTGGCACGGAAGGCGCTACCCTTCGTATATATATTGAACGCTTTGAAGGTGACATCGAAAAACATGATTTAGATATACAAGAGACATTAACAGACCTTATACAACTATCTGTTAAATTAGCAAAAGTTGTAGAGCTAACGGGGAAAAGCAAACCCTCTGCCATTGTTTGATATTGAACCTAACTCTCACGCATTTATATGTATATGCATGATATTCAATCAAATAGGTATAATTTAATTTACAATCGGCAAAAATGTAATTAGTATACGCCCGATTTTATGGAGAGAATCCAAAAGTGATTCCCCTCAAAGCATTAAAATTCTTCATTGCCACTAACAATAGATTATTAAAGGTAATGTTCTAACCCCGGGCCATAAGGAGTCGTAAATGACCACAAATAAAGACAATGTAACACCCATTGTCCGCAGTTCTGCACTTCCAGTTGAGGGGATCGAAACCTACATTCCCAAGGAAGGCGAAGAATACATGAACAGTGATCAAATCAAGCATTTCCAAGATATTTTAAATACATGGAAACAAGCGCTGATTGATGAAGTTGATCGTACTGTAGACCATATGAAATCAGAGGTAAAAAACCTTTCTGATCCATCTGACCGTGCAACACAAGAAGAAGAGTTTGCATTAGAGCTTCGTACTCGTGACAGAGAAAGACTGCTTATTAGAAAAATTGAGAAAACTTTACAGCTAACCAATACCGACGAATACGGTTACTGCCAAGCATGTGGTATTGAAATTGGACTTAGGAGATTAGAAGCTCGTCCTACTGCTGAATACTGTATCGACTGCAAAACTACTCAGGAAATCAAAGAGAGACAAATGGCTTAACGGTTCGTTAGCCTTTATCTAAGAGGGAGCCATTGGCTCCCTTTTTTTGTACTTTAACCTAGAATCCTCAGTTAGACAGCCTATAGAGTGATTCTCTTCGGCTGAATGGCGTAGTAAAAAAAGGAATTAATGGTTGATCCTTAATGAGTTTTTTTACATAGCCAGTCAGTCGAAGAGGGTTGCTCTATAGGTTGTAGCGCCTTCACTCTATAAGTGAAGATAGATAAAGCTATTTACTTTAATACTATCAATAATTTATTTAGTGCTGGAAGCGGTTAACTGAGGATTTTAGGTTAACCTAGAATCCTCCGTCGAACGGCTTATAGAGTGACTACCCCACTTCAAATAATTTCCCGTAGAGACGTTGCATGCAACGTCTCTACCACAGGCACCTATAGAGTGAAAATTTAAATAGCTACTTATTAACAGCTTATCAATTACTTAATGATAGCCGGAAGCGGTCAACTGAGGAACCTAGGTTTAATCGCACTTTAAGAATGTTGAGATGGTGAAAGCATATGCACATTTACCCCTTACCCTTGTTTCTTTTTTTAGCATCCAAATTTCGAAGCCAGTCTAATTTTTGCTTTATCTTAATCTCTAAACCCCGCTCCACAGGGAAGTAATACTGCTGTTCACCGAGACTATCAGGAAAATAAGATTCACCTGCTGCATAAGCATTATCTTCATTATGCGCATAGCGATAATCCTTACCATAGTCCAACTGCTTCATAAACTTCGTAGGTGCATTTCTCAAATGAAGCGGCACATCTGCCATTGAGTTAGAGGCTTTTATTGCTTTTCTAGCAGATTTATACGCCATATAAACCGCATTACTTTTTGGTGCGGACGCAAGATAAACAACAGCTTGTGCAATGGCTAATTCGCCTTCAGGCGAGCCTAAACGTTCATAAGTATCCCATGCATTAAGCGCGAGCGTTAAAGCGCGAGGGTCAGCATTGCCAATCTCCTCTGATGCCATGCGAACTACTCGACGTGCTATATACAAGGGATCACAGCCACCTTCCAGCATACTACACAGCCAGTATAACGAGGCATCAGGATGCCCTCCTCTGACTGATTTATGCAATGCGGATATTTGCTCATAAAAGATGTCCCCGCCTTTATCAAACCTGCGCATAGATTCTTGCGCCACATTAGCGATAATGGTTTCATCAATAATAATTGAGGAAGCATCTTCGGTGACATCATTTTTAGCGCTATCAGCCTCGGCAATGGTTGCCAAATCACAGGCAAGTTCCAACCAGTTCAGTGCCCTTCGTGCATCTCCATCAGCTGACTGTATCAGCAACTCCATTGCATCATCTGCTAAGGTAATATTTTGTGCTCCCAGCCCTATTTCTTTATCCGACAGTGCTCTACAAATTACCTTGCGGATATCTTCAGTATCTAAGGGTTGCAGTACATAAGTACGTACACGCGACAATAAAGCATTATTCAGTTCAAACGAGGGGTTTTCAGTGGTCGCACCGATAAAGAAAATAGTGCCATCTTCAATATGAGGCAAAAAAGCATCTTGTTGTGATTTATTAAAACGATGAACTTCGTCGACAAACAATACCGTTGCAAGGTTTTTCTCTACACGAATTTGTTTAGCCTGTGCAACTGCACTTCTTATGTCTTTTACACCTGATAAGACCGCTGACAACGTTATAAATTCAGCGCCACAGTTATGGGCAATTAATTGTGCTAGGGTTGTTTTTCCTGTTCCAGGAGGCCCCCAGAACAACATGGAATGAAGTCGATCATGTGTAATCGCTTCTTTTAGAGGCTTGCCTGATGTCAGCAAGTGACGTTGCCCAGAAAAGTCTTCCAGACAACGAGGTCTCATCCGATCAGCAAGTGGTCGAAAATCTTGGTACTGTTGATTCAGCAGATCATCGGTCACAAGTAAGCTCGTTATGCCTTTGGTTTACCGATAACATCCACACCAGCAGGTGGCGTAAAGCTAAATCGACTGGCACTAATCGGTTTATTAGAAGATGCATTAAACGTAATTACCGTTTTTTGACCTATTTTATCATAAAGAACCATTTGCTTTAAGTTACCGTTCTTATCCATGCCTAATTGCATTGCTTTAAAATCAGCATTCTTACGGTGTGGTGTTAGGTAAAACCAATTCCAACCGCTGGTTTTTGCATCCATCTCCATTACTTTAAACTGACTATCTGGAATTGATTTTTGCATCAAAATCGACGCAGGTGTGCTGTTAATGGTTTTGTCTAAGGCTTTGACGGTCACTTGGTCAAGCTCTTGATCATAAATCCAAATATTTTTACCGTCTGAAATAATTTGCTGAGGCTCGGGTTGACTATAGACCCAACGAAATTTACCAGGTCGTTGGATAAATAATTGACCTCGTGTGGTTTCTTTAACCTTACCTTGCTTACTGTAAAGTTGCTGGATGAAGGAACCTTGCATGGTAGTGACACTAGTGAAAAATGTATTCAGCTTATTTCTCGCGTCTGTCGCTGCATTAGCGGTTGTCACCAATCCTAATACCAATGTTAAACCAACCGTTCTTGTTGTCGCTTTTATGAATGTTCTTAATGATGTATTCATTTTAGATTAAAATCCTTGATCATCTGTTACGGGTGGTGGTGCAATTACTTCTCGTGTTCCATTAGATTGCACGGCACTCACCACTCCTGCTTGTTCCATATCTTCAATCATCGTTGCAGCTCGGTTATAGCCTACTTTCAAACGGCGTTGTAGATAGGATATCGAAGCTCTACGTGAGTCTGTAATAACGTGTACAGCTTCATCATAGAGAGGGTCAGTCTCAGAGCTTTTATCAACCAAGGGTTCTAAACCCGGTATGGCGGATGAATTACTCGGAGCTTCTTCTACGACAGCGGTAATATACTCAGGTTCCCCTTGAGCCTTAACAAAAGCAACAATATCTTCCACTTCCTGATCGCTTACATAAGCACCATGCACACGATTTGGCATGGCGGTTCCAGGTGGTAGGTATAGCATATCACCCTGCCCTAGCAACTGCTCTGCACCGCCTTGATCAAGAATAGTACGTGAGTCTACTTTGGTAGATACATTAAACGCTATTCGTGTAGGTATGTTTGCTTTAATAAGCCCCGTAATAACATCAACCGATGGACGCTGTGTGGCTAGTATAAGGTGAATACCTGCTGCTCTGGCTTTTTGTGCAAGTCGAGCAATCAACTGCTCTACCTTTTTGCCGACGATCATCATCATGTCAGCGAATTCATCTACCACAATAACTATCTGAGGCATTGGCTTTAAGCCTTGAGGCGTTACCTCTAAATTTTTAGTCGCATCATATAATGGGTCAATAATAGGTTCACCACTATCAATCGCACTTTGTACTTTACTATTAAAGCCCGCTAGGTTCCTTACTTTAAGCTTTGACATCAGTAAGTAACGACGCTCCATTTCAGCTACACACCACCGCAATGCGCTAGCTGCATCTTTCATATCGGTAACGACGGGAGTGAGTAAATGTGGGATATCATCATAAATGCTTAATTCCAGCATTTTTGGATCAATCATTATCATTTTAACTTCTTCGGCCGTTGCCTTGTACAAGAAGCTAACAATCATTGCGTTTACCGCAACTGATTTACCCGCACCCGTTGTACCCGCAACTAACAAATGTGGCATCTTGGCAAGGTCTGCAATAACGGGGTATCCTGAAATATCTTTACCCAATGCGATAGTCACAGATGAAGGTGAATCTATAAACAGTTTCGATTCCAACACACTGCCTATCGTCACCATGTCTCTTTTTTCATTCGGTACTTCGAGTCCGATGGTGGTTTTACCAGGAATAACTTCCACTATTCTTACACTATGCACACCTAAATTACGTGCCAAGTCTTTAGCAAGATTAGTGACTTTACTTACTTTAGTACTCGCATTAAGTTGTAACTCGTAACGTGTAATGACGGGGCCTGGATACCAGTTTTCGACACTCACTTCACGCACACCAAAATGGCCTAGTGCTTCTATTATTTTATTGGCCATCATATCCAGATGTTCTGGATTATACTTTCCTTGATCAGCGGGTGGTGGGCTGAGTAAACTAAGAGGAGGCAATGAAACTACTTTATTTATTGACGGCGTTTTTCTATCCTGCATCGTTGTATTTACAGGCTGTGGGGCTACGGCTTTAGCCGCTGATGATAGCGGTGCAGTCCCTGCTGCGACAGGCATGAGGCCTTCATTCATGGGTTGTGCATCAAAAGCAGGCGGGGTACTTAATTGCCCCGATGAAACCTGATTAGCATTATCAGCAGAATTTGCGTCATAGCGTTTATCTTTGACGTCTTTCAACAGCGCATCATCTTCATCATCACCTATTTCTGTAGGTGCTATTTTATGTTTAGCTTCGCTAATCGCAGCTTTACTTTTATTCTTCGCCCACTGAAATGCTCCGACCGCTCCAGCACCCACACCTGTCAATGCAACCGAGCTTTTCTTAAATAGCGATTTGTCTTCTTTAACTTCCTCAACGGGCACCATTTCTGCGGAAGCATCCGTTGCAAGTGCTTCACTAGGCTCATCGCTATGGACTAAATACTCGAATATTGATAATACTTTATCCCCAATTACTTCGACCAAGCTACCCCATTTTATATCAGCAAATAAGGTCATTCCTGCAAAAAACATTGATAATAAGATCAGTGTAGAACCATAATCACCAAATAATGATCTAGCAATTTTCGCAATCCCAATACCTAATAAACCGCCGCCTCTATACGGCAAATCAGCATCGGGCCATAACAGCGTTGCAAGACCGGTTCCTGCTATAAGTGCGACCGCCATACCTGCCATTGAGAGCCAGGCATTAATACCACCTCGCGGGTTATTCGGATTTTTCTTATGGGGAAAGCGAAACATCACAATGCCCACAACAATCATCCCCATGGGAATTAAAAACGCTAAATAACCAAAAAACCTAAACAGGAAATCCGATAGGTATGCACCAATACTGCCAGCTTTATTCGTCGTTATACATTGTTGATCATAACGAAAGAAACCACAGTCTTGTTGGTTATAAGTAATGAGCGCCAGAAATACGATTGCAGCGACACCAGAAAAGAAAAGCACACTGGTTTGCTGCAAGCTAACTCGTTTTAATTTATTCAGCTTAGGTCCAGCCACGATACACACCTAAAGTAGTTTATAAGAAGATGAATACAATTATATAACAAATATGAAAAATTTATTATATTTTTACATGATTAGTGGCTTTATAACTTGCTAGCACGGTTACTTATCAAACTTTATCTATCAAACAAACAGTAATTTCTTTTTGAATAGATACTTAGAAGTCACACACAAGAAGTGCAAAAATGACAATCATGCTTAGTTTGCTCGTATATCACACAAGCGAACTTTGAAAGGTCTAGACTTTTGAGGGTATCTCTATTAATTCTAGTCGAAGTAGCTGTGACTTAGCTGGGCTTAAGCGACACTTAGAAGCTTCAGCAGATAGAATTTGTTAGATTTTTGATAGAAAAGTTAGCAGATTCTAGCCTCAGTAAAGCGAACCATCAATTAATAGAGATCCTTAAGGAATCTCTGATTAACTCTGATCGGAATT
>JALXAX010000207.1:0-22151 GCA_026991755.1 Thiotrichaceae bacterium | reverse complement strand
ATATAATTTGTCAGGTTTTTGATAGAAAAGTTAGCAATAGCCGTAGCTATTGGTCACTTTTATAGCGAAAAACTGGCGGATTCTAGCCTCAGAAAAACGAATCATGGGTTGATCAGAGCTTCCTTAAAGAGACAGAAATATATCTACATTTAATTGATGCACAAGCTAAGAGCCTTTTAGAATCAACTAAGATAAAGCTAGTTAATAACTAATACGTCTATTCACTCTTTGTATCTTTGGGTATGTTTTTCTCAAGCTCTTGTTGCAGTTGATTGAGTGAATCGCCAAACTGCTTAGCGTTCCCCTCAAGCGTTTGACCCAGTTCTTTAGCACCTTCTTCCAGAGATTGAGAAATCTCATTGATAGATCCTGACAATGCCTTGTTAAGCTCTGACATGCCTTCTTGTATCATTCTGTTAAACTGGTTTGCCGCTGCATTGATCGTCTGATTAATCACCGCAGCCAGAGTTTGTTTTAGCTGTACACGCCAGACATTTTCCGTTTTTATCAACACTGTTTTAGTAGGTAAACGAACATCACTTCCCTGCTTCTTCTCTATAATAAGGATGGTATCAATCTCAACCCGCTCATCCTGAGCCGTTGATTCACCAAATTCAACACGCTTTATAGTAAATTTATCATCCCTGAAGTATTTGAGATAGCCTACTGTTTGCCAACTTACTAATTGCTTAGCTGACTCAAGTTTCCCTTGCTGTGCAGATTGCCAAAATTGTTCAGCAACCTCATTAGGTGTTAAGGATTTATCACCGCAGGCTGTTAGAGAAAGAGCTAACAAGAATGAGATAAGTATTTTTTTCATGATTACACCTTAACTTTATTTACATGGAGTGCTAGAAGGCTGTCCGGGATCTAAGAAGCTCCTGCAAATCCCATGAACATCATAACCTGACCTTATTGAAATCGTTAAATATTTAGTGCTTTGCTTGCAAATGACTAAAGCGAATGCAAAACGACTATTCGCCTCATCCAATAAGCCAAGTTCATCAAATTTAATCTACAAGCCTTAGGGAATCTCTGATCAAGTTAAGAGCAGTTTTCTCGACGCTGAAATTCCACCTGACTTAATCAGAATTCCTTAAAGACTGACCGTATAGCATTGAAGTCTCATCATCAAATCTCTCGATCTGCACTGATGTAATGTTGTTCTCAAGATTAGCACTACTATTATCAGACACCACTTCCGTTTGTACTCTTACATAGTTAGGGGTATATCCATGGAAAACAAGATTACCCGCTTGATTGGCTCGAGCTTTTTCCCACAGTACTTGTGACTCCACCCCCACTAGTTGAGAATAAAAGGAGGCCTTCATTGTATCTGCCAAGGTTCTCATTTGGAGGCTACGTTGCTTTTTTATTGCATTAGGGACAGGGTTTGCAAGACTAGTGGCCTTAGTGCCCTCGCGCGCTGAATATGAAAAGACATGCATATGCCCAAAGCCTACGGATTCAATGTATTCCATCGTTTGCTGCCACTCATCCTCAGTCTCGCCAGGAAAACCAACAATGATGTCAGTCGTCACATTAAAACCACTAACACTCCGGCGTGCCTGTTCGACTAAACTTTTAAACTCATCCGTCTTACAACGTCTAGACATACGCCGTAACACTGAGTTCACACCACTTTGAATAGGTAAATGCATATGTGGCATTAGACGTGTATTAGAAAATAAGGAGAAAAAGTCCTCAGGTAAATCCCATGGCTCAACTGAAGCGAAGCGTATTCTGGGAATATCCGTATTTTCAAGTATCGAAGTGACTAATTGCGCGAGTGAAGTGGATATATCACTACCATAGCCACCGACATGCACTCCTGTTAAGACTATTTCTTGAATACCTTGTTCGCTGAAAGCATTAATCTCGTCAATAATATCCTTATCACTACGACTTCGCTCATCACCTCGGGCAATGGTTACGATGCAGTAGGTACAGCGATAACGACATCCATCCTGAATTTTGATAAAAGCGCGATTACGACCTCGTAAAAACAAAGAAGTCTCACCTGGCTCCATGGCCATTAGCGGCATTGTTCTTATCGCAAACTTATCCAACACCAACTTAGGAAGTTTATCTTTATCTGCATTAGAAACTACTAGATCAACACCTAAAGTATCTGCCACTTCATCTAGGTTAAGGGATGCATAACAACCCGTCACGACAAGATGAGCTTCAGGGTTTGTTCGGTATAAGCGGCTGAGTAATTGCCGTGATTTTTTACCCGCGTCGTTAGTTACTGCGCAAGAATTAATAATGATAATATCCGCATCATCAGTGTCCGCAACAATATGATGACCATGGCTCTGAAAACTTCTAGCCCACTGTTCTAACTCAGCTTCATTAAGACGACAGCCAAGTGCTTTAAGTAATATATTCACAGACATCCAATAAATTATGTTTAGAATTAGTGCAGATAAAATACATATTCTAAACTAGACTTGCGAGTAGCTGGTTTGGGGCATTATGTAGCCTTATGGATGAGGTAGATCACCTGGATGTGGAGCAGTTTTAGTTGCTCCAAGCCAGTCCTTGTTGTTACACAACTTGCCCGACATTCATAGACTGAGCACGGAATCAGCATCAACTAACTAAATCCGCCAAAACCCGGGCTATTCTGCGTCTAGCTGCCGAGCGTTAACTTCAACTTCTGCCTTTTCACGTAGTGCTTTTAGCGTTGCCACTTGTAGACGATTGCCGATATACGATGAGTACTCTGAAGCACTCACTTCATCAATTTTTACATCCCCATCGTTAACTGCTGTCAATGCAATGATCGAATAGTCACCCTTTCTATCATTTACATTAGCATAAGTAGCTTTATCCGCTTTAGGAAGACTCATCTGGAATGTTTTAGATGTAATATGTGGTGGCACTTTATCGTCATTTCTACTGATTGCAGCATACTTAACAATAGTGGATGCATCACTAACCGTACTCCAGTTACCCGAGGCTTTGACAGCTGCCAATAATTTATCACCTTGCTCTTTAACCTTCTCACTGGCTAGCTGTTTCTTCAGTTTCTCAGCAATTTGATCATGTACATCTGCAAGTGTCTTTAATTCAGGTGATTTATGACCATCAGACCTCAATACGATAGCATGAGAGCCTGACAACTCAATAACAGCAGAGTTAAGCCCCTGACTTAATACCTCAGGGCTAAAAGTAGCTGAAATAATATTCGGATTAGTCGTTATCGGATCATTACCGCCTTTGCGACTAAAGAAATCAGATGTTTTAATCTCAGCGCCTACTGCTGATGCCGCAGGCTCTAAACTGCCATCATTCTCAAAAGATGAGGTACGCAACAACTCAAACAAATCTTCATAACGGGTACTTGTTTTATCGTTGATATATTCCTTTTTTACTTGATCTTTAGCACCAGCAAAGGTTTTCTGTTTTCCTTCAACTAAGTCGAGTACTTTTATGATTTCATAACCAGCAGGTGTTTTAACAGGCTCTATAACGTCCCCTGCTTTAGCTGCAAAAACAGCTTCTTCTATAAGAGCCATAGCTGGGTCTTTAGAGCCTTTGTCGAGAAAGCCTATAGCCTCACCCAACTCTACAAATAACGTATCGTCTCCTGTACGAGCCGCTACGTCTTCAAAGCTTGCGCTACCAGATGAAATTTCGGAGTAAAGTGCATTCGCTTTGGCTTCTGCTTGTTCTTCATTTTGAGCATCACTAACATTTACTTTAATGTGGCTCATCTTAAACTTAGGTTTTTCAGAATAGTTACCTGCATTCTCTTCATAATAAGCCTGCAGAAGCTCATCCGTTACTTCTATCGTTTTACTGATGTCCGCTTTTTTCAGCTCAACATAAGCAATTTTTGCCATTTCATCGGTTTGATAGGCTTGAGGGTTTTTATCATATTCGACTTTTATCATCTCATCACTGACAACGATGTCTTTCATTACATCCTCAACTTTAAGTGTATACACTTCAATATCACGCTTTTGCTGACTTAATGATTGATACAACTCCATTTCTGATTTTGCCAAGAAAGCTGTATCTGCGATCGCATTACGGAATTGATCATCAGATAGAGAGTTTCTTAACTGCTGTTCGAAAGAGGCCGCACTGCGACCTTGGGATGCCATGACTGAGTGATAGGTATCTTTGTCAAAAGCACCATCTTTCTGAAACTGAGGAATGGTTTTGATCAAGTCAAATACTTCCTGATTGCTAGCTCGATAGCCTTGCTCTTTCGCGTGCTGCTTTAGCAATGTTTGATCAATGAGACTTTCAAGGGCTGACTTTCTCATTGTCTTTTCATCAAAGCCTGGTGGGATTTTACCAAACATTTGTGCAATACGCTGGCGCTGTTGAGCCACTTCGTTTTGCACTGCCTGTAACTCAATATCCTCACCGTTCACAACTGCAACGATGTTTTTATTGTTACCACCAATATATTCTTGGATTCCCCATAAAGCGAAAGGCACGCTAATTAAACCAACGATGGCATAAGCTATCCATCCCTTTGCGTTATCATGTATAGATTGAAGCATAGTTATTATTCTTACATTGAGAAGTAGTTAAAATGAAGTAGTTAAAATGAAGTAGTTAAAAATAACGTTAGACATTATACAGGAATGCCTAACTATCAAGCAAAGAAAGCTGTAATCCTTTGCCAATCGAAATTAAGTAAGCCAAAAGGCAATGTTATATAGTCGCAATATTCTACACGTCTTTCTATGGCTAAAGTTGTTCTAACTAAAGCACAAAAAAAACGGCAAAAAAAAAGGACGCTTAAAGCGTCCTTTTCAGTATAGTGGCGGAGCGGACGGGATTCGAACCCGCGACCCTCGGCGTGACAGGCCGATATTCTAACCAGCTGAACTACCGCTCCACATATGGTGGGTGATGAGAGATTTGAACTCCCGACATTCGCCTTGTAAGGGCGACGCTCTACCAACTGAGCTAATCACCCGCTGCTCGTTTCAGCGAGGATGCGAATATTAAATGATCTTATTTCAGATTACCAGCATTAAAAGCCATTTATTCACATTATTTCTAAAAAAATTACTGCTGCAATTTTTATGACAAAAAGTCAACAAAACTACATTTGTTTTATCACCCAGAATAGATGCAAAAAGCATTATATAACTGGAAGCAAATACCTACTCTGGATGGAAACAAATTTTACTTGTTTACTGCATCTTTAAGAGCTTTTCCTGCTTTGAATGCTGGAACTTTAGATGCTGCGATTTGGATAGTTTCACCAGTACGAGGATTACGACCTGTACGTGCTTTGCGGTCACGTACTAAGAAAGTACCAAAGCCGATTAATGTGATTTGCTCACCGTTGCCCATCTGCTCAGAGATAGTTTCAACAAAAGCTTTGAATGATTTTTCAGTATCAGCTTTGGTCAAACCCGATTTAGCCGCTACTGCGTCAATTAGTTGTGATTTGTTCATTTATTTCCATCCTTCGATTAAAAATCCAATGTGTGTAAAAAAACATCAGTTGTTAGTTTTTAGATAGGTTATCTGTGCTAACAGATAAACGCGGGACATTTATACCAGTGGTCTATGAAAACTGTCAACAGATAATCAACATTAAATAGTGATTTTTAGGCGCTTTTTCTAATATGTGTAGAAATAAACAGCGATTTTAGTTTTTCAAGAATAAATATAAACCATAAGCTTATATCATCCACAAATACTCATAAAAAGATTAGCTTATAGGTCATAGAAGATAATTAATGAAAAGATTACTCGAATTAATTAACAACTAAGAGACCTTTGCATAAAAGAATGGCGAGAGAAATGAGTGTAATTTCATCTATTTCTGCAAAAAAAGAAGGTAATAGCCGAGCTATTGGCCGAATTTTTAGCAGAAATAGGGGAATTCAAGCCATTTTTAGTGAGCCTGCCGTTTTATCAAAACGGTCAACTCAATTATTTAGCTTGCAATATCCGTCATATCTTTCGTGCAAAAGTCTCACTAAGAAGGTTGGTTAACTATGTTCTTAATCATATCTGTGACTACTTCTAATCAAAGCGTTGTGCTTGGAGGGGAAAAGAAGAGACTATGTATAGATCATCTGTATGGGTAGTAGGTATCTAACAAATGTAGAGTTAAAGAACCACTGAACAAGTTCAATTATTCCATACTAGTAAAAACTAACTAGATTTAATCAGAAACTCCTTAAGGAACTCTGAATAAGTCTGATCGGAATTCTGTGACTTAGCTGAACTTTAGCGAAACTTAGAAGCTTCTGCAGATAGAGTTTGTCATATTTTTGATAGAAAAGTTAGCAATAACCGTAGCTACTGGTCACTTTAATAGAAAAAAACTGGCGAATTCTAGCCTCAGAAAAACGATGCATAACTTGTTCAGAGTTTCCTTAAGTGATGGTGTACACATCAAGATGTAATACATTTGATGCGTACATCCGAGCCTACGACCCCACACACTTAACTATCGTTGGTAAGCTTAAGCTGTCGTTTAGGAACGTGTATGGAATAACTTCGACAACTAAATAATGACAGCTTAGTGTTTTCTAACTGACTCTTCAGTATCGTCCGAGCTATCATCATCATGAGTCTGTAATTTAGCATCCTCGGCATCATCTTCTTTATCTTCTGAGTCCGTTAATGGTGTTGTCGCACGCTCAAGCGCGAGTTCCAACACTTCATCAATCCACCTAACAGGCTTTATATCTAAGCCCTTTTTAACATTATCAGGAACTTCAGCAAGATCCTTCTCATTATCTTGAGGAATCAATACAGTCGTTATCCCGCCACGATGAGCAGCTAATAACTTCTCTTTAAGACCACCAATAGGAAGCACCTCACCTCTCAATGTAATCTCACCGGTCATGGCGACATTTGCGCGTACTGGAATGTCTGTCATCGCAGATACAATAGCAGTAACCATACCTACACCCGCACTAGGGCCGTCTTTCGGTGTTGCCCCTTCAGGCACATGGATATGCATATTATGCTTCTTGATGAAGCTACGCGTAATACCCAACTGCTTTGCTCGATTCTTCACTACCGTTTCAGAGGCATGAATAGATTCTTTCATCACTTGCCCGAGACTACCCGTTGCCCGCATTGCACCATTACCAGGCACAACGACACTTTCAATGGTAAGTAACTCACCACCTACAGAAGTCCATGCCAAACCAGTAACCTGCCCAACTTGGTTCTTCTTATCCGCTTTGCCATAATCAAAGCGCTGAACACCCAAGTATTTTTCAATATTACGAACCGTTATACTGGACTTCTTACTCTTAGTAAGCAGATGATCCTTGATAACTTTACGGCATATTTTTGAAATTTCACGATCAAGGTTTCGCACACCCGCTTCACGCGTATAGTGACGAACAATAGCTAAAATAGCACCATCACTGATACTCATCTCGCCTTTCTTAACACCATTAGTTTTATATTGTTTCGGCACTAAGTAGTTCTTTGCTATGTTAACTTTCTCATCTTCTGTATAACCAGGGATACGAATAACTTCCATTCTATCCAGTAAAGGACCTGGGATATTCATGGTATTAGCAGTAGCTACAAACATGACATCTGACAAATCAAAATCCACTTCAAGATAATGATCGGCAAAGGTACTATTTTGTTCAGGGTCTAATACTTCAAGCATCGCTGATGAAGGATCTCCCCTAAAGTCTGTCGACATTTTGTCTATTTCATCTAATAGGAATAAGGGGTTTCGGGTATTAACACGAGATAAGTTCTGCACTATTTTCCCAGGCAACGCACCAATATAGGTACGACGATGACCTCTGATCTCCGCCTCGTCCCTTACTCCGCCAAGCGCCATTCTGGTGTATTTTCTACTCGTAGCACGTGCGATAGATTGGCCTAGAGAGGTCTTTCCCACACCAGGAGGACCAACTAAACATAAAATCGGGCCTTTAAGTGCTTTTACACGTTGCTGGACAGCTAAGTATTCAAGGATTCTTTCTTTGATTTCTTCTAAACCAAAATGATCTTCATTTAAGACATCTTCAGCTTTCTCAAGATTATGTGAAACTCGTGATTTCTTCTTCCATGGGACTTTAACTAACCAATCAATATAGTTACGAGCAACCGTTGCTTCAGCCGACATAGGCGACATCATTTTAAGCTTATTTAGCTCTGTTGTTGCCTTTTCTTTAGCCTCTTTAGGCATACCCGCTTTTTTTATTTTCGCTTCGTACTCTTCTAGCTCATTACTAGGTGCTTCATCAATATCACCTAGCTCTTTTTGAATGGCCTTCATTTGCTCATTCAAGTAGTACTCACGCTGGCTTTTTTCCATTTGGATTTTTACATTACCACGAATACGACGCTCAACTTTTAATAGGTCTATTTCGCTCTCAACTTGTTCAATAAGGTGTATTAAACGAGTTTCAATATCGGGGATTTCCAGAATGATTTGCTTGTCTGTTACTTTTAATGACAAATGAGCCGCGATTGTGTCGGCAAGACGAATTGGGTCATCAATTCCAGATAAGGATGTGAGAATTTCAGGCGGAGTTTTCTTATTTAATTTAACGTATTTTTCAAACAACGAAACTAACGTGCGCTCATAGACTTCTACTTTTCGCACATCGTATATCTCTTCATCTTCTAGAGGGAGCGTATCAGCAGTGTAATAATCTTTTTGTTCATTTAAAGCAATAAGTTCAACACGCTTAGCGCCTTCTACTAAAACTTTCAAGGTACCATCAGGGAGTTTTAATAACTGCAAGATGGTAGCCATTGTTCCAACATCAAACAGATCATCAATTTTAGGATCATCTACATCCGCATTTTTCTGCGTTACCAACAAAATCTGCTTATTGCTTTCCATCGCAACATCTAGAGCATTGATAGACTTCGCACGTCCCACAAAAAGAGGAATAACCATGTCGGGATAAACGACGACATCACGAAGAGTAAGGACAGGAACGTCACTTAGCTGGATGGTGAAATTATCTATGGAGTCTGACATTACAACCTCTAATTAATGTAGTGAGATTTTGTATCTTAAGGACATCTTTAGTAATCATGTTCGTTTTGCTGAGGTTAGAACCTGCTTAGTTTCGCCAAGCTCAACTAAGTCACAGCAACTCCGACCAGAATTAATAGAGATTCCTTAAAGGATTACATACAAAAATCTCATAGTAACAATGGAGCCCAATAGAACCACTTTTGAGGTTCTAAAGAAAACTTGTATTAAGTGAAAGTATATAAGGTCTGTTTTTTTGAATGCAATGGCAATGATCACTTATAAACGTAAATCACTCTGATCAAGTATCAGTCACTTATCCGAATCAGAAAATGCTAGATTTATATAAACCCAGCAAGCAATCTGCGGTAACTCAGCTAAGTCATAGAAACTCAACTGAGCATACAGAGTCTAATCAAGATGCCGCTGCTTTCTTATCAACATTCTCATAGATAAGGTAAGGCTGAGCCTCACCATTGACAACAGCTTCATCAACAACAACTTTAGAAACACCTTCCTCTGATGGAATATCATACATTGTGTCGAGCAAGATACCTTCCATAATGGTACGTAAACCACGAGCGCCCGTTTTTCGCTTCATGGCTTTCTTGGCAATAGCATGTAAAGCATCTACTCTAAAGTCTAGTTCAGCATCTTCCATCTCAAATAGCATTGAGTATTGTTTAGTCAATGCATTTTTAGGCAGCGTAAGAATTTTAACCAATGCATCTTCATCCAACTCTTCCAAAGTTGCAATGACAGGTAAACGACCTACAAACTCAGGAATAAGGCCGTAACGCACTAAGTCATCCGCTTCGATATCCTTGATCACTTCACCAAAAGCTTTAGCATCATCAACTTCTTTTACAATAGCGCCGAAACCGATACCACTTTTCTCGGTACGGTCTTGAATAACTTTGTCTAAACCAGAGAAAGCACCACCGCAAATAAATAGGATGTTTTTAGTATTTACTTGCAAGAACTCTTGCTGAGGGTGTTTTCTACCACCTTGAGGAGGTATTGAAGCCATTGTACCTTCAATCAACTTCAACAAAGCTTGCTGCACGCCTTCACCCGATACATCACGCGTAATGGATGGATTATCTGCTTTACGCGAAATTTTATCGATCTCGTCAATATAAACAATACCCGTCTCTGCTTTTTCAACATCATAATCACATTTCTGTAATAGTTTTTGGATGATGTTTTCTACGTCCTCACCCACATAACCTGCTTCGGTTAATGTGGTTGCATCCGCAATAGTAAAAGGCACATTCAACATACGAGCTAATGTTTCAGCTAATAGTGTTTTACCACTTCCCGTCGGCCCAATGAGTAAAATATTACTTTTTGATAACTCAACGTCGTCGCTACTCTTGTTACTCTGCATACGCTTATAATGGTTATAGACGGCTACAGCCAAGACTTTTTTTGCATCAGCTTGACCAATCACATAATCATCAAGAAATTCCTTAATTTCAGCAGGGATCGGGAGGGAGTTTTCACTTTCTGTAGATTGAACCTGCATTTCTTCACGAATGATGTCATTACATAAATCAACACACTCATCACAGACGAAGACAGAAGGCCCAGCAATTAGCTTTCGCACTTCGTGCTGACTTTTCCCACAGAATGAACAATAGAGTAATTTACTATTATCCGACCCACCTTTGCTATCTTTACTCATTCAGAAACCTCATTATTTCGCTTTTATTGCTGATTAAAACACTACAGCATTATATACCGTAAATGCGAGGGATTAGTAGTTATATCATATTTAGTAGGTAATATATCAATGCAACTAAAATCACGTATCTAGACATTGATTACGCTAGAGGAATGTAAATAGATTCAGTATTACTAAACAACCACCAGCTCAAGCTGGTGGGTTTGAGCGATGATACATCGCTCTATCGGCGGACTAAACCGCCGACTGAAAGAGAAAGCGTCTAAAAGACGGTGGTTTTAACCACGGGCTATCGCACATCCGTGCGGGCTAAAGCCGCCTATTGGAAAATAAACTGAGGAAGGGAAAGTGCGAAGAACACTAAACATGGAATTGAAATTAAGCGGGCTAAAACTTCTAGCTTGTGGCTGAGAATCAGCCTACAAACTAGAACCTGCATTCGAGACTTCACTACAGCACAGGAATAAGATATTGATTTATTGTGGGTTTAAAAAATGACCGCTTGCACTAAAGTATAATTGAGTACAGCATACTCACTAAACGAAAAGTGAAACAGAGATTTTTAAATCCCGTGCTAACCGAACTCTTATTCCCTATCATCCGCATTGAAGCATGAGTTCAGGGGGAAATAATAGATGATTAACCGCGTGTATCTAAGACCTCATCTACTAAACCATAAGCTTTAGCAGTTTCTGCATCCATGAAGTTATCACGATCAGTATCTTTTTCGATAGTTTCAAGGTCTTGACCCGTATGGTGAGCCAACACTCTATTAAGCTCTGAGCGGATTTTTAGAATCTCACGAGCATGAATATCAATATCTGACGCCTGCCCCTGGAAGCCACCTAAAGGCTGATGAATCATTACACGAGAATGAGGAAGGATAAAACGCTTACCTGCCGCACCACCTGCCAACAATACCGCGCCCATGCTAGCAGCTTGACCAATACACAGAGTACTTACATCAGGTTTAATAAACTGCATAGTATCGTAGATAGACATCCCTGATGTCACCACACCACCTGGTGAATTAATATAAAGATGTATATCTTTATCTGGATTTTCAGATTCAAGGAACAACAATTGGGCAACAATTAAGTTAGCCATATGATCTTCAACAGGCCCTACGAGAAAAATAACACGCTCTTTTAAAAGACGTGAATAGATATCGTAAGAGCGCTCACCTCTGGAAGTTTGCTCAACAACCATGGGAATCAGATTCAATGCTTTTGTTTCTATATCATTATTATTATTCACAATTAACCTCTATTATTTTTCCTTTATGATTCAATCAGCATCGACAATTCAGATTAAGCCGCTTCTTGCTCAGCCTTATCAGGGTTCATGATACTATCAAAATCAGTAATTTCATCAGTCACTTTAGCTTGATCAAGTACCCAGTCGACAATCATCTCTTCTAATACAGCCGCTTCTACCGTCTGCATAGCTTGTGGGTTACTTTTATAATATTCAATCACTGATGATGGATCTTCATAGGATGCGGATAGCTCATTAAGCATCGCATCAATACGATCTTGATCTTTTTCAAGATTATTTTGCTTGATGATCTCACCAACGATCAAGCCTAACTTAACACGACGCTCAGCTTGGCTCTTGAACATCTCTTCTGGCAATGTAGTTGCATCATAACCACCATTCTGAGACATTTCAGTACGCATTTGCTTGATCTCTTCAGAAACTAGAGAAGAAGGCGCTGCTACTTCATGGGTAGCACTTAAGCCATCCATTACGCTTTGCTTGACGCGAGCTTTTAATGTTTGCGCAAGCTCACGCTCCATATTCTTTTTAACTTCTGCTCTAAAATCATCTTCTGAACCATTATCTACACCAAACTTCTTGTAGAATTCATCATCCACTTCCGGCAGAACAGATTCGTTAACGGATGAAACTTTAAGGTTAAACTGAACCGTCTTACCTTTTAGGTTTTCAGCTTGATAGTCATCAGGGAAAGACACATCAGCATCTTTTTCATCGCCTGCTTTCATACCGATAACTGCTTTTTCAAAATCAGGAATCATCTGACCTCTTCCAACTTCCATGGTGAAGTCTTCAGCTTTACCGCCTTCAAATGGTTCACCATCAATACTACCGTCAAAGCTTAGTACCACTTGGTTACCATCAGCTGCAGCAGCATCGGTTTCTTTCCATTCTTTTTGTTGATTACGCAACACTTCAATCATTTTATCAATATCGGCATCAGTGATATCAGTAGATTGGCGAGTGATTTCGATCGTATCTAGCGCTCCGATTTCAATTTCAGGATACACTTCAACGGTAGCCGTATACTTAAGTGGCTCACCTATAGTCATTGTATCAGGAGTAACGTTTGAGGGTGCACCCGCCAGGCGCAAGTCTTCTTGAGTAGCTGCTTCATAAAGCGTTTGTTGGATAACATCACCCACCACTTCTTGATGTACAGCTGAGCCATATTTTTCTTTGATGACACTGACAGGTACTTTGCCGGGGCGAAAGCCGTCAAGACGAACTTTGCCACGCATATCTTTTAAACGCTTCTCAACTTCCTGATCAACACGTTCCGCAGGAACTTCAACGATTAATTTACGTTCGATATCACCTGTCGACTCGACTGAAACTTGCATGTGTAAAAACCTCTAACATCATAAGGCGTTGCTTGGTAAGCAATCACCTCGAAAAAAACATGGGGTAAAAAATAATGGTGCGAAAGGAGAGACTCGAACTCTCACGTCTTGCGACACTGGAACCTAAATCCAGCGCGTCTACCAATTCCGCCACTCTCGCATATCTGTGACAACAGGTTTGCACCTGTGTTTACTTGTTTAGCTATTCTCTAGCTACTAAAGCTGGGCGATTATACATTGCTACTATCGTTTAACCAAGAAAAAAGCTGGCTTAATATGTTGCAATTTATAACCTTTGAATTTTTAGACTTCATTAGCAACAGAACGGCAATGATGTCAAAAATTGGGGTGGATGATGGGACTTGAACCCACGACAACCGGAATCACAATCCGGGGCTCTACCAACTGAGCTACACCCACCAATATGTGTTCATTAATCTATAACTAACTAAGTTGCCTAACAACGCCCTAGTCTTAAAGCATTCATTAAGAATGGCGCGCCTGGCAGGACTCGAACCTGCAACCTACGGCTTAGAAGGCTGTTGCTCTATCCAGTTGAGCTACAGGCGCATCTCTTAGCTTTTTGCTTGTGTGACCATAAAAATGGTCGGGGTAGAGAGATTCGAACTCCCGACATCCTGCACCCAAAGCAGGCGCGCTACCAGACTGCGCTATACCCCGACTGGTTCTTACTGCTTAATAAAAAGCGGTCATGCCAAACAGAAGCGCGATAATACGTGTGAAATTTCGTGTCGTCAAGACTTTCTATGTGTTTCTCATCATGCCAAAATACAGACTGAATTTTGTAGTGATTAGTTCATGCCAAAGTTATTCTACAACCCTATCCACATAAGGACTTTTAACCCATGCCCGCACAGATTATTGATGGAAAAAAAATAGCAGCCGAAGTACGTGCTGATATAAAAATAAAAGTAGATGAGCGCCTTGCTTTAAATAAACGCGCTCCTGGGCTTGCCGTTATCCTGATTGGAGACAACCCTGCCTCTCAGGTTTATGTGAGTCATAAACGTAAAGCTTGTGAAGAAGCGGGAGTTTACTCCATCTCTTATGACCTCCCCGCTAACACTACACAGCATGAGTTACTGAGTATTATTGATGAGTTAAATAACAATACAGAAATAGATGGTATTCTGGTACAACTGCCCTTGCCTGAGCATATTGATACGCAACTAGTCATTGAACAAATTCATCCTGATAAAGATGTGGATGGCTTCCATCCTGAGAATATAGGTAAATTAACTCTGCGCATTCCTGCTCTACGACCTTGCACACCCTACGGTGTAATGCATTTACTAGACACGACTGGCGAAGCCTATAAAGGAAGGCATGCCGTTATTGTTGGTGCATCCAATATTGTTGGCCGCCCCATGACGATGGAACTGTTATTAGCGGGGGCAACTGTAACGGTTTGTCATCGCTTCACTGCGGATACAAGTGCTTTGGTAAAACAGGCCGATATCGTCATCGCTGCTGCGGGAAAACCTGGCTTGGTAAAAGGCGAGTGGATTAAAGAAGGTGCAACAGTCATTGATGTTGGCATTAACAGACTTGAGAATGGCAAACTTGCAGGCGATGTGGAATTTGAAGCCGCTGCCGAAAGAGCAAAGTGGATCACCCCTGTTCCAGGCGGCGTTGGCCCTATGACGGTTGCCATGTTACTTCGTAACACGTTAACAGCTTGTAACAAGCACCAGCTTTAGAGCACCACCAACACCCTTTTTTCTGGAAACAGGAGCTCATGCCCTGTTTCCATTCCCTCCCCAAAAAACTATACTGCCGTGTACCAAACACCCACATGCTGATAGCAATCAAAGCTATCTAACAGCATATGGATCACCAACCCTATTCCAATCCATCGTGTTTTTGGAATAAAACTTAAAACCACATATAAGCCAATAGGCAAAAACTGATGAAGTGGATGGAAGTTGATACTACAACGCAATGGGTCGTAGATAGGAGTAGTTAACAGATGATCAATATCCACCAACATAGTTACCATCATCAACCCATAGCTTTTCCAAAACTGCTGACGAAAGAACAACCCTGACACTAGAGCAGGCGCTATAAAGTGATACGCTATATGTAGAATAGTAAATACCCCCCTATCTCTCTAAACCAACATCTAAGAAGAACAACTCACTGAGATCTGTTCTGCCCAACTTGGTGGATGCCCTGCATAAATTTCTGCATCAGGATGCTCATCAAAAGGAGTCTGCAACAGCCTCATCATCTTATCTATTTCGCTATAATCACCTGCTTCTGCTTTTTCAATAGCTATTTGCGCCATATAGTTACGCAGGATGTACTTAGGATTAACTTGATTCATTGCCCGCTTTCTTTGCACATCATCACTACCCTCTTCTATCAAACGCTGACGATAATCAACTGCCCAATGATCGAAAGCTTCTCTATCCAGAAACAAATCACGCAATTCACTATCATTTTTAGATGAATACGCTTTAAAATCAGCAAGTTTTCGGAAGAATATCGTATAGTCGACTTGGTTTTTTGCCATTATCGTTAATAAATTATTCGCTAGCTCTGCATCGCCTTCTTTACTGTTAGTGCCAGCATAAAAACCCATCTTTTCACTCATCCCACTATTAAACGCGTCGAGATAGCTAGGCTGATAACTTTGCAAAACCGCCCTAGCCTTTTCCACAGCTAACTCAGGGTTGTCAGCTTCTAATAATGGCAACATCGCCTGCGCCAGCATATTTAAATTCCATAAACCGATATTAGGCTGCTGATGAAAAACATATCGACCCTGATGGTCTGAATGATTACCAATGAAATCAGGGTTATAACTATCTAAAAAGCCAAACGGCCCATAGTCCAACGTTAAGCCTAAAATAGACATATTATCGGTGTTCATCACGCCATGGGCAAAACCGACTAATTGCCATTGTGCCATTAGTTTTGCTGTTCTAGTCACCACCTCTTGCAGTAATCCCACATAGGGCTCTTCCTGCTGCAAACATTCAGGGAAATGCTCTTCCAACATGAAATCAGCGAGTTGTTTAAGTAAATCAAACTGTCGACGATGAAAAAACACCTCGAAACTACCAAAACGCACATGCGAAGGAGCCATTCTGACCATCACCGAAGCATATTCTAACCTCTCTCTATGTACGACTTCTTCGCTACCCAACATGCACAAAGCACGTGTAGTGGGGATCCCCAAGCCATGCATCGCTTCAGAACATAGATATTCTCGGATGGTAGAACGCAATACTGCGCGGCCATCAGCATTACGCGAAAAGGGTGTCTGGCCCGAGCCTTTTAGTTGTAATTCATAACCATTAGTTTCACCTAACATAATGGCACGACCATCACCTAGCTGAGAAACATAGTGACCAAACTGATGACCTGAATACAGCATGGCTAACGCATCTCCTTCTACAAAGGTTTTTTCACCACTAAAATAAGCTAGCAGATCCGCATTGTTTTCGGACTCTATGTTGAGATTAATGAGATCAGCAGCTTGCTGATTAACGTGTATTAAGAAGGGCTTTTCTACTGCGGTTGGTTCCACGCGCTGGAAAAAGTCTTCGCCCAAAGTCGCAAAGCGATTATTGAAAGGTAGTGTATTTAAAGTATGCATAAAAGTATTTTACGCTACTATGAAGAGGGTTTTATATAACCCTTTTATATTGTGATTTCTTATAGGGAGAAACCTAAAACGCGGATAAGGACTCAGCAAGAAATAAACCTGTTATTTCTCAAAAACAGCTATCGACTCAACATGTGCCGTATGTGGGAACATATCCATAACCCCCGCACCCAGCAACTTATAACCATGAGAATTCACTAGCTCTCCAGCATCACGTGCTAACGTACCTGGGTGGCAAGACACGTAGACAATACGCTTAGGTGACAATTTACCAAAGTATTCAATCACTTCTTTCGCACCCAAACGAGGCGGGTCTAACAACACCTTATCGTAAGATTGCTTAAGCCACTTTTCATTTTTCATATCTTCCATCAAATTACAAAAATGATAGCTGGTATTTTCAATGCCATTACTTCGAGCGATTTGTTTGGCGCGCTCGACCATCACGAAATCACCCTCCACTCCTGTCACATGTTTCGCCGTTCTTGCAATAGGCAAAGTGAAGTTACCCAGACCACAGAATAAATCCAACACGGTATCTTCATCCGTTAGCTCTAACAAAGCCACAGCGCGAGAAACCATTTGGCGATTGATATCGGTGTTTACTTGAATAAAATCTTGAGGACCAAACGCAACACGTGTATTAAACTCAGGATGTTCGTAAAACAACTCAGCTTCAGAAGCTTCGGGGTAAAGTAACGTGACCGTATCAGGACCACCTGACTGCAAATAAATAAGGAAGCCACTTTGCTTTGCAAACGAAACTAAGCGCTCCGTATCCTCATCCGATAAACCTTCAAGATGACGGAAAATCAGCGCCACTTTCTCATCACCTATCGACACTTCAATCTGTGGAATGCTTTGCTTCGCATCCATGCTAGTAATAAGTGCTTGAAGATCCGTTAAGTGATGCCCAACCGCAGTGTCGAGCACTTCACATTGCTCAAGGTCTGCCAAAAAGCTATTGCGCTTTTCACGAAAGCCTACCAACACCTTGTCTTTCTTGAACACAAACTTAGCACCCAAGCGAGCCTTTTTACGATAGCCCCAAGGCTCTGCGGTAATAGGCTCAAACACTTCTTCTGGCTCTACTTTGCCGATATGTTTAAGGTTATCCAGCATTGCTTGCTGTTTATACTTAATCTGTGCAGAAGCCGACATATGCTGCAAACTACAACCACCACAAAGACCAAAGTGCTTACACTTAGGCTCTACTCGATCATCTGATGCTTCTAGCACCTCTAAAGTCACACCTTCATCGTGTTTACGACGCTTGGATGTATATTGAAAAACGACTTTTTCAGCGGGCAATGCACCATCAATAAACACGGCTTTGCCATCAATATGAGCTACCCCTCGACCATCATGACTGAGCGACTCAATAGAAGTTTCAACAGGTTCTTTAGAAATACGCTTACGGCGACGTGCCATGACAATGACCAAGTATATAAAAAGCGGGATAATAGCAGATGGTGAGTAGCGACAAAACTACTTTGACCTAAGAGTTTAGGCTTGTATTGGCATTAAGTGCTGAAATCTGAGTATTCAACACACTCACAGCTACTCAGATTTGACAGCAGAAGCAGTATGAATAAAGACATAGCCCCACTTATCACCCACTTTAACGGGCGCATACCCTTCAGTGACACGATACACATCCGCATAGTTTTCAGATAAGACTTTGCCTGTTTTATCAATAAACAGTCGATCTTCACCTTTCACTGCAACAGCTACACCCTCATGGAAATCATAAGCACGGTCATATTGGAAAGGGATGATTGTCTGATTATTTTTATCAATATAACCCCATTTACCCTTCTTTTTAACACTAGCCAAACCTTCTGAGAAAGAAGACGCAGCCGTATATTTCTCATCAATAACCACGTTATCCTTATTATCAACATAAAACCACTGCCCCGTTTTTAGCGACACAGGTAACATTCCATCTGAATATTTTTTCATATTCGAATACTTAGGCTTAATCAAAATATTCTTTTTAGTATCCACAAGCCCCATTTTGTTATCTAACTTAAACACTCCGTGACCTTCCGAAAACTCATAGGTGCGTTGATAAATAGGCTCTAACAACCAATCTTGACCAGTGACGCCCTCGCCCCACTCACGCAAAGCATAACCCCAACCCTCTGCAAATTTAACAGGAGCAACGCCTTGCTTAAAAGACCCTGCATCTTCAAAACCAGGCTTCATATACCATTTATTATCTGGGAGGATATAACCCCACTCATCCTTTATTTTTACAGCAGCCAAGCCTTCTGAAAAGGCCTTAACTGCATCATAAATAAAACCCGTCACGGATGCTCCAGAAGCGTCGATATAGCCATATTTATCAGCAGCTTTAACAGGAAGCAACCCCTCTTGAGTATATTTACCTATTTCAGTGAAGGTGGGGGCGAGTATCCATTCACCTTTCGCATCAATTAAGCCCCACTTTCCATCCATTTTTACGGGCGCGCTCCCCATGTGAAATGAACCCGCTGCTTCAAATCTGGGCGTTATCACTAATGCCGCTGGATATTTAGGACTTGGCGGCCCCATCGGTGCAGTTTGTTTTGTGTGTAATTGCTCTTTCTCGGCTAACTTTTCCGCGATAGCATTATCTAGCTTCTGTTGCAGGCTACCGGTGCTACTTGTACGATCAATAGTCTCAATGGCAGTCTTTTTTACTGTGATTCTCTCTACGCCCAAACGATCAGAAAACAGATTAACCAACGCTTGGTTAGAACGCATTGAGGCGAGTTCTAGAGGTGTCTTTCCTGCATTATTTTTAACGTATAAATGTGCACCTTTATCCAACAGTAACGTAGCCACTGCTAACGATTCAATCCTATGTAATGCTGTATTTCCAGCTAAGTCTCTAGCCTCAATATTGGCTCCCTTTGATAGCAATAACTCAGCCACGTCCTTAGATTCCCATGCTCGTAATCCAACAACATGTAATGGAGTTTGTCCTTTGAAGTCACGCGCGCTCACATCAGCACCTTTACGAATAAAAGCACTCATCGTTTTTATATCTAATGGGCGGTGGAGAATGGTTTGACCTTGACTATCTCTTACTGAAACATCTGCCTGATGATCTAACAAAAGTTTAACGACATCCGTTTGATCCGCTAAAAACAGCGGCGTTTTCCCATATTGATCACGCGCATTAACGTCTGCATTTTTTGCCAAAAGAAAAGCAACGGTTTCTGTGTTTCCAAGCTGACTAGCTGTATGTAAAGCAGTGCGACCCTTTGTGTTTCGGGTATTAATAGACAAGCCTTTAGCAATAAAGAACTGGGCCATTTCTTTTGTACTTGCCGTATGTAATGGAGTGTTTCCTTCATTATCTACAGCCTCTAATGAAAGTCCTTTCTTCAACAATATTTTCGCTACAGGTATGGAAGAAACGAAATGCAGCAAACCCCAGCCGTTGTTATCCGTAGTATGAATATTTGCTCCTTTCATCAAGAACAAATCAATAGCCTTTCTCTTGTTGACTTGAACCGCTAGCGCGAGTGGCGTCATACCCATACTGCCAACAACATCTTTATTCCCGCCCGAAGATAAATAATCCGAAAGTGATTGAATATCAGAAGAAATAACCGACTGAAATAACTGCTCTATTTGAGCCTTTTGATCATTAGGTGTATTTTTAGGGTCAGCAGCATTACTTACCATGCTATTTTTTGCGGTTGCAAAAGTTACAAATGAAAGGCCTATAGCCAGAATAAAGAGACTTAAAACTAGGTTACTAGAAAGTAAACTCCGCTCTAATGAAGTTGTTACGCCCATATTATTTATTGCTCGCCCCGAACTTTGGAAGTGTTCACTATGCGAACTATGCAACAGGGCAATAAGCCTGTCAAAAAAACAGCCTAGCATTTTTTTTATTATCCAAATATAGAAAATTTATTAGCCTGTACGTGTCTAATATTGAATTATACCAAAGCATCTGAATAATCAAATAAAAGCATCATGCCTAATAAGACTTACAGTCATCCAGTAGCGTCTTATTTCTCTGAAAAAACAACTAAGGAACGTGCATGAAATAATCTGAACACTCTGACCTGCACCCAAAGGGCATAGCAACCTTTTACCCCTGAATCATAATTATTCAAGTTATTCCATGCACACTCCTAAACACATTCTACGTGCGATACTTGCGCTATATAAAATAGACCACCGATTGTTTTGAATAAAGTTATAACCCTTTTCTAGAATAGAAAAAACAGCATACATGGTACATAATTGCATATATGACACCCCCACTACGCTTTCTATTTTTCACTATCCTTTCCCTACTACCAGATATAGCATTGGCACACAGCCCTATCAAAGGTATTGGTGATTTTCTAAATGGTATATTGCACCCCCTATTAGTACCTGCACAAGTGCTGATTATTCTTGCGCTGGGGCTATGGTATGGACAGCACCAACCCAATCAAAACAAACAATCAGTACTACTGTTTTTGTCAGCAATCATAATCGGCTTGATAACAACTGGATTAATGCCATCTCTTAACATGGAAAATATCACCTTATTGCTATTGCTTTGCGCCACAGTAATAGGACTATTAGTCATTACTGCTTTACCCCTTCCCTCACCTGTATTAGCGCTAACGGGGTTACTTGCAGGTTTTTTACTGGGGCTAGATTCAGCACAAGAAACCCTGGTCGGCAAAGCCCTAATAGCCTCTTTATTTGGTAGTGGTGTTGGGATATATTTTTTACTGCTCTATGCCATGGCACTTTCTGAAAGTTTAAGTAAAAAGCTCTGGCAGACTATAGCCGTGCGCATTATTGCCTCGTGGATCAGCACCAGCGCCCTGATGGTGCTGGCATTGCAGCTTTTCCCAAAGACCGGAGGATAAGGATGACTATAGTGCGACACTATCTCTCAGGGTTTATTTTGTTCTGCTGCTGTGTATTCACAGCCAATAGTTATGCCGACTTGGTTAAACCCGCCCTGATAGAAATAACGGTGAATAAACAAGGCAATGTAACGATTGAAGTTAGAGCCAGCATCGAAGCCTTGCTAACAGGAATAAATGGCCGATATAAAAATACAAAAGATGCTCCCAATGCAGCAGAATATGACCACTTGCGGAAAATGAGCAGCGATAATCTATTGCCAGAGTTTAGAAAATTTGAGTCTACTTTTCTCAATAAAATAAAACTTATTAATGACCAGCAAAAAAACATACCACTTAGCATCATCAAAGTTAAAATACCTGAGCGCGGATATACCAA
>JALXAX010000206.1 GCA_026991755.1 Thiotrichaceae bacterium | reverse complement strand
GTCAATTTATTTAACAGCTATATTTCAACATGATGGTCATCAATCATTTATCTGGCAACACTTTACAATTTATTATATAGAGCTATTATATTATTTAATAAGCACTCAAATACGAATAGTTGGTTGTAATTTTTTTTTCGGTTGGCAATTTTATAAATATCCTAATTAAGGGTATCAAATCCCCAGGGCTATTCAGTGCTAGTCGGAGAGGGGACTTTAGTCCTGAAAAGAGGTGTTCGTTACATAAGTTTTGGGACTTAAGTCCCGCCTCCAAGTAAATTATAGTTTCATAAATCAACGGAAAATTAGCATTGAACAGCCCTGATCAAATCCCCTGTGAGATAAGTAAGAATAACAAACCAACATACAGGACGACCTATAATTCTGTATTGACAACCAATAGACATGGTAGCTATTCAAACTAACGGGCTACCCAATAATAAAGCTGGAAAAATAAAGGCACACAATGAATTCACATTTTACAAAAATAAATCAAATACATAGAAAACCATTTATTATTAGCTTACTGCTCTGTCTATCCCCCTTATCAAATGCAGAAGATGCCTTAATGCAACCTGTTCAAGCAGTTCATTATCAAGAATTACCTCCACCTTGGACGGCACAAGCTACTCCCGTTATTGCAGCTATCACGCCAAGTACCAAAACTAACAAAAGCAGCATCACTACATCTGCACGAACCAAGCCTGTTGTAAAAAAAGCGTCTCTTCCCGTTGCTATGCCATTTACCACACCTCAACAGAAAAAAGTGCAAACAGCGAAAGCGATAAAAGCCACCTCTACTGTCAGCCCTATCCAGTCTCTCATTACTAAAGCTAACCAGGATGACAATAATGCCCAATATGATTTAGGTATGCGATATCAGTATGGAAATGGTGTTGCAAAGAGTAGAAGTAAAGCACATCGCTGGCTAAATAAGTCTGCCGAATCAGGAAATCCCCGTGCTCAATACGCACTCTCCATGTTTTATCAACAATTCGCTCGCAATCAAGCAGGTGCTAAAAAAGCATTACTTTGGTTAAAAAGATCTGCCGATCAAGGTCTAGCAGATGCACAATATAGTTTAGGAATGATGTTTAAAAATGGCTCTTTAGTTTATCCAAACCAAGCTGAATCTCAGAAATGGTTGAACATGGCAGCTGCTCAAGGGCATACTTCAGCTCAGCTTGCTTTACAATAACGTCATTACCAACCACACTTTATTTCAAGGATGAAATACACTTTAGAATTATCACCCAAGGTTAACTGCCAATATACTCTGGTACGCTCATCTAGAGCAAAGTACTTGCGTATCAAAGTATCACCCGAAGGAAACGTGAGCATTGTGCTCCCTAAACGGTGTAAGACTCAACTTGCTCATGATTTCATCCTGCAAAGAAAAGATTGGGTTCGTAAATGTCTACACACTATTGCTCAACAAACTCCTATAGAAATAACTGCTCCCACTAAGCTTTCGTTACTTTTAATAGATGAATACTGGACGATAACCTATAAAGCGACCCATCATGCGGGCATTACTCTTATTCCATCTAGCTCAGATAAGAGCCTTCTTCTAGAAGGAAATACTGACAACCTCAGTTTAGTTTTTGGTGTATTAGAAAAATGGCTGAAAAATAGAGCCAAACAGGTTTTTCCTACACAGCTGAACTCGCTATCCGCTAAATGCAAACTACCTTACAACCGACTAACCATTAGAGGGCAGAAAACGCGCTGGGGTAGTTGTTCAGCCAAGAAAAATATAAGCCTCAATTATAAATTATTATTCTTTCCAAAAGAGGTTACTCATTATGTTTTTATTCATGAGCTATGCCACACGATTGAGATGAATCACTCACAACGGTTTTGGAATTTAGTGGAAAAGTTTGACCCCAACTATTCTCAACATCGACTTACCCTTAAAGACGTGTCCCGATTTATTCCCGTTGGGCTATAGGAAACTCTTAATCCACATTCTGTCCGTGCTATATTCCTGCCCTGTCTAAATTACAAACAAATCCAATCTATGAAAATACAAAAACTTATTCACACCACCTTCATACTCATCCTGCTTTCTTACACCCAAGCCTGTTCACAACGACAAGTAGTACATAGTGCGGTTTCAGTTGCCAAGCTTCCCGTTAAAGCTGCGAGTTCTGCTGCGGGCGCAACAGGCCGTGTCGTTGGCGGTGCTATTGGTGGTGCTGTCGGTGGAAATATGGGTAAACGAGTAGGACGAGCAATAGGTGATAAAGCAGGTAGAGCGAGTGTACCTAAGCTCTAACTTGTTTTACTCAATGCTCATAATTTACTACTTATAATTAATTATGATGCAATCAAATGAGATCATTATTCGTCTGAGTAGTCACACATGATGGAATAAGCATCATTTTATTAAATACACTTTCGGGAAAACAACATGAAAAAACTATTACCCTACCTACTTCTAAATCTACTTCTAATGTTCACCTTAATCACAGGCAATGCTGTAGCTGCAGATAGCAAGCCGCTAGAAAACAAAAAACTGGTTGTTATCGTTAAGACAGGCGATGTAATGGAAGCAGGAATGGGGCTTGCGCTAGCACACAGTGCTGTTAAGAAAGGCGCCAAAGTAACCGTCGTATTGGGCGCTAATGCAGCACTCTATCCCGTTATCAAAGGCGGGCAAGGCATCTTTGCAGCAAAAGGGAAAACTCCACGTGAGATGCTCACGGCTATTATTTCTGATGGCGGAACGGTTTATCTTTGTAAAACTTGCGCAGTACACCAAGGTTTGAAGCAAGAGGATTTAATCGAAGGTGCTACGATTGTTTCATCCATCAAGATTTTTGAAGCATTATATGAAGACGGCGCCAAAAGTATGTCTTTCTAAATAGCTTATCTTATATAGCACGGGGTTGGTTGAAAGATGCAACTACGTGCTATATAGCGTCATAACAACTTACTAATACTCTCCTGAGTTTGTTTGAATACCCCAACCCCACCTTCTTCAGGCCGGCAAGCAACGGCTCTATCATCCACATAAGCACTGGCAACAGGCTTGCCCTGCTCCGCCCAAATGCGCGTATAAGCAAAACCATGTTTATCTAGCCATTCTTTTACTTGGTTAATGGCTTCTTTAATAAGCTTGGCACTAGCTGTTTTACTTTTGGACTTTTTAATCTCTGCCGAAATTCGCGCCGTTAGGATAATAATATCCGCCGTTTCATGAAGCTCACGCGTGAAATCAATCGCGCCATCAATTGGCTCACCTATTTCTCCCTTGCCTGTTGAATATTCCCTACTTGCCAAAACACCGTCAAGGTCGACACAGACCACAGCACGCTTGCTACGCTTAAAGTGTTGCTTACGCTGTTGTGCCGTTTTCTTTGTGCTTTTTTCTTTTGTACCTCGACGACTAGTCGTACGCACATGCTTTTCTTGTTTCACATCGACAGAGGGAGGCGGTGGACCAGGTACTACCTGTAAAATAGCATCAATCGCTGCATGGCCTTCTAGCCAAGGGGTTTCTAACCAGTCATCACCACTCCATACTCTACCGTAATGCTTAATATAATGGTGTAAACCTGGCAACCTAAACCACGCCCCCAAACTACCTGGCTTGAGTTGTTTCGGAAAAGTTTCAGGCTCTTCATCTAGGTTATTCTCTTCCCATGTACTGACAAAATGTTGTGCCAAAGCAAACACATCTTGGGTAGGCGCTGGCTCTGCAAAATGTATCCATAAGTGGTATCCCCCTTTGCCACTGGAGTCTATAAGCAATGGGTCATAACCCATCGATTGCATTTCTTTCCACCATTTGATCGCTGTTTGCAGGTTACGTCTTGCATGGTCTTCGCCCGAAGGGGAGTTGTAATCATGGCAGTCAATATCAATACCTAGCCACAAGCTGGTGTCTTCTTTACTCTTTTCGTGCAAACCAATGATTTGGGGCTTGTGGTGATAACGACTGGCAAAGTGACGAGTGAGCTTATCTAGCGTCACCATATCTTCACCACGCATTGACTTGCGCGGTAGCGTCATGGCTTTATATTTTTGATTGAGGCGACGCCTTTCATCAGGCGACAATACCGAGTATTGACCCCACACATCTTTGCGATTAACCATTCGCTCCATTGCCCACTCCGCGAGTTCGCGCGAGCGTTCTTTCCATTCTTCACCGATGATTTCGTGGTGAGTTGCCATGTTTTTATTAGTCCTTTAGTTTAGGGTTTAACATATGATAGTCAGTAACATATCAAACCATCTCTATTTTACTGACCTTTGTTAATCCCCCTCAATCCCCCTTTATTAAGGGGGAAGCTTAGTGCTAACTTTTTGTTTGTATATCTTTGTCTTGTATTGCCTCTTCCTTGCTTTTTTTCTTACCTTTCTTCTGACCTTCGCGCCATAAACCACCTACCGTAAAGTTATGCCAGCCATCACGCAACCATCTAATTAATGAGAAGGCTAACCATAGCGCCCAAAGTAACATCAACAATCGGTACACTAATAGCGGTACCGAAATGACCCAAGGTTGTGGTAATTGCGCGGTAGCTCTATCCTGGAACCAACGCAACTCCCATGCGCTGGAGGCATTTCCTGAGATTTGCATGTCAGGCCAGCCTAACAAGCCTTGCCTTAATGCGAAGATCAACGTTGCTAACGCGACCAAGGTAAGAATGACCAGCAATGCTTGCCCTGCATTAAACAGGCCATTACTTTTCACGTGCTGGAGCTTGGGGCGATAGTGCATCGCCAACAACCAACCTACGACAATAATAATCATAATAGGCGTAGCCAGAATCAAGCCTGTTCCTAATAAAAACCACTCCCATACTTTAAGCGGACTATCCTTCATCCGCCCTACTATCACAGAGCCTAATAGCACCACTAATAACACACCCCAAAACAAAACGGCGGGTCCCATTTGCGGGCCATTCGTAAAGAGCACCCAACGGTCTCGCCCCATTCTAAGACGAATGCTGTTATTTACATTATCCACACCAACATCTACAGGGAGGACTTTCAAACGCGTATTGATAGGTGTATCTACTCGCCACTTAGCTACAATACGCTGCTCACCTGGCACAATCGGCAAGCTCACTTTTCTGCCTTGTTGACGAATAGGTTGAGTGCTGTCATTGATACTAACGGATATTAACTCAGCATTTTCAGGCAAGGTGATTTGATGCTGTCCACCACGGCTACTGCGTAAATTTAGCATCAACTCGGATTCTCGGATTCTTTTACCTACTTTCACCACGAGGATACTGCGATCAATCGTCAACGTACGCCCTGCAACACCTTGTGGCCTGCTAACCACTAACGATACTTTTTCACCCGGCCAAGGTTGCCATTCGGGTAGCCATTCTTCTGCTTGATTAGCATGGTGTATTTCGGGAATCCCCATAATTTCTACATGCCAGATGGGGCTAATATCCAACTTCCATGATTCAACCAAACCTGCGGTATGCGTCGCTTCAAGCAGCAATTTATCAGCTACCGGGATTTGCGAGTTCCAACTAATCGCACGTTGCATGGACGACATATTAATTAGCACTTGCCCGTTTTTAACAGGGAAAGCATTACTCAATACAGACTCATTAGCCAATAACGGTATTTTCATACTGACAGGCGTGCCCGTTGGCGATAGTCGGGAAACTTGTGTTTCTACCATCCAGTCCAAACCTAAGTGAAGCGTTCTTTGCACATGCAATAAAGGCGGGAGAATATTGTTATCCGTTGCTCCTGCCTTATCTTCTGGCAGTGAGCTATCACTGCTCTGCGTGCGGATAAGCTGTAATTGCTGAGAGGGAATATGATTATCGCGGATGCCTTCTACCGTCCAGCCTTCACCTTGCCACTCGACATACTTAGGAATTAACGGTAATGACAATTGTAGCTGAGGCTGGTTCGGCAAACGCCCCCGCATTACTACATTATGAACCCCTTGGCTCAAGCCTATCCACAACACACCTTGGTTGTCTCTGGAAAGCGTTGTGGCGGGCTGGTTAGCAAGCAACACCGTATCAGGTCGCCATTGCTCACTATTACTGGGTAGTGGCACGGCAATAATTCCACCTTCTGGTGCTGCACTGTGTATTTTCAGGTAGAGGGTTAACTGCTGATCATCAAGCTCTAGTCTTGACGTTTCTATTTGTGCACATTCTGGTAAGCATTTGTCATTCGCTAACAGCCGTGCTTTTAGTTGTCTTAATAGGTCTTCATGTGGAAAACCTTTTTCGCTCATGTTAGCGGTTACTTTTTTAGTAACAGGTGGGCTCAGTGACTCTGCTTGAGCATCAGGCATTAGTAACATCATTATCACAAGAGGCAATGCAACCAGAGATAAGCTTGTAGAAGCACCTTTTGAGAAACGGTGTAATGGCTTGTTAGCCTTTTTTCTAGCTTTTCTTCCTAACCCACCACTCCTATCGTCGTCTTTATTATTCTTTGTAAAGACTCGAACTAGTCGACCAATAAGTAATAACAACAAGATAACTCTCAAGAAATTCAGAAACAGATTCATTCTTGGTGAGATCAAATTTAAACGTAGCGTTTGCGTCTCGTTTACAGGGCTATCCCACTTAAAATACACTTCTTGCCAGTTCCACGTTGGCAAGCCTGGCCCTGTTTGAATGTTCGCATTGGGGTCAACCATTTGATTAGCCATCTGACGTGTTTTTGAAGAATAGACATCCCCTGCTACTTTAGATGCTTGCTTTATAGAGCGCCCCATTCCTTTCGCAAGTTTATCGTATTGAACCGATGAAACAGGGCTAGGAGCCATAGCCATTTCGTCAACAATTGAGCTATTAATCGCCCCATTATCAAACCTGTTATAAACTGGTTCATCATAGTCGGCATAGATACCGAGCTGAGGATACAAACCTTGTCTTACTTCAGTCACAATAAACGGAATCACAATTAGCATCAGCGCAAGAAACACTGCATTGCGGTAGACCCATATTAGCTTTTTAGCAATGCCGTCAGGCAATACTCGTAGCAACGCGATGGCGGCTACCAAGTTAAGCCAAATGTATTTTGGTGCACCTGCTTCGTGCCAGATTAACGTCATCGTCAGCAGTGCAAATACGCCCCATTTCCAGCCCCATAAACGCCCAATGGCAACGGCAATAATCAACACCATAAACAAATCAAGCAACGTCCAGCGCTGTAGCCATGTATGCGGTATGTTATCTGCGCCATGAGCTGAAAACAGCTTCCAACCTGGGGGCAAAAACAATCGCGTCGATACACGTTGAAAATCATGCTTCCAACCTGTCACAGGTACGCTAGAAACCGATTCGGTATAACGGCTTTCCGCTTGCAGATCAATCTGCCCACGACGCACCTCAACCCCTTTATCGGTACCGCCTTTTAGCGTAGTGATAAATTGTGGTTTGTCATCAATGCGAACCGATCCTAAATCTAGTTCAGAAGCTGTTACCAAACGCCACCCTTGTGTCATTGTGCCTTTTATCTGATCAGCAAAAGTAAAGCCTTCACCGTCAAAGTCCATCCACATGGTACGATTTAACCTTAGCTGATTCGGCTCAGGCGAGGCGCTACCACGCTGTAGTGTTTTCAATAGTAAGGACTGCTTGGGCTCTAGCAAATATGCTGGGTATTGTTGCCACTCGCTCGGCAAGCGTGTTTGGCGAGAGTCAATAGCAGGTACGCCTGATATTTCTGTTAGCCTCAACGATGGATTTGCTTGAAACACCCACACTTCTTGTTGCGGTAAATCACCTGAAGACTCGGTAGACGTAAGCTTATCAACAATTTTAGCACTGTACGAAACAAGATTAATCTGCCAATTCCCAGGGCGAACTTGCACTTGCAAATCACCTTGCTGGTTAATTCTTGCGGGTAATTTACTGGTTAAATTAAGTGCGGTGAAACCCTCTAGTTGTACCTGTGGGAAAATCACATCACGCGAGCGACCTGATACATTTAAGATAAAACGGGTTTCGACCTGCATTGGGTGTCCATCATTAATCTTTCGATACACCTGTACATCCATTGCATCTTGTACATTTTTTTGCTCAATAGATTTGTCCAACCACAACTGACCTTGCTGATTGATCCGTGGAAAGTCTATAGTCTCGCCATTACGGCTAATTGATAACATCCCCGTTTCAGGAGGAATGGTTAAGGATTCAGGCAGACTATCCCATTGAAACTTACCACTTACCTCATGCTCACCCTTGCCCAGTTTAACGACAGGATATCCATGGCGATTAACAACCACTGCTGCCAAGCTATCCACCTCAACCTCGTGTGGCCACTGTTGCACATTGCCAGGCAAACGCACCCACGATTCCGACTGTACTTGCCAATGTTGGCTAAACTGGCCTTGCTCATTATCCAGCTCCAGTTTCAACCCCGCAGGCCACGCACAAAAACGCTTATTGCTATTGTAAGCATGAGGACACATCTGCTTATCCTGCTCGTACAGCACCCAGTCGGCCCAAGGCTTTAATGGCTCAGGAATATCTTTTTTTGCTAAAGGTGCAGCTGTTGCCATGATGCTGGTCACTACAAACGCTAGAGAAAATACGGCTTTAAATATACTTTTCATATACCAGTCCTGTTGCCCTGTTAGTATTTTTATTGGTGACAATATCAGTCGGAATTAAGACAGTTATAGTCAGACTTAATAAAGCCCATATTAACGGATTTGATAAACTTTGCCATCTTCACACTGAAGAGTCTGGAACAACACGACAGATTACGCACTCTCAATAAGACAATGGCGCTACTGATTAGTAGCGCCATTGTCATTACAAACAGATTAAACCTAAACGATACGATTATGCATAGGCGAGTTCTCTTTTTTTCGCCTCTATACCTTTTATTACTGGATACAAATGTGTTGCTTCATCATTAAGACGTTGCATAATCAGCTTAAAGACATCTTCAGATTCTTGTCTAAAACGAGGGTGATTATTGACTCGAAGTTTTTTATTGTGACACCAAGTTTGTCTATATTGATTAAAGATACGTTTGATACCACATGAACCCGCCATAAAGCGATAAGCTGTCTTTTTTACGTTTTCATCGCTGTGTACCAGCATGTGTTTATACACGCTAGACTCAACTGTTTTGAAATAATGATCCACTTTGCTGGAATAGTTAAAGAATAAATCACATGTTGTTTCCATTTGAGCAAATGATTGATCTTCTATTAATCGTTTAAGAATAAAAGATAGCTCTTTTATCTGCTGGTGTTGTTTTGTTATTTGTTGATGAATAGTCATTGTAATCCCCGGCCTAGCGACCTTTTTTTGTTTTTTTAAGTTGTATTTCAATCCAGATTTCTAATTCAATAGATAGAGGTAGGGGTGATAGAAATATCGTCTCATGGCTTAATTATCATTTTTATTAGTAAGCTCCAGATGGATTAAGTATACAAAACATGACCTTTATCAAAAATGAATTTTGCTAGATTATTTATCACTTATTCAAAGGTATAGATAGCCATAGGTTTTTAAATATCCAATAACGATTAGAAAATAAGCAGTTAAGTGTTAATGAGATTCCTTAAGGAAGCTCTGATCAAGTAAGCTAAATTTCCAGATATTGTTCATATGCAAAATTTTTTAAAAATCTTTTGAAGATGTTGAGTGCTTTTTGAGCAATTTATCA
>JALXAX010000205.1 GCA_026991755.1 Thiotrichaceae bacterium | reverse complement strand
GTAAAACGCGGAATAAAAATAAAGCGACTTAAGGCTGGCTGGGATAAAACCTACTTACTAAAGGTTCTTTTTGGAGAGAAAAGTCAAGTGCTTGATAGTTGATATTATTTTAATGCGATTGCCCTAGGAGATAGCTAAGGTAGATTTTACGGTAATTACAGTAAATTATTTAGTGAGACCTTTGCACGAGGAGCCCATAAACCGCTCCGTAAACCCCGTAGCTAATTTTTTGATCAATACAGCAAAAAAATAGCTATTATTCGGGGTATTTTGGGCAAATAACGGGCTTTTTACCCACTATTTCCTTTTTTTAGGCGCAACTCTGCTGTTGAAGTGAAGCACCTCGTTGTTGTAAGCCACACAGCTCAGTTCAAATCGCGTGCGATTACGTGCCAATCCAAGATAGCGCGCTTTACCCATGGCATAGTGCTGTTTAAGAACACCAAAGACCCGTTCAACCGTACATCTCGTTCCACTATGTAAACGATTAAAACGCTTATCTTCCTCTGTCAAAGGACGGTTTCTATAGGCGCGTTTGATGAGTCTATTTTCTATACGACGTTCTCTTAGCCAGTTGTCGTGCGCTTCACTGGGATAAGCACTATCGGCATAGACCGCAGACTCGTTGCCATCAAGTAAATCGGTGAAGCAATTGGAATCATGAACATTGCCCGCTGTGTAGTCGGTAGATTTGATAAAACCGTCTTCTTCAACATTAATATGAGCTTTAAAACCGTAAGTACTCTTTCGTTTACCATCCGATCCAGCCTTTACATTCCAGACGGCTTCAGGATCTTGCGTACTGGTTCCGTCCTTTCTCTTGTTGGGATGGCATTGTTTTGCCTCTATCACACTGGCATCAATGATACTCACTTCTCCCGATTGAATATAAAGCGACTGTTCAGCCAGCTGAGTGTTAATCTCAGACAGTAGCTTATCCATCAATGAAAGGGATTCCAGTGTCTGGCGAAATCGCCAGAAGCTACTATGGTCAGGGACAGATTCAGAAATATCCAGATCAATGAAACGACGAAAAAGGAGATCCCGTGCCAGTTGTTTTTCTAAGGCTGGGTCACTGAGCTTGTACCAACTTTGCAGCAACAGCGCTTTGAACATGAGTAAAGGAGGCCAAGCCTTTTCTCCTTTAGATTTATTGTGTATCTGTGAAAGCAACTCTTCTATGCGTGACCAGTCGATTAAATGGTTCACATCATCTAGCTCATGTAAGGCGGCATGATCGATCAAAAGGCGTTTGCAAAACTTTGTTGTTCTAGTGATTTCCATGCCATTGTCGGATGCTCCTTGTGTTGAAGCCTTTATTATCTCAAATTTTTAATCTTTGAGGGAGCCTTTCGTGCAAAGGTCTCATAACAATTAAGCGCGTGATTATTTTTATAAAGCCCGAGGGGCGTCTATTATAATAGGGTCTTCTTTAGGAATCTTTGATTAACTCTGATCGGAATTTCTGAGACTTAGCTGAGCTTTAGCGAAACTTAGAAGCTTCAGCAGATAGAATTTGTCAGATTTTTGATAGAAAAGTTAGCAATAGCCGTAGCTATTGGTCGCTTTTATAGCGAAAAGCTGGCGGATTCTAGCCTCAGAAAAACGAATCATGAGTTGATCAGAGGTTCCTTTAAGAAGCGGTCTAAAATAACCAAACAGTCTTGGCGGTTTGAGAGGTTGCTTTCTTAAAAAAAGCTCTCAGTGGCTCTTTGAAAGAGAATTAAGACCTGTCTTGATGACGTATTTGTGACTATGTCGGACACTGTTACTCTATAAGTGAAGATAGATAAAGCTACTTACTTTAACACTATCAATAATTTATTTAATTATGGAAGCGGTTAACTGAGGAATTTCAGGTTAAACCCACAATGAATCAATAGCTTGTGTCCTGAGCCGGAGTGAAGCCATCTGGGCTGTTCAATACTAAATTGGAAGTGAAGCTTTAGAGCTTGTGAAAGTATTCATAGGTAGTATGTGCCGACGGAGGAGGCGCACCGTTTATCATACACTTACCTGAATACTTACAACTCTCAGCCATAGTTGTGTGTACGCAATAATTTCGCACAACATCTTATAAGTAATCAGGCAGTTAGTAACGTAAGTACTATATATGCTTGCCTTTCACAACCGTTTCTTCACATTGCATTAATTCTAAGCTCATGATTTATAAAAGCTTTGCAAGCATGGCTGAAAGTTCTACGTAATCAAGTGCTTATACTTATGGTGCGCTTCGTACCTCAGCACACCCTACGAACAGCATTTTTTGAATACCTTCACAGCCTCTTTAGACTCGCTATTGTAAGTTATAGCTGCCATCGGTGAGACTAAAGCCCCATTTCCAAATACTTAATTGTCGTTATTTGTACAATAATTACGAGTATTTAACAGCCCCAGTAAAGCCATAGATTAAGGTCTTATGCATTAAAGGTTCTTTGTTGTTTTTCGATCAAAAGAATATCAGTGGTAGTTAATACATGATCACGTACGGTATTTATACCTGCTATACCTCCTGTGTCACGTAGTTTAACAACATCACCCGCGCTCAATTTGCCATCACCATTACTATCGAGTGCGACACCTGTAAACCTTGTGGTCAAACCATCTGCAACATTGGGAGCTGGGGTTCGATTAAACCGGTTGGCAATTCCATCAATTTGATGTTGAGTCAGCTTTAATGGTGAAGCTCCATTATTGGTAGGGTTAATCGCATCAACATCACCAGCCGTTAAGATATGACTAGCGGGTGGGGTTCCTGGAAAAGGATCGTCACCACGGTGAAACTCTAATTGATCACCCACGCTTAGTTTATTATCACCATTGGAGTCCAATAAGGTAAAGCTAGACAAGCCTGGGGTTAAATTAAAACGTGCTTGCAATGCACTGGTCTGATCTGCATCCAAAGTAATCGTACTAGATGGGTTATAAGCGATATTTGCATTATAACGATCTAGCTGAGCTTGAGTTAATTCTTGAAAGGTAGTGGTTATAGTAGGGTTACCTGTTTCAAACCCACGCGTATTCACTATTTTGACGGAGTCTCCCACCGATAATTTACCGTTATCATCATTGTCAATCACACTATTTAAACGCGGACCATCACCAGGGATATAGGCTACATCTTGACGAAGTACGGCTTGTTGCAAACGCACTTTCTCAGTATTCGATAACACGACTTCTGCTCTATTGGAGGCGTTGTTAATAGCGTTCACTTCATCCTTAGTAAGCACATGATCAATAAAGGTATCGACTGTTCCCATGGCATCACGACCACCATACATGCGAAGCTTTACAACATCACCTACACTGAGTTGGTTATCCCCGTCTTTATCAATAGCAACACCTGTATACTGCGTTGCCTGACCATCATAAGCTAGAGGTGTCGTGTCATCAAAGTGGTTCGAGATCGCATCGTGTTGGCGTTGAGACAGGTTAAGTATATGGGTATTGACAGTTTCACCATTAATCTGTGCTGCTTCTGCCGCTGTTAGTATTTTCCTTTCAACCTCGGCAACAGGTGCGTGATAGCCTACTACAGCAGGTACTATGCTGGGCGTTACCAGGTGAATGGCTACATCCCCTGCACTCACTTTTCCATCTCCATTGCTATCATGAATATGGATAAAGTGATTTCGTGATCTTTCTTGAGGAGCTGAAAACACCTTGAGTGCTTGTTGCTTTTGAGCATCATCCAGTTTCAATAAAGCCCCTGTTGGACGGTCTGTAATCTGCGTTACGGTGGCTTCTGTCAGAGTAACCTGATGCGCAGCTAATGTTGCTATATCTCCTACACTAATATCCCCGCTACCATCAGTATCTTCAATACTGACTTTTTCATTGCCTGTTGCGATGAAACCGAAAAGGTTAAGTGCTTGTGATTGTTGATCCTGCGTAAGGCTTAAAGTCTGTGGTGTATTGTCAGTAATAGCCTTAAAATTACTTGCCGTAAGGCTAACTTCTTCATCCGCTATACGTCTATCCCGATCAATAAAGATGGAAATTGGTGCACCTGTTTTTTTATTATATTCAACACGAACTTCCGCAGCACCTTTATCGATAGCTTGCTCAATGGTTTTGAATAAATCATCAATACTAAGTCTATTAAACGAAGGAACGAGTGCTTTGGAACCGTCTGAGAACTTAGCATCGGTAACGGTATTACCTTTAACAGTGATATCTACAGGTTTACGCGCTGCTTCTATTCGAAAACCTGAACGCTGCAAAGTGTAACTATAACTTTCAGGTCGATTAGCTTGCCACTTGGCCTTATTTTCTAGAAATGCAGCTTTAGCATCAGCAAGATCTTTGCCTGTTATGGTGTCTACATCTGCTTGGGTGACGGTAATATCTCGGATATGTCCGCCTGTTACGCCACCAGAGATTGATACCACATCACCTGCGCTAAGCTTGTTATCCCCATCTTTATCAATAACGCTAAAGCCTTGTTCACCAAAGATACCAAAGTGATTCTGAATACTATTTCGCTCATCAGGTGTAAGTGATAACTCTTTTTCCGGTTTTGTCGTGGGTTGCTGCAACTGGTTAAGTAGCCGAATGATAAGTTGTATCAATAGCAAAAGTATGGTTGATGAGTTTTGAAAACGTGGCTGGTGACGCTGACGCGATTGAGATAAATGATCGCCCTGATTGCTTGATCGGCCTGTGTGTTTAGATGTTGAACGTCTATTTGAGAGATAATTATTCGTTGTGTTATTAGTATTATTGGCTAAATTATTATTAATCACCGTACTCTCCTAAGTCAGTCTTAATGCAATTCAAGACTATAGACGCGTACACTATTTTAGGCAGAGGTGGATGTTTTAAAGGGTAGTTTAATCTGATAACAGGTAGTCAATAAGCGCTATTTTACAAAATGGCAATCGCAGCTGAAGGTCAGGGCTATCAGCCTCAAGACATACATGGGTTTGTCGAAATGGTGCCTATGGGAGATGCAGAGATTATTCGACTTCAATATGTTGAAGGACATGCTTATATGCAATGATTTATGTCGCCATATAACTACCGAAATTGTGATCTAACTCACGCATTATTCCGCATTACTAGCTCCACATTGATTTATCTCAATGCATATCCCCTTTCTTTTATTTAAGCTCCCTGTTTATAAAAATCTCGAAAACAAGAAATAGCTTTCTATTTTTATATTTATTTCACACAATCAAGGAGTTAATTGATGTCTAAAAAGATATTAAAAACCACATTTGCAACAATGGCAACATGCTTAGTGTTAGCAACAAGCCATTCTGCATTTGCAGCAGACGGAAAAGCACTTTACACAGCAAAAGGCTGTGCTGCCTGCCATGGCGCTGATGCTAAAACCCCTATCATGCCTGTCTACCCCAAGATAGCTGGGCAAAACAAAGAGTATATTGAGCAACAGCTAAAAGATATTAAAAGTGGTGACAGAAGCAATGGACAATCTGCAGCAATGAAAGGCATCATGGCTTCGGTAGCAGATGACGAAATCCCTGCATTAGCGGAATACCTTTCTGGTTTGTAACACACACTAGTTAGCCTTTTAGGAAGCTTCCTTTAACCTAAAATCCTCAGTTAAACAGCCTATAGAGTGATTCTCTTCGGCTGAATGGCGTAGTAAAAAAAGGAATTAATGGTTGATCCTTAATGAGTTTTTTTACATAGCCAGTCAGTCGAAGACTTAGTTGAGCTTTAGCGAAACTTAGAAGCTTTAGCAGGGTTGCTCTGTAGGCTGTAGCGCCTTCACTCTATAAGTGAAGATGGATAAAGCTATTTGCCTCAATACTATCAATAAGTTATTTAATGATGGAAGCGATTAACTGAGGAATTTAGGTTTAACGCTAATTTAGTATTTGAGACCTTTGCCAGCCTCCTTGTGAAGGTCTCACTTCAGTAATCTATTTAAGGAAACTCTGATTAAGTCAGATCGGAATTTCTGAGACTTAGTTGAGCTTTAGCGAAACTTAGAAGCTTCAGCAGATAGAATTTGTCAGATTTTTGATAAGAACCCTTCATCAACCAACACTACCGCAATTGATACACAATAGGCACGGTCAATACCCATTGACTACGTTGTATTCCCTTCGAAAAAGGTAGTTGCCCCGACACACTCTTTACCGCTTTTAATGCCGCTTTATCTAATGACGAATTTCCTGAGCTAGCAGCTATAACAACACGTTGTATAGTGCCATTTTTTAAGATCGTAAATCGTACAGTTACCTTTCCCTGTTTACCCCTTCTTTTAGCCCTGGCAGGATAGCGTTTGTGGCTATTAATCAGTTGTTTCAAACGTGCCTTATAGGTCACTTCCACTTGAGCTGACTGAGCATTATTAGCCACAGCTTTAGAAGCTCGCATAACCGGTTTAGCCTGTTGCGTTGAGGGTGATGTAGCCGCTGTTCTTCGGTTAGTCGTGGCTTGGGATGTACGCTGCACGGGTGGCTTTGGCTGAGGTTTTGCTTTAACCACTGGGTGTGAAGGCGGTACATATTTCTGTTTAGGTTTAGGTTTTGCTATACGTTTGGGTTTTGGGCTAGGCTTGGGCTTAGCTTTTGGTCTTGGCTTTGGCTTTGGTTTAGCTTTAAGCTTTTTCTTGACGTGCTTTTTTTTAGCTACTTTTGTTTTTTTAGTTTTCTTAGTTTTCGGTTTCGTTTTAGTCTTGGGCTGAGGTTTAACCTCAGATAAAGGCATAGCTTTAGGTTTTAAAAGATTCTCTACTTCAGGCTTATGACTAGCTTTATTAGGCGCAGGCTCAAACATCGCGAGTTTCAGCGGAATAGGTTCTGCCTTTTTAGGTATCTCTATTTGACTCCCGCTCATATTAACCACGAGCATCAACAAGCCGATATGCAAGATAGCGGATACTAGAAAACCAATGCTACTACTTTTCATTCGCTTCACTAGTCAGAATAGATAGCTTTTCCAGTTTGTTTTTCTTAAGTAAATCAACCACACTCACAAAATTCTGAAAAGCCACCAGTTTATCAACGCGCAATATCACAGGCGTCTCTTTTGCCAAACCTTCGAGCTTTACAGCCAACTCTAGTTGAGTAATCGCATCACCTTCAAAAAATAGACGCTTTTCGGTATCAATGGCAATCTCCACTGTTTTGTCATCTGTCTGTGGTAAGGCTTCTGCACTCTCGGCTTGTGGGAGATCTACCTCAATAGAGCCTTGTGAGATAAAAGTAGCGGTTGTTAAGACAATCGCTAGCAGTACCAACATGATATCAATAAAAGGGATAACGTTTATTTGATCAAAACGCTTCATCAGTTACCGTCCATTAGCGCTATTGGCTTTGTCTTTATGGACTCTCCAATGAGCAGTAAGTACATCAACTTTTCTCAGTAATGCGTTGTAAAACATAATAGCGGGGATAGCCACCAACAGGCCGCCAGCCGTTGCTTTAAGCGCTAATGCCAAACCCGTCATAATGGTATGTACATCAATCTTACCGCCCTGCCCCATGTCGTAGAACACCACAATAATACCAACAACTGTTCCTAATAAGCCCACGTATGGCGCGTTAGCGCCCACCGTTGAGATCACTGTTAGATGATTCGTTAGCGCTACATTTAGTGTATCAACATGATGGAAGCGCTCAACCTTCACGCGTGCAAAATAGAGGTAGCGTTCAATCACGAACCACACCATTAAAAAGCTCATAACGCCCAATACACCAAAGACGAGAAGATCAAGGTTTTGTTTCAAAAAAAGCATCATTTTTGTTAGTTACCCTTTACCGTATAACATTCATAATGTGGCATAGCCTACCTTTATTCATTCGAATATCAAGTAGGAAACGGTAATTCGGAAGACTAAGAAACTGTCATTGGGGATCAAACCTATAGTGAGACCTTTGCACTAAAAGATGGCGAGAGCAAAAAGGCTTTAAAAGCCACGAGTGTCAGCTATGTGACAGCCAGCATTCCTGATGAGATCTATTATTAAATCCATAGACAGAATAACGTTGCAATACGTTGATAAGAACAAGGAGAAAGCCATGCCACAAACTACGCAGCACGCCATGCAAGTTGATTTAACCTTTCGACATACTCATGAGGATTCTCATGAAGCAACCAAAGCCCACATTGAGCAACAGTTAGAAAAGCATCTCAAGCCAAAACTAGAAGGATTCCACCTTGCTCAAATGCGCATCCACGTTACAGTTGAGCTACATAAATCACACTACAACGTCACATTGCGTTTACCTTTACCTCCTAAAAAAGTCATGGTTACGCATGCTTCTGATACCCATTTACCCCCTGCTATTGATGCGGCTATTAATAAGTTAACACGTCAGGTAGAGAAGCATCATGCTCACATTAGTGGCAGAGCTGATTGGAGCCGAAAAACACGTCAACGGCATATGAAACATTTGGAGCTAGAAGCCAACCAGGTATCAAAAAAACAACCTAGCGCTGAAGAATCACTGCTAAAGCTATTGCCTCGTTTAGCTTCTTATATAAGGCATGAAATGACTTATTTACGCGCCAATGGCGATATACAAAGTCGTTATCCTAGCGTGACTGATATTTTGGATGAGGTTTATCTCAAAGCACAACGGAGCTGGAGTACCTTGCCAAAAACAGATGAAGCGCTTTATCAAGCCACATTGAAAATAGCCACTGAGCTATTAAAGCGGGAAGTCAGCTATAAGCATGATCATGAGAGTGATATTTCCATGGAAGATCTTATTCCTGAAGATGCTCAACAACAAGCCGAAGATATGGTTGAAGAAGAAATACAAGAGTTCTACCAACCCGATGAGGTCATGCATATTGAAGACTTGATCCCAGGTAAACGCTCAGCCGTACCTGAGCAACAGCTTGAGCTGCAAGCGATTGATAGTTGCTATCGTCTACTCGCCCATATGCCTTATCGCTGGAGACAAGTCGTTACGCTAGTTTACCGCGAGCAGATTGAAATCGTCATTGTGGCAGAGACAATTCTTAATATTCCTGTTGATGAGATTAGACACACTCTCGCTCAAGCAGAGGCCTTTATCCACACGCATTTAGAGGAGCAAGGACTCGCTAACTGGTCTGATTTGGCTACCTTATTAAAACCTCGCTAGCGATTGTTAACGCGTCTGATTAACACACTTTTTTAAATTATCGTTTTAACACTCGTCATTTTTAATAAACAGGTCAAACATGTTACACCCTTGTAGTTGCATAGCTGTTGTTTCTGAAGCCTCTGAAATCACCGAAGCTATGCAACGTTTGCAAGCAATAAACATTAACGGTGAAGCATTATCACTGATTGACCAAGACACTGATCCTATAGAAATGGAGTTATTATTAAGCGAGGTAGGCGTACCAAAAGGAAGCAGATATTGTTATCAATGTATGATTGAAGCGGGGTTAATGTTATGTGTGGTTCGTGGAGATGCCTATCTGGTTGAGAAAGCAGGAGAGCAGCTTGAAAAGATGGAACAGTTAGATATATCCGTTCATCTGGATATCCCCCCAAAGCCTGTATCTTCGTAACACTTAGACCGCTAGTATTTAAATACCATTAGGGAAGCTATGATCAACTCATGATTCGTTTTTCTGAGGCTAGAATCTGCCAGCTTTTCGCTATAAAAGTGACCAATAGCTACGGCTATTGCTAACTTTTCTATCAAAAACCTGACAAATT
>JALXAX010000204.1 GCA_026991755.1 Thiotrichaceae bacterium | reverse complement strand
CGACTGACTGGCTATGTAAAAAAACTCATTAAGGATCAACCATTAATTCCTTTTTTTACTACGCCATTCAGCCGAAGAGAATCACTCTATAGGCTGTCTAACTGAGGATTTTAGGATTAAGGTTAACTGAAAAGCTCCTAGGAAAATCAATCATCATGAATACACAATTCATGCGACATTTCAGTTAATGCCTTATTATCAATAATAGTAACGTTTCGTTTCTTAAGGTTTAGTACCTTCTGCTTATCCAGTTTAGAAAAGGTTCGGCTTAGTGTTTCAGGTGCCATACCCAAATAGCTAGCTAAATCACTTCGAGACATCGGTAAGTTAAACTCTGTGCTGGAGTAACCACGAGATTTATAATAATAAGAAAGCTTATAGAGATAAGTCGCCAAGCGTGTTTCTGACGACATTTGGCCTAGTGTGAGCGCTAAAGAGTAATGCTTATTCATGACTTCGCCCACTTGCTGCATCATCACTTTGCGTATGCCGGGTAGTGTCTCACAAAGGCTATCAAAGTTACCCACTGATAACTCGCATAAAATAGTGTCTTCTAGTGCAATAGCATCACAGGTATGTTTGCTTTCTGCAAAACCATCAAAACCGAGTAAATCTCCAGGTAAATGGAAGCCAATAATTTGTGTTTGGTTATCGGAGGTTGAAAGCTGTGTCTTCATCCCACCGGCTTTAATAGCGTAAAAAGCGGTTAGTGGTTCGTCACGAGAAAACAGTTTTTGCTTTTTGGGGATTTTAAATGTTTTGTTAACAGAATCTTCAAAAGTATCAAGCTCACTACTACTGAGGCCAGCAGGAAAGCATATTTTTTTGAGGTTACAATTAGCACAACGGTTGATTTGGGTATCAGTCACAGTAATTTTATTAGCTCGATATTTCATTAGATTAAAGGATTCCCCGCGATAATATCACTATTGAATTCGCCAATTTCAGCCAGTTTTATTTCATCAATAATTTTAAGTTTTCGGTGATGGCATTCAATCAACCCGTCTTTTGTGAATTTGCGCAATACTCGATTAACATGCACATTGGTTAAACCTACGGCATCACCTACATCCTCTTGAGTAATGGGGAATATGATGGAGTTATCGTCGGCATTGTAGTTTTTATTCATTTGTTTACGCGTGCGATGAAACAGCTCTAACAGTAAGAATGCAATGCTGGCATGTGCATCTTTACGGCTACCAAAGGTTTGATGCTGTTGGCATAACGCCATGTCGCGTGATTCCATATTGGCCAGTCTCAAGGCGAGTTTTGGGTGCTCATCAAACATATTTTTTAGCTGATCACGAGGAAACCCGCACACGATAGACTCAGTAAGTGCTGAAACAGAGTGAGAAATCCCACCTCTGCCATCAGCTTGAAAGCCAAGAAAATCACCTGGCAATGCGAATCTTAATATTTGACGCTTGCCTGTTTGTGAAGTTTGATACATCGCCATCCAGCCGTTGAATAACGTGTAAACATAATCAGGCTTGGTGTGCTCAAGATACAGGCTCGTTTTAGGTGGCACGACAAACTGGTGTTGTCGATAGTGTTTGGTCCATTCAAGTTGCTGTTCTGGGATTCCACGAAATAAAGTCATTTTGCGAACAGGGCATTGATCACACGATGTATGAGGCTCTTGACGAATCTGTATGGATTTTTTATTCATAGCCTGACCTATTAATTAACCCTATTTTAGCTACTGTCCAGAAAGCAGATTGCTCTGTAGCCGTCAAACCAATGTTGCTGGAGTACTACGTAGTAACTATTAATGTATTAGAGTATTAAGATTTAATTATAGAGGTGGGCAACCGAGATAAAATAAACTTAAGTTAAGTAAATATAAATAAGCGAACAGACATGATGTATATCTGATGCGAATCAAGAAAAGGAGTTATTGGATTGTTTAAAATATAGTCAAGTTGTGCTGTTTTGAAGAGTAAATCATGATTAGTCTTGTTCCAAGCTCAGTCTTTGGGCTTCGGTATTAATATTAGCAAAGGCATGAGATTGATCAGAAAAGTCCACACTGACAGTCTGTTGCTGGCTTAGCCATAATCCTACTTTTCTATCGCCTTGATTCAAAAAATTATTCAAACGGGTACGCAAATTAACAGCCATAAGAGTATAGATGCGTTGTGGGCGAATACCGTCGTGGGCTATGGCTATAGGTGAAGATGCATGCTGGGTTGCGTTAATCCTAGCCAGCATTCTTGATACCAAATCAAGTGGTAACAGAGGGCCATCGCAGGGCAGGGTAAGGATATAGTCTGTTTTCGCCGCTAGCATCGCAGTAGAAAAGCCCGCCAATGGGCCTTGGAAATCTTGCAGGTCATCAGAAAAAATAGGATGTCCATAATGTTGGTAGGTTTGGGTATTGCGGTTTGCATTGATAAGAATATGATCTACTTGTGGGGTGATGCGCTCTAAAACATGTTCTATCAAGGGTCTATTTTTATAATGCACCAGCCCTTTATCTTGACAGCCAAGACGCTGACCTTGACCTCCTGCCAGAATAACAGCAGTAATGTCTTGTTTTAGTAGTGTCATAATCCAACAGCCGTTCTTATGTAGCCTGTATGGAGCTTTGAGGAATACGGGTGTGATCTAAAAAATACTACTGTGCTATTAGCCATTCCATCTATCTACCGTAGAGTTCCATATTTAATGCCCCACACGCTTACTTCTTTGGCATCCTCGTGTAGCGTCAACAGCGAGTAATTTCGTGATGACAAAAACATCGACCGTGGCGATTCCATCCATTAACTCTTCTGGTCTCATATAGCCTTCTACACTGATGTAAGCATCGTCATTGTCCTCCAACTTTAGCGCGAGGTAGACCTCTGCAACTTCTTTATCTATGCCTAGAGGCGCAACGTAATACCTTTTTCGCTCATGGCAGTCAAAAAATTCTGCGATACCATTGTGGTATCGGTAATCACCTGTAAAGGGGGTAATAATGTAGCCTTTGTGTTCATTATCGCAGGCGACGAGGAAGAAAGCTAAGAGACTGTAAATGAGTATTTTTTGCATATGGCTAATTATAGACATTTTATTCATTAATGGGTCATAAAAGGACTAATTTAACAGTATTTACTTATGCTTATTAGCCACAGAATTATGTACAGCATCATCAGGTTTAGAGGTATCTGCTGATACTCGGTTAGCTTGCTCTAAAACTTGCTGCTTCTTTTCAATGTATTCATTGAGTTTCTGTGCTTGCTTTAACTCTGGGTCTAATTGTAATGCTTGGTCAGCCATTGCTTTAGCCATTCCATATTTTGATTGATGTAGGTAGGCGATGCTTAACGCGGCAAATAATTTAGGGTTTTCGGGGTCTAGCGTAATAGCTTCCTGGTAAGCAGGAATAGCGTCTGCGGTTTTATTTTGTGTAAGCAAAAAACCAGCCAATCGTGCGCGGGCTTTAGCTGACTTAGGGTGTTTTTTTATGGCATCTCTGAACTCCGTTTCGGCAAGGTCTAATTTTTTTTCAGACCAAAGTTTGCTACCTTTATCCAGTTGGCTTTGTACTCGACCTTGCATGTTGAGTGTGTCATCGCTTTCGCCGCATGCAGTGCAATTAAAAAGAACTAGTAAAAAGAGTAAGAATGAAAAGCTAAGAGGTTTTTTCATTTAATGAATCTCTCCTGATGAATAATGTCGCGATACCACGCGAGACAATAAAGCCCTCTCAATGATCTACATAAGAGGGCTTGAGTCATCCAAGTGATATTACTTGATTACTTGGTTGGTTTTGTCTTTGCTTCAGGCTTGCCTAAACCATACTTGGCTTTGGTTTGCTCAATAGCTGCTTTACGAGTAGCTTTCTGTTTATCCGTAAGCTTATTGTCATACCATTTATGATTATCCTCAGCAAGAGTAGCATCTAGCTTGGCCTTGAGCGCTTTTGCAGCTGCTACTTTAGTGGTATCTTTTGAAGCCATTCCTGTTTCAATCAAATGCTCTAGTTCAGGAATAAACTTGATATAGAAGCTTTGAGAAACCATGTAAGTACCTAACCAATGAGTATAGTCTGGAGCCATCATAGCTGTGCCCATCCGTGCACGGCGACCTTCGTGATGCCATAACTCAAACCAGATCCAATCAAGCTTGTTACTAAATTTGGCAGGTCTTAATAAAGGCTTGGCTAACTTCACTAAAGCTAACCCTGGTTTAGCAAACTTTTCATTATAAAGTTGAACCAATCCATCATACTGAGTGTAGAAATTGTCTATATATTCCTCGGTATGACAGCTAGAACAAACGTCTTTCATATCATCACGACGCTCTTCCCAGCCTAGGTTTGCACCAGGTAAGCCCATTTTAGCATCGACCACTTCAGGACGTAGAGAAATAGGGGGCTTGTTATTCCAGGATATACGAGTACCCACATCATGCGTTACGGCTTGATTACGAGTAGCACTCATATGGCAGGTTGCACAGGTAGGCCCTGTAAAATAATCTTCACCTGCAATCCATTTGGGGTTCTCAAGGTTCATATGCTCTTTATTAGCCGCAAATTGAATACCATGTTTGGACTCCTCATAGATCTCTTTTTGAGGGTGGTCGGGGCCTAAGTGGCAACGTCCACACGTATCGGGTTCCCGCGCTTGTGCTACCGAAAACTTATGCCGTGCATGACAAGCAGTACATGAACCTTTAGAGCCATCGGGATTGATACGTCCAATACCTGTATTGGGCCATGTCGCTGGGTCTAAAGCTCCGTCTTCATTAACTTTGACAATAGAACCATGGCATTGCCAACAGCCTGAGACAGCCGCCGCAGAGTTACCATTAGGAAATCCCTCGGTGACAAAGGCACTGTTACCCTCTACCACCTCTGCGAGTAAATTATCGAGTGAAGCTAAAATATTGGCAGCGGCAGCGTGGTGTGATTCGCTCGCTTGTTTAACCTCATCAGCATGACAGTTTGAACAATCTTTAGGAGAAACGATAATAGATATGTTTTTCTTTACTTTCTTTTCATCGTGGATAAAAGCATCAGGATCACCCTCATCAGCGGCATGACACTCATAACAGCCAACATTAGCTTGATAGTGTGCGCTCTGCCCCCATTGCTGAGTGATGCCAGGGTTATTCTTTTTATGGCAAGCGACACATGCCTTGGTTTCCTCGGACATTTCTTTAGGCGGTTCTGAGACAGCACCCCAGACGGTTGAAGTGAAGATTAATGTGCTGACACACAACCCCCACTGTAAAAATCTTGATAGTTTCATAACATTCTCCTTGATAGCGCTCTTGGTTTCCCTGCGGGGGTAGTGACCTGAAGTTTGTTGAGAGCATTTCCAAAGGTGGATACAGCGAAGCTTGATGAATATCCCTGTAATAACCTTTAATAGCATGAAATACTTGCAAAAATCTCTAGTAGATTCATTCTTCTATTGAGTGAATAGAGTATAGTTATTCAGCTTTCTTGTGGTTGAAAAAAGCCAATGGAATAACCTATAAAACAGAAGTTCTCTACGGTACGGCTCTGAGTATAAGTGTTTTTGTTTTTGCTCACGCTAACATATGTTAAGTATCTGAAATATAAGTGTTCACTAATTTTAATCTAGATTAAAATTTTTGCTTATTTTGATGATTTTTAGCTCAGATATAGCTGATGTAGATTAAGGAAAAAAATAACTTTGTGGACTATATTTATTATGGAGGCTCAGAAAAAACCATGACTTGTTCAGAGTCTTCGTTATGTGATGACTGGCTTTTGGAGGTTATGTACGTGTTTTGGGTGTAATAGAAGGAGGAAATTTTTCAGGTCTTTATAAGTTCCTTGAATACATGCACCGTCTTACCGTAAGCAGCTTTATTTAAAAGATAAGAAAACTATATTTTTGGGTTGGTAGAAATACTTAACCTATAGGAGAGAGACAATGAATATTAAAATAATAATGTTTTCAGTGCTCGTGGCTTTATCCAATCATTCCAGTGCAGATTGGTTTGATGGTTGGAATAACGCAGATACTCAAGGTTCTGGAGCGAGCAATGCCTCTGGTTGGGGCACAGGCTCAGGCGATGGAAGCGGATCAGGAAAAGCAAACGCTTCTGGCTGGGGAGCGGGAAAAGGAGATGCTGATGGTGAAGTTGACTTTGCATTGAAGTTCAAAGGTAAAGGTCATACTAACATGGATACCAAAATGTCAGGTGAAGGAAAAACTGATTTTGCGGGAAATGCCATTGCTGAAAATACCGCATCAGGTAATTCAACAGGGCAGTTTATTGGCAGTGGTAAAGGCTCTAACAACAACGGTTATAGAGGCAACCCATGGGGGTATAACGGTTATGCAATGCCGCAGCAGTCTATGTACCCGTTAGTGCATCCATCATATCAGCCCATGCCTTATTCCCCGTACATGTCAATGGCGCCACAAATGGTGCCTTATGGTTACTATCCTAGTTATGGAATGGGATCAGGTATGCCCTATATTCCTGCGATGCCAGCACCTCCACAAGCACCTAGTTTTAAGGAAGTGTTAGATAAGCAGAAGACCATACGGCAACAAATGCAAAAGCAAATGATACAGAGTAAAGCAACACAAAAGTCTTCTGTAAATACTGATGATGCAAAGAAAAGTAGTTCGAAGTAGAACCTAGTACTCCAGCAACTCAGGTTTGATGAATACAGAGCAATTCAAAGCGTTCAAGACAAGGCATGGGTAGCAGGCAATGGTTGTTCCCTTGGCAAGACCCATAACGCAGTATTGGGCGCTTTGGGTTGCTCCCTTCGGGCGAGTCATGAAGCAATCATCCGCGTTGTTGCATCTTTTGTGAAGGGAACAACCATTCCCTGCAAGATGCGCCTAGCGGCTGACCGCTTCATAACTCGCTGTATTCATCAAACCTAACTTGTTGGAGTACTAGTACTCCATCAACTTAGGTTTGATGGGTACAGAGCAACCCACTGTTGCTGGAGTACTAGTATTTAAAAAGACTTCATTTCACAGCCTCTTACAGAGGGCTATTTACAGTTACACAATCAGAGATAACAAGAAGGAGTAATAGGATGAAAAAACTAATCGCAATTGTGACCTGTTCACTATTAACAGTAGTCCAAGTACCAACCGTTCAGGCAGACTTTTTTGGTGGAGATAATGGTTTCTTTGGTAACAACAATAATGGTGAATGGAAAATGGGCCCCAATGGTTACTATTGGGATGAAAGTAACTGGCCAGAATGGACGCCTATGTATTGGATGGAAGAGTTCATGGATAGCTGGGACGATAATGGCAACGGTTTTGGTGGTTTTGGCAATAATAGCTTTGGTAATAATAACTATGGAGGCTATTCCCCCATGTACCCTATGCCCATGCAACCAGGTTATGGCTATCAAGGAGGAGTGCCTTATAACGCTTATCCTGCGATGCCCTATCCTTACGGTGGTGGTTATGCCTATCCTGCCATGCCTTATGGAGGATATAATTACGCCAACCCAGGGTTACAACCACAAGCGCCTACGACACCTGCGCCAGCGACACCTAGTCAATGAGTTTAGCAATGAGGAGCAGCGGTTCCGATCATGATTTCTTCTAGCTCATTTAAAGGGATCTTTGCGACTTTTGCTAGCGCGGTTTTATTGGGTATCCACAAGCAACGGTTTTTACACTCAATTAGGCCTTGCTTCCTTAATGATTGGAAAACACGGTTAACGTGTATAGAGGTAAGGCCAAGGGCGTCTGCAATATCTTCTTGAGTAATAGGAAAGGGTATACACATTTCACCTGTTCTTAACGTCATCTCGCGGATGAATAGACTTAACAGTAGAAAAGCAACCTTTGCTTCAGCAGGGTGGCTTGCAATAGTGGTTAGAGAAGAATGACAACGTTGAGTGGCTGTCTCGGTAATCGAGCTAATAGCAAAGGCCAGTTCGGGCAATTGACCAATAACATCCCGAAAGCGATCAAGTGGGAAGGCGCATAAAGTAACATCAGAAACGGCGATGGCAGAATGATCCATCACATTGTGATAGCCGACTTTATAGCACAGGAAATCCCCAGGTAGTGCAAACCTAAGTATTTGCCGATCACCACTACGCAAGTTCTTAAATAAGATGACCCAGCCTTGGTGCAAAGTATAGGCTTTGGTGGGGATGTCACCCTCGTGATACAGATGTTCACCTGCTTCAAAGGTAACTTGGGCTGAACGAAGAGCGCGTGCATCATCAAGATGCTTGGTTTCTAATTCACCAAATAACGCAGTCGAGCGGATAGCACAATCTTTACACTTAGGTAAATGTTGGGTGTGTGTTTTCATATAGAACAATAAAGCACAAGATACTTCCTCCAAGAAGCCCACTACACCAATCTAGTATTGATTTAGATTAAGTATAGCCTCAAGTTGTGTTTGTAGCAGATTACCTTACAGTATTAATGATATTAATACTTGCAAAACAGGTCAAATTTTATCACTCAGAAATTTCAAGTAGAATTGATAGATGCTCTGCGACTTAAACCTGAATCAGTGACTTCACTACGGCATAGGGAATAAGATATTGATTCATCACGGGTTTAAAAAATGCCCGCTTAACGAAGGGTGAAGCTAAGATTTTTTAAAATCCCGTGCTAAACCAATCTCTTATCCCCTATTATCCGTATTGAAGTCACGGATTCAGGTTAAATACTACTCAGAATAAACTAGATAATGAGGATTTAAAGGAAAAATATGACAACGATGGTAAATAGCCTTACCAACTCACTATTGAGGCCGTAAATAATGGTGATGCCTCAGTTCAAACTTATCTGGGTGACTTGTATCGATTTGGAGAAGAGGTAGAGTAAAATATGTTGGAAGCCATTTAAAGTGGTATTCACTTGCAGCCGAGCAAAAGAACTTTTATAGCAGAGCAGCTGAAGTAGATTTTCTAGTCTGCCAGAAGCACAATACTGTTTAACATTGAAGTATGACGACGTTGAAGGTATAACAGAAGACAAAGTTATTAAATCAATAGCATCGGGTGTTAGATCAATCATTAATTGAAATTTTCACCTAATATTAATTATAGAAAAATTGAGCTGAATAATGGAAAAAAATGAGGAAAAAGAATTATTAGAAAAGTTAAGAGTTTCTCCAGATAATCTAGATTTACTAAATGAGATAGCAATATTTTACCTTGAACATCCTGAGTTAAGCCATGACTATAGGGAGCAAGACTATTTTGAAAAGGCATATAATAAAAAGAAAACCGTAAAGTCCACTCATAACCTTGCGTGCTATCTATTTGCTGAAGCATTTTCTGAAGATTGGGTAGAAGGAGATCGAGTAATGGAAATACAAAAAGAATGTATCGATCTAATGCCAAAATCATATTTGCCATATGAATCATATGCATTTTTTATGTTAGACCTGAATCCGTGACTTCAATGCGGATAACAGGGGATAAGATATTGGTTTAGCACGGGATTTTAAAAAATCTTAGCTTCACCCTTAGGTTAAGCGGGTATTTTTTAAACCCGTGATGAATCAATAGCTTATTCACTGTGCCGTAGTGAAGTCACGGATTCAGGTTAGAGAAAGGAAACCATCCCCCTATGTCAGGCTAGTTGTCACCCCTAAAATTTCATAAATCAGAGGGGCGGATAGGATCAAAGTATGGCTTATTCACAAGAACGCAAAGAAGCAATTCTTAAAAAATTATTACCGCCTGTCA
>JALXAX010000203.1 GCA_026991755.1 Thiotrichaceae bacterium | reverse complement strand
GGGGGGAGGGCTGGGGAGGGGGGGGAGATGTTCTAAGGTCGTCTTTTTTATCAGACTATCTACCCCTCCCTAACCCTCCCCCTGCTAGGTGGAGGGAACCTTGTCTATTCCATGAACAGATTTCTAGCATTGAACAGCCCTGTTAGCTATCCAGCGTAATGGGCGATACAAATTCATTAGGTTTGATGGTGAGTATTGAACATTCAACATTGTCCATCACTTTTTCAACGACGTTACCAATGAAGAAGCCTTTGATGCCTACGCGAGATAACATGCCCATCACCAGTAAATCAATATTATGTTCTTTTGATGCAGCAATAATCACAGAAGTAGGGTCACCTGTTTCAAGATAAATATGCTCATCATCAATAACTACCTCTCTACTTTGCAGGCATTTATTGATATGTTGAAGGTGGCTTGGTTTGTCGTCTTCACTGGGTGGGATGTTAAGTAATGAAAGTGAGCTTTTATCTGCTTCGGTAACCGCTGCTGCTGCGAAAACAATGGCTTCATTTAAGTCATTATTATCATAATCACGATGATCGGATACATCAATGGTCGCCATGATTCTTTCATATTCACCTGATTGATTGGGGTGTACTGCCAACACAGGGCAAGGGCATTTGCGGAGCAATTGTTTTGCCGTGCCACCGATGAGCTTATTTTTCATTGAGGGCTTTTCGCGTTCACTTAGCATCAATAAATCGTGTTTGTTACGCAGTACTTGCTTAACGATCTCAGTACTTGGGATGCCTGTTGCCGTAACGACTTCGACTTTAACCCCATGTTCTCTAATACATTCAGCGACGCTTTCTAACTCAGTAGTCCGATCGGCAATTTTTTTTGCTAGACGTTCTTCTGGCGACATGGCTGAAATTTCAAGGTGGGCATCTCCTGGCAAAGGAGGGATAACGGAAATCAATGTAACTTTTGCACTATGGCTTCGAGCGAGGATAAGTGCGTGATCTATCTCTGCTTGTTCAACAGCTTGATAATCTAGGGCTACTAAAATGTTCTGAAAATATTTCATCTTTACTCCCCTCTTAAACAACGATGTTTATATTAAAGCATAGTTTATTAGCAATAAGGGAAAATATAGTTCCAATTCTGTCCTTTTCACAGCGTAAAATCCCGTTTAATAGGTCTTATAAGCTTGCATAAGCAGTTAATTATTCGTAATGTAGAGGCATCATTTAAGGATCTCTGATTAAGGAAGCTCTGATTAAATCTGATCAGAATTTCTGAGAAATAGAATTTGTCAGATTTTTGATGGAAAAGTTAACAATAGCCGTAGCTATTGTTAACTTTTGTAGCGAAAAGATGGCGAATTCTAGCTTCAGAAAAATGAATAAATACTTGTTCTGAGTTTCCTTAATCCACTTAACCTAACCGAGATTCACTATGGATATGGAATTAGCACGCTTTAATATGATCGAACAACAAGTACGCCCATGGGAGGTACTTGATCAAACTGTATTAGAGATTATGCGTAAAATTCCAAGGGAAAAGTTTGTAGCTCCAGAGCAAATGCGACTGGCGTATGCAGATGTCGAGTTGCCTTTGGCGCATGGTGAAAACATGATGCACCCACGAGTTGAAGGTCGTATGTTGCAAGAGTTAGCGATTAGTGTGGATGACAGTTGTTTGGAGATTGGAACAGGCTCAGGCTATGTAACGGCTTGCCTTGCGCATTTATCAAAAGAAGTCTATAGCATAGATACTCATCAGGACTTTTTAGATACGGCTCACCAACGCTTGCTTGATTGCCATATTGATAATGTCACGTTAGAAGCTAAAGATGCGTTTAGTGATCTGGATACCTCAAAGCAATACGATACTATAGCAGTAACAGGTTCTGTGCCTGAGTACACCACCTACTTTGAGCAAATGCTCAAAGTAGGTGGTCGATTGTTTATGGTAGTGGGCACAGAGCCAGCTATGCATGCGACGCTAGTCACGCGAACCAGCGAAACTGAGTTCTCTAGAACAAGCCTTTTTGAAACGGTACTCAAGCCTCTCAATGGTGTAACCCATGTTAAGGGTTTTGTCCTATAGTTAGTTATTCCATGCACGTTCCTAAGTGAAATTAGCGAAAAGCTTAGGTGTTTTGATGGCAACCATAGTACAGCACCTGCAAACTAATTGAGCTAACGACAGTTCAGCTGGCAAGAAGCTTGCAAGCTATCTACAAACAATAGTATATTAGAGAAATCTAATATTAAGTGAGTATTTCATGAAGTCATTGTTGCAAAAGCCCGCCTTTCATACTGTATCAAAAGTGATACCAAAGACACTTTGGGCTGTCATACTTGCCTCAACTATGGTGGTCACCCTGCAAACTGCTCAGGCAGAAAATCTCTATCAGGTTTATCAGCATGCTTTACAGACAGACCCTGTTCTTAAAGCGGCAGAAGCTGATTATTTATCGGTAATGGAAAACAAACCTCAAGCATTATCTGCGCTAAAACCACAAGTTAACGTATCTGGATCAACCAGCTATAACTTGCAAAATATTAATAACACGCCTAATGACGGAAATACTGACTTTTTTAATGCAGGCTACAACCTGTCAGTTAATAAAACTTTGTATAACAAAGGGGTAAGTGCTCAAATAGATCAAGCAAATGCCATTGTTTCGCAATCAGGAGCTTTCCTGGAAGTTGAACGTCAAAACTTGATTATTAGAGTAGCCCGAGCTTATTTTGATTATTTAAAAACAAAAGATAACTTGGAGTTTGCTAAATCAGAAAAAGAAGCGATTGGTCGCCAGCTAGCTCAAGTTAAGGCCTATTTTGAAGCGGGTCGTTCACCCATTACAGACGTGAAGGAAGCACAAGCTCGTTTTGATACGGCTACTTCACAAGAAGTGCTAGCGAATGAAAGACAAGACCTTGCAAGAGAGCAATTAAAGGTTATCACTAGCCGATACTACAAGAGGCTAGCAAGCGCACCACTGAATACGGCTTTAATTCCCCCTAAGCCTAATAACCCTACTGCTTGGGAAAAGCTAGCGTTAGATAATAGTGAAGAAATTAAAGCCCTCAAATATGCTGTGGCTGTGGCTCAAAGTGAGGTAGATAAACAACGTGCGGCAAAAAGCCCAACGCTTGATTTATTTGCCCAGCACAAAGGCAACCTAAACCGAGTAGATATAGATACAGAACAGCTAGATGCGGCTATTGGACTACAGGTAAAAGTACCCTTATATACAGGTGGTGCAATACCTTCGCGTATTCGTCAGTCACGCCACTCTCTACATCAAGCACAGCACCAGTTAGAGTCCAGAAAACGCCAAGTTGTTCAGCGTGCTCGTTCATCTTACTTGTCGGTTATATCAGGCATCTCGCAAGTTAAAGCTTTAAAGCAAGCGTTGGCATCAACACGTACTGCGGCACAAGCAACCCAAGCGGGTTTTGAAGTAGGTACACGTACCGCTGTCGATGTACTGTTATCACTACGCGAAACCTTTCGTGCTAAGCGTGACTACTCAACAGCGCGTTATGACTACTTGTTGAATAAGCTTATTTTGAAACAAGCGACAGGTACGTTATCGGTAAAAGATTTACAGCTTATCAATAAGCTACTGACTCAGAAATAATAACGGTTTGTAGCTCTGTATCGGAGAGCTACAAATTCAGGATTGAATAAACCCTTCGTTGTCTGTCACGACCCCTGCGGCTCCACCCACAAAGTAAACATGTTCGGCATTTTCTCAGCTTGCATTTTACAGAAGTAGGAGAGTAAGGGAGAAGAGTTTGTTGTCTGCGTATTATCAGCTAGCACAACTTAGTAAAAAATGTGACAGGAAGAGCTGGTAGGAAGTAAGCAATTACAAAAATATGAGGTTTAAATCATCAGCCTTTTTCAAGCCCGAATCTACCAAGGTAGACCCTCGGCATCTATTTGAAATGATTCTGAGACATGAGACTGATCCCTGATTGTATTCCTATTGTTTTGATAAAATAGCGGATAGCTTACTCTTGCAATAACTCAGCTTCCATCGACAAATAAACCTGATAAGCATTAGTGCGGTTAGCTGCTTCAAAAGCGGGTAACTCCTTAAAGTCAGACCAGTCAGTCTCTGCATACACTTCATCGAATGGTGTAAACTCTTCAACCGCAGCACCCATATGTTCACGTAAATAAGCTAGGTATTTTCGTGTTAGTGCAATCGTCTCAGCAGGTTTAGTTGAAGCAGGGCCGTGTCCTGGGATAAGCGCTGTTAAGCCATCCGTTTCTAAGTGGCTTAATGTTTCTAACCATTTCTTAGAATCCGAACTACCTACAAAAGGTACGCGGCCTTCAAAAATAATATCTCCTGAGAACAAAACCTTGTCTTCTTTAACTAGCATAGTGAGGTCGCCTGAAGAATGCGCTTTACCCATATAGTTAATGACAAAAGTGAGTCCACCTAGCGTAAAGGTATGTGATTTTGTAACGGTGGTATCGGGTAGAACTAGATGTGTATTGTCGTTAATCCAAGGCTCTAAGGAGAATTTGCGCTCCTCCAACCGCTCTTCAGCGGCTTCTGAGTTTATGTATTCTTGTGCGCCCAAAGGAGCAATAATTTCCACACCTAATTTCTCAAAGGCTTGTATGCCATAAATATGATCAGCATGGTAATGACTGATAACGAGCTTTTTAATAGGTTGTTTAGTAGTTTCTTTAATCTTATGAATCAGCTTATGAGCCAAGGAAGGTGAGCCAAGTGCATCAAAAACAACCACGCCTTCTTTGGTGATGACAAACCCAGAGTTCGAAATAAACCCCTCGTTGTCCGTTGCCATCCCCGCTGCTCCACCCACAAAATAGACATGATCGGTAATTTTTTCAACTTCCATTTTCACTGAAGTGGGAGGGTAGGGGAGAAGAGTCGTTGCTTGCGTATTATCAGCTAGTGCAATGTTAGCCAAAAACGTGATAGGCAGAGCCAGAAGTAAGAAAATAGAGACAAAGAATGATTTATTATAGATAAGCATGGTTTTCCTTATTTTTGATGTTGTCAGCAAGCATATCAAGCGAGACTGTATTCGCTGTATTTTACACTCTCTTATTTTCTATTTGGACTAACTTTCTCTCGATGTCACTTACATGACAGCAATAGATACTCCACTGTCCTAAAATTATTACAAGAGATTTATAAAGGTCTCATTAAGGAAACTCTGAATAAGTCAGATCGGAATTTCTGAGAGATAGAATTTGTCACTTTTATAGCGAAGAACTGGCGAATTATAGCCTCAGAAAAACGAGTCATGACTTGTTCAGAGGTTCCTCAAGTATTTGGTTAACTCGTAAAACCTACGAATTAAGGAATGCTTTAGATGTCATCAACCATGAAAAAGGAGATCCCCATGTTACAGTTTTTACCCGTATCTGATGGTAATATCATTGCCATCCGCGCTTCAGGAAAGCTAACTCATGAAGATTATCAACAGTTCTTACCACTGATGGAGGAACAAATAGCAGAGCTAGATAAGGTTTCTATACTCTTCGAATTAGATGATTTCTCAGGCTGGGAATTAGATGCTGCCATGGATGATCTCAGTTTTGGTATGAAGCACTTATCAGACTTCGAGCGTATTGCCATTGTTGGTGATAAAGCATGGGAGCGCTGGATGGCTTTACTGGCGAAACCTTTTTTATCATCTGGAGAGGTTCGTTATTTTAATCGTGAAAATTTACAAGATGCATGGGATTGGTTACGCGAAAAGCAGGAGCTTGAAAAGGCTGCGGAACAGATAGAGCCATATAACCATATCATGGTTGCTGTCGACTTTTCATTATATTCAATACATGCTTGTAAACGTGCCATTGAGTTGGCAAAGCATTATCAAGCGCCACTAACGTTACTGAATGTGGTTCCTGATGCGACTCCTTATTCCTATTACGGGGATTCCATGGATACCTATTTGATCGATCCCAATGTGGTTGAAGCCAATAACCAATTACATGTTGATAAAGCAGAAGAGCACATGAAGGCTTTTGTAGATGGCCTAAAGATAGATTTGGGTAGTGGTATAGCCTTAGAAACGAAAGTCATGATCGGTGAGGCGAGCACTACGATAGTATCTTTTTTGGAAGCTCAGAATATAGATTTGGTTATCTTTGGTGCTAAGAAGAAAAAAGGTTTAAACAAGCTATTGGGATCAACCCCTAGTTATGTTCAGAATCATACGCGTTGCGAGACATTGATTGTCCCCTTGCAGGAATCAGTGTTTGAGTGATGATAAGCTGAAAGGGTATGTTTGTTCAGATTCTAGCCTCAGAAAAATGAATCATGAGTTGATTAGAGGTTCCTTTATTTAGCCTGCTCATTGAGCCAGTGAGTAACGGCCTCAATTAATGGCTCTTCATGCTCATCAAAAAAATGGCCTGCATTGCTGATACGTTGTTGTTGGTAATGCTTATTATCTTTAGCCGATTCCACTCTCTGCTTTGCTGATGCAACGATACCAGGCAGGTCATTTTCACCATAAAGATCAAGCGTAGGAAGCTTGATTTTAGATAGATAAGGTATGTTATCTCCTCCCATGCCAATACCGATAAAGCCACTGATATTCTCACTCGAAATACTGAGTGAGTAGGTCGCCATTTCGGTGCCTAAGCTGTGGGCTACAATAATAATTTTCTTAGCTCCCTTCTCTTTGAGAAAGGTGATAGCCGCGTTCAGTCTAGCCGGAACGTCTTTATACAAAGGTAAATAATCTTTTCCTGAAGCCTCATTTCCTAAAACAGGTAGCTGGATGGATAATGTACTCCAACCTTGTTCGGGTAAAGCCACGCGTAATGGATTAATCACCTGTGGCCAATCAGGATGAACGCCCATGCCGTGTAGCAGCAGAATGGCGGTATCCTTTTCTTTAGTACTTGAGTTTGGGCTTGAACTAGAGGACGTATAAATAGAATAAAAGTCCAACTTTCCATCATTGAGAGTGACAGACTCGCCATCTAGCAAAGCATCTTCAATTTGTTCTGCCCAGCGTTTTTCTTTAGCCAAATTAGAAGCACTGGCATGAGACACAGCGAAAGTGAATAGCAATAGGCACGATAAGCCAAGATTGATTAGAATTTTCATAAGGTAAAGATAGTACGTTTTAACGGTAATAGCATCATCACTTTTAGCTATTTATAGAACATATAAATAGCTAATAAAAATAGAAAGCCCGCAAACACCCGTTTGAGTAAAGCCACAGGTAAACGATGCGCTAATTTAGCCCCCAAAGGTGCGAATAAAACACTAGTGCTAACAATGCCTAATAGAGAAGGCAGGTGTATATAACCTAACGAGTAGTCAGGTAGGGTAGCCTCGCCCCAACCGCTAATAATAAAGCCAACCGTGCCTGCTACTGCAATAGGTAGACCACAAGCAGCAGAGGTGGCGATGGCTTTGTGGATGGAAGTATTACACCACATTAAAAAGGGTACGGTTAAAGTACCACCACCAATACCTACAAAGGACGAGATTGTTCCAATAATAGCTCCAGCACCTAGCATAGCGGTGTTGCCAGGTAGCTCTCGTGAAGCATCGGGTTTAAAGCCAAGTGTCATTTGAATGGCAACGTATAATTCAAAAATAGCGAAAAACCACTGCAACCCTTTGCTTGGAATAGCATCTGCAATAAAGCCTGCTGTGACAGCTCCCACCACAATACCTAGTGCAAGTTTGCTAAACACAGCCCACAAGACAGCGCCTTTTTTATGATGCGCCCATACAGATGATAACGAAGTGAAGATGATGGTAGCTAAAGAAGTACCAATAGCCAGATGCATGGTGATGGCTGAATCAAACCCAAGATAGCTAAAAATAGCAACAAGTGCAGGGACGATAATAAGCCCGCCACCAATACCGAAGAGACCGGCCATTAAACCAGCGAATATGCCAAGTGGGATGTAGAGTAGATATTCCATGTAATAAATCCTTGTAGTATTTACGGAACCTGATCAAGTCCAAAATATTGGAAGCGACACTTTAGTGTCGCCCATAAGCTTATGAAATAATGTTGTTTTTGGCGAGGCTAAAGCCTCGCTTCCTACTTAATCAGAGATTCCTTAAGAATAAAAAAATGTAATACAACCAGCTTCTCCCTTCGTGAAGGGGGATTGAGGGGGATTAATAGATTTATTCAATGGGAGACCTTTGCACGAAAAATATGACGGATATAGCAAGCTAAATAATTGAGTTGACCGTTTTGATAAAACGGCAAGCTCACTAAAAAATGGCTTGAATTTCCTCTCTTTCTGCTAAAAATTCGGCCAATAGCTCGGCTATTACCCTCTTTTTTAGCAAAAATAGAGAAAATTACGCTCATTTTTCTCTCGCCATCCTTTCGTGCAAAGGTCTCAATGGATTGTAAACTCACAAAAAAACTAATTATGCCGAGCATGTCGAGTATTCTTATTCTTCTTAGGTTTACGGTTCTCAAACGGGTTATGCCCCGTCTTAAATAAAACCCGAACCTGTGTACCTTTTAGCTTCAGCGTCTGCGTATAGTAATTCATCAAATAACGCTTATACGCTTCGGGTAGCTTATCCGTTTGATTACCATGCACCAGCACAATAAACGGGTTACTCCCACCCTGATGGGCATAGCGTAACTTAATCCGTTTACCCTGCTTCATGGGGGGCTGATGCGCTTCAACGGCTGTTTCTAAAATACGAGTCATACGTGAGGTAGACACCTTCATCATCGCTGAATCGTATGCATCCTGTACCGACTCAAATAAATGCCCAACGCCCGTACCATGTAATGCTGAAATAAAGTGCAACTCAGCAAAGCCTACGAAAGGAATCTTAATTTCTAATTGATGTTTGATCGCATCACGCTGATCCTGATCAATGCCATCCCATTTATTAACAGCAATCACCAACGCCCGACCTGATTCCAAAACCAAGCCCAATAAATGTGCATCCTGATCGGCAATTTCCTCATGCGCATCCAGCACCATAATCACCACATTAGAGGCATCAATGGCTTGTAATGTTTTGATCACACTAAACTTTTCAATAGCTTCTCGTACCTTGCCACGACGACGAACACCCGCCGTGTCGATCAAGGTATATTCTTGTCCATCTCGTTCAAAGGGCACAAAAATGGTATCGCGAGTTGTACCCGGTTGATCAAAGGCGACTACGCGCTCTTCACCCAAAATACGATTAATCAGCGTAGACTTCCCCACATTAGGTCGGCCAATAAAGGCCAGCTTAATACCGTGGCTAGCTTCTTCTTCCGCTGCTAACTCTGCTTCATCCTCAGGGAAATCAGCCAGAATGGTATCCATCATCTGCGTAATACCACGTCCTTGAGCAGCTGCAATGGTAAAGATTTTGGTAAAACCTAGCGCATAGAAGTCGACTATCGCTTCATCTGCATCAATCCCATCGACTTTATTGACTAATAAATACACGGGTTTGTTAGTACGACGTAATCGCTTAGTGACTTGATGATCAGCCGTATTTAAGCCCTCACGCCCATCCACCAAAAATAATAAAGCATCTGCTTCATCAACCGCTGCCCAAGTTTGATCAGCCATGTGTTTATCGATACCCGATTTCTCACCGCGAATATCTGCATTTACACCACCCGTATCTATCAGAATATACTCACGTTCTTCGTGAGTAGCTGTGCCGTAGTTTCTATCACGGGTTAGCCCGGGAAAGTTCGCAACTAAAGCATCTCGCGTTCGAGTAAGACGATTAAATAAAGTAGATTTCCCCACATTGGGACGGCCAACGAGGGCTAGGACTGGTTTCATGGTAGTGCTTTTAAAAAGAAGGGGTAAAACACAGAGGATAACAGATTGTTGCCTTGCAGTAAGCATCAGGGCTGTTCAATGTAGGGCAATCGCACTTAAAATAGCTTGATATTATAATCTAAATTAAGTATTAGATGTAAGCTTTTGATTTACTATGAAAGCAAAAGCTATCCCCTCCATTCTTCACCATTTCTCGAACATAGATG
>JALXAX010000202.1 GCA_026991755.1 Thiotrichaceae bacterium | reverse complement strand
TTGACAGGCGGTAATAATTTTTTAAGAATTGCTTCTTTGCGTTCTTGTGAATAAGCCATACTTTGATCCTATCCGCCCCTCTGATTTATGAAATTTTAGGGGTGACAACTAGCCTGACATAGGGGGCCCCGATAAAAGAATAAAAGATGTTCTTCTTTTGTATAATATATTAACAATGTTAAATAATGAAAAGGATAACTCCTATTTCCCCTTTGAGATATATAAAAATGAAAGATGGGATATTGAGCATATTACATCAGTCACGGATGCTATACCATACAACAAACGAGACTGGCTTAATGATGCTAAGTTATTTATTGATAAATCAACGATAGAAGGGGAGAAATTAAGTGAATCTGCAAATAAGTGTACTTGCGATAATGATGAAGAGTTTGAACTTCTTTTTAAAGATATTGTAAACCACTTTAACACATACTTAAAAGATGAAGATATAAATGATATTTCAAACCTTGCTCTATTGGACTCAGAAACGAATAGAGGGTATAAAAATGCTGTATTTCCTCTTAAACGAAAAACTATCATAGACAGAGAGAAAAAAGGCACATTTATACCTATTTGTACAAAAAATGTATTTCTTAAATATTTTAGTGATTACCCACCCAAAATATCATTTTGGACACAAGAAGATAGGGATAACTACTACAGAGATCTTGAATACGTTCTCAATGACTATATAGCAAGTACAGGTGAATAAATAAATGAATGAAACGTATAGAGGTGATAATTTAACCTTCTGGGAGTTGATCAACAGACAGAAAGTTGAAATTCCAATTATTCAAAGAGATTATGCCCAAGGAAGAGAAGATAAAAAAGAAATACGAAGTGATTTTTTGAAGGCGCTTTATTCTAGTATATGTGATGAAAAACCAATCATGCTAGACTTCGTTTATGGAAGTATTGAGGATTCAATTTTTCAGCCTTTGGATGGCCAGCAACGGTTAACAACTCTTTTTTTACTACATTGGTATGCTGCTGTACAGTCAAACTGCTTAGATAAAGAGATTACCAGCAAATTAAAAAAATTCAGCTATGAAACTAGGATAAGTTCTCGTGAATTTTGTAAAAGCTTAGTTTCAAATGAAGTATCCCTAACTAAAGACAAAGCGTTGAGTTCTCATATAGTAGATTCAGCATGGTTCTTTTTATCTTGGAAAAAAGATCCTACTATTGATGCAATGCTTAGGTCTATTGATGATATTCATTATTTATTTCATGAAGTCAACAATTTATGGGTAAAATTGACATCCGAAAAAAAATTAATTGGTTTCTATCATGTTGACCTAGAAAACATTGGTTTAACTGATGACTTGTACATTAAAATGAATGCGCGAGGAAAGCTACTTTCTCCTTTTGAGAATTTTAAAGCTAGTTTTCAGAAATATATTAATGATAATAAATGGGATGCAGATAAAGAATTTGTTGATTCTTTTGCTTATAAGATAGACTCAATTTGGACTGACACATTTTGGGAAAACCGTATTGAAAATAGAATTGATTATTCTTTTATTAGATTTATTTCGACAATTCTAATGATCAGGCAGACTATTAATAAATCTGAAGATAGATTAACAATTATATCGAGATTGCAAGATAACCCTAATACAATAAAACCTAATTTATTCAACGAAAGTGACTTTGATTATCTATGTAACTGCTTCGATATTTATTATCATCTTCACAAAGATGATATAGATGTAAATTTAGTCTTCCCAGTCTTCCAACACAAACCGGACAAGACTATTTTCTCGGCAATAGTTTATGAATCACATAACCCAACATACTCACATAAAGTACTCTTTTTCGCACAAACAGAATACCTAAGTAAAATTACTTCCTTCAACTTGGAAAAGTTTCAAGACTGGATGCGTGTTATCAGAAATATAATATCAAGAGGTGATGTCACCAAAAATGGTAAGAGACCAACTGTTATTCGTAGTCCTCAAACATTTGATGGAGTAATTAAACTAATTAGAGAGCTTTCACAAGGCTGTGAAAATATTTATGAATATTTATCATCAGATGTTAAAATACGATCAACTTTCACAAAAGAACAGGTAGAAGAAGAGCGACTTAAATCAAAATTGATTGTTAAAAACCCCCTATTTAAAGAAGCTATTTTTAATGCTGAAGATACCAACTTGTTACTAGGAAGAGTAGATTTTGCATTGTTTTGTATTGATTACGATGGTAATGGTAACTTCAATGTTGATTTACTTACAAAAGTTAATAAAATTTTAAATAGATACTTTGATAAAGATTCAGACATAAACAATGACTTAAGGAGAGCACTTCTAACGATTTCAGATGATGACGGAAACTATAAATATTATGAATATTGGTGGTCTTTTTGGAATGTAGTTAGTGCAAATAAAAGGTGCCTTATTGACAAGCTCAGAGAGCTTGAGTTTTATATATATGGGAATTATAAATATAGAGATCAATATAAAATTTATCTTAAAAAATTGATATTGAAACTAATTGATAATGATTTGCAAAAAATTGTCTCAGACTTTGATCCACCAGATGATATGCCTAATTGGAAAATAAGATTAATCAAGGAACCACAATTATTAAATATCAATGGGAAATCTAACTATATTGCAATACCAGACGATAACAGTTGTTGTTATTTATTGAAGAGTGTTAGACCACGAGATATCGATGGTTGCGAAATTATTAAATAATTTGCACTTACTTGCATTTACGCATCAACGACATGACATCGTATCGTTTGATTTTCTGGGGTATACCCTTAACCTCGAAGTCTACAAAAACGTAATGGTGACTGTACCCTGAGCTTTCTACCGGCCATAAACCAAAGGTAATCGTTCACACTAATAATCAACAGGTTATATAAATATTAGATTCGGTTCTACTCTCAAAAAATATTTATCAATAACTTACGAGTATGTTAGTAAGTTGTTGATTCCTCAGTCGTTGACACTATGCGTGAATGCTTACTAAACGGTTGATATATACGATGTGATTTTCTGTTCTGCCCAAGTCCTTAGTTGTGAGGGTGTGATCACGTGTTGCACAATCAGAACCAGTAAGTCACACCCGCTTTAAACTCGTAGTTATTCTTCTTATCTACAATGGGACTATTGGTAATTTCTTTAGGTCTATCATTGTAGATAGCACTGCCATTAACGGTAAAATGTTTAGAGATATTCATCTGTGCATTAACGCCAAGATAAGGCGCGAGCGCGGAGTTTCCTTTATAAGCGCTACGACTCGCGGTGGCTTCGGAGTTTTTTACACCGTAGTAATAATCTACTGTTTTGTCGCTTTTCCACTTTAGCCCTGCTAAGGCATTAACCGTTAATTCACGCTCGCCATTCCAAGGTTTAAGGTAATGGTCTGGCCCTATTCGCAGGTCAGCTTCGTAGCCATCATGTGTGCCACTTACATCACCTGTCGCTTCAAGGCTTATAAGCCCATAGGGCGTTTTAGCGGAAACTCGTCCGCCTAAATCCAGTGACGCATCACGATCAGCCATGCCCTTGAGGTTCTTTGAGTCTTTGGCTTCATAGCCTCTGTTTGCATTCTTGGCTAATACTTCAAATTGTAATTTATTAGAATCCATGAGTTTGTAGGAGATGGCTTTCTCGTCTAGGTTTAGCTTTTCACCACGATATTGTAGAGAAATGCTAGCGTCAGCTTCACCATCAATGTTTTTGTAAACTTGTGATGTGTTGTCTAGATTGATGCTCAAACCAATGGTGCCTTTCTCATTTGCCAGTGCGGTACTACTCATGGAAAGTAATAATGCGGTAGAGGCTAGCGTGGTTGGGGTGAGCAGTTGGGGTGTGAGTGATGTTGATAATAGGTTCATAGAATGGTCTTCCTTAATGGTTAGTTGCGAATGAAAGGAAGTGTAGATAACGCAGAATGTAGCGTCTGTAAGGTATTTGTTAGAGAAATGTAGCGGGTGGTAACAAACGGCTACAAAGTGAGAACTCACGAATTATCATGTTGTCTCTTCTTATTGTCCTACCATTGTTGTAACTACTCAGCTTGCACTCGTGTCGTCCGATTTCTGCGTTGAAAGTGCTCATTTATACTTATAGACTGCGCGCTTTCGCCTTGAACTCGAACAACACGAGCACAATCTGAGCAGTTACGAATTACGCTGAGTAGCTATTGTTTCGATAAGGGCAACAGTGTATTTACGGTTACACCGTTTATTCCCATTTTCTTAACCTATACGATAAGCACTATGAAAACAAACAGCCAAAATCCCTCGCAGCATCCTATTTTTAACTCAGTGCACCACTATGGTTGGGTTTCTATCTTGCTGCACTGGTCCATGGCGCTAGCACTCATTGCTACCTGTTTTTTGGGTGATTACATGGTTGAGAACTGGAGTATTACGATACGTGGTATCACAAAGCGCCTGCTCTACATAAAGCCGTGGGTGCAACGTTGGCTATGGTGCTGGTTTTCAGAATATTGTGGAATTTCTTACAAGCCAAACCTGTTCCTCTTGAGGAAAACACCCGACTAAAACAATTAGCTAAGCTAGGGCAAAAAGCACTGTATGGACTGATTATTTTAATGGTGATTAGTGGCTATCTAATCTCAACCGCCAAAGGTAAAGGAGTCGACGTGTTTGGTCTGTTCGAGCTACCTGCTTTACTGGCTGATGATGCCGACAGGGGAGAGCTGGCAGGAGAAATCCATGAAATTATTGCAACGGTTTTTATATCACTGGTGGTGATTCATGTGCTTGCTGCATTGCTTCACCATTTTGTATTCAAAGACCGAACTTTAAAACGAATGTTGTGGGTAAAGAGAGTGCGTTAGTACTTACTAGTTCTCGATCAGCCTCCTAGGCTTTGCAAGCCCACCAATAAGAATCATCTAAATGAAAAGGAAATTATCATGAAAAAAAGCACATTAATGACATCAATATTGAGTATTGGATTACTACTGAGTGCTATACAAGCAAAAGCAGCAGACTATGAAATGGATACAAAGGGGATGCATGCTTTTATACAGTTTAAAGTACAGCATCTTGGTTATAGCTGGTTACAAGGTCGTTTTAATGATTTTGCAGGAACCTTTAGTTATGATGAAAAAGCACCAGAAAAAACTAAAGTTGAGGTGACCATTAAAACAACCAGTGTAGATTCGAACCACGCAGAGCGGGATAAACATTTACGCAGCGAAGATTTTTTGGATGTTGAGAAGTTTCCCGAAGCCAAATTTGTAAGTACGGGTTATGTCCCTGCTTCTGCCAGCAAAGACAGTAAGCATCGCAAAGGTATATTAAAAGGTGACTTCACAATGCACGGGGTGACCAAGCCTATCGAAATTGCTATTGAATTTATTGGTCAAGGAGATGATCCTTGGGGCGGATACCGTATTGGTTTTGAAGGCAGTACTACTTTAGCAATGGCAGGTTATGGCTTGATGACAGACCTTGGGCCAAAATCAGAAGATGTAGAACTGACTTTCTCGATTGAAGGTGTGAAAGTTAAGGATAAGTAATAAAACACACCTGAGCGTCTTCATATGTAGGGTGTGCCGACGAAGGAGGCGCACCATTTATCATATGCTTATGGTGCGCACGTACCCTCAGCACACCCTACAACAGTATTTTCAATACTTTCACAGTCTCCTAGTACTCCAGCAACTTAGGTTTGATGGATACAGAGCAATCCAAAGCGCTCAAGACAAGGCTTGGGTTGCAGGCAATGGTTGTTCCCTTGTCAAGACCCATAACGCAGTATTGAGCGCTTTGGGTTGCTCCCTTCGGGCGAGCCAGGAAGCGGTCATCCGCGTTGTTGCATCTTTTGTGAAGGGAACAACCATTCCCTGCAAGACGCGCCTAGCGGCTAACCGCTTCCTGACTCGCTGTATTCATCAAACCTAACTTGTTGGAGTACTAGTTACCCGTAAAGCTACAAAACAGCAACAATATTGCACTTGTAAGCACCTCTTGAATTAAGCAAAATCATCGTATTACTAAATCATGACTATTGACCAACGATGACTGCAATCCCGCATTACCATACTATTTTTCTTGTCGAAGACGATAAAAGGCTATCGGATTTGATCGTAGAGTATTTGCAAAAGCAAAACTTACAGGTTATTGCCGAATACCGTGGTGATACAGCAGTGCAGCGCATTTTGGATGAATCTCCTGATCTTGTGATATTGGATTTAATGTTGCCAGGCTTAGATGGCTTGGAAGTTTGTCGTCAAGTTCGCCCTCACTTCAATGCGCCTATTCTAATGCTGACCGCGAAAGATGAAGATTTCGATCAAGTAGTCGGCTTAGAGCTAGGGGCGGATGATTATGTCATCAAGCCTGTACAGCCAAGAGTGTTGCTAGCACGTATTCGTAGCTTGCTTAGGCGAGTATCGCCCACAAAATCCAGTGAACCCAGCAAACAGTTACCCCTCAGTTTTGGTCGATTAGTTATTCGCCCCGCTGCCAGAGAAGTACTGATTGATAACGAGGTGATTGAACTAACGGCACAAGAATACGACATGCTTTACTTGTTAGCAGAGCATGAAGGTGAGGTGCTTAGCCGAGATAGCCTATTTTTGGCGCTAACGGGCGTTGAGTATGACGGGCTAGATCGTTCAATAGATATTCGAATATCACGACTCAGAAAACTACTTGAAGAAAATCTGGCGAAGCCAACAGGCATCAAAACAGTACGCGGTCAGGGCTATTTATTTGTTGCCGATGGCTGGGGAGCTGCGAAATGATTCGGCTCTTTTTAACGCTTTTTTCATTGATACTCCTCACTTATTTTATAGCGATTGCCTCAATTGACCCACTGGCCGAGTTCTTGCTGAATAACATCGAAGATGAGGTAGAAGCAGAGCTGTCACAAGGCACCTTCACCTTGCTCAATCGCTCTATTAAAGGCTTAGAGCCATCACAAATCTCAAAAAAAGTAGCGCTTTATAAAACCATCTTTCATCCATCGTTTGATCGTATTGAGAAATCTTCGCTTTCTTTTAGCCCTGACGAGCTAGAAAAGCTTGCACAGGGTAAGACGCTCATCAAAAATGAGACTCCTGTAGATGGCGAAGACCCGCCATCCATCCATTATCATCAATCGCTCCCTTCATCTTATGTATGGAAACTCGCCCTGGATATTGACGCAGATGCCAATGACACCACTATTTACGTAATAGGCGGGAAGTTTATAGAAGGTGCGTTTTATTTAATCGAATCGTCTTTATTAAAAGCCGAGAAACAGCAGTGGCCGAAGATAATGCAGGAGCTGCAAACCGTCCATGGCTTCCCCCTTCATTTGAAGTCTCAAACATCCATTACGCAAGGTGGCCTTACCCCGCAACTCCTAAAAAAGTTTGACAATAATAAAGTGATCAACATTACACAGGGTAGTCGCTATGTCACTTTCGTACGCAAAATATCGCATAGTGATAAAGCCTTGCAAATAGGCGGTATCAAGATTCCGTGGCAGTTGTATTATTTAGGATATTTTGTTTATGCCTTTTTAGCGTTGACAGTAGCCAGTGCGATTTTCTTCTGGACGCGTTCACTTTGGTTAAATCTACATAACATCAAACGAGCAGCGGATGATTTTGGCGCAGGCAATTACGATACGCGAATTGCCTATCGTAAATATTCACGTCTGGCAGGGTTATCTCAAGCCTTTAATTCCATGGCAGAGAAAACTCAGCAGAGTATTCGATCCCATGAAGAATTGACCACCGCCGTATCTCATGAATTGCGAACTCCTGTCGCACGTATGCGGTTTTCTCTGGATATGCTGTCCAGTAGTGATGATGAGAAAGATAACAAACGCTATATTGCAAATATGAATGACGATATAGACGAGATGAATGTATTGCTAGAAGAGTTACTCAGCTATGCACGGCTACAGTCACGAGATCCGAAAGAGAATGATCACCGTAAATTTAGCCAACAGGCATTAATACCGTGGTTAGAACACACCATGCAAGGTTTGATAAAACTAAGTCAAGGTAAGCAATTAAGCTGGAAAGTGGAAGGAATAGCTACTGATGAAAGCAGTGCTTTTGATGCAGAACTAATGAGTAGATTGCTTAATAATCTGGTGCAAAATGCTGTTCGTCATGCCAAGCAGAAAATTGAAGTATCATTAACTAAAACCCCCGAGTTGATTCCATCAGCCCAGCACTACATTTTAATAGTTGATGACGACGGTACAGGCATAGCCGAAGCAGACCGTGAACGCTTGTTTGAAGTGTTTACCACCGCTGAAAGCAGTCGTAATAAAGAACAAAGTGGTTTCGGTATCGGATTAGCTATCGTCAAATGTATCGTGAGCCGACATCAGGGCAGTGTAATGATCGAAGACTCTCCATTAGGAGGTGCAAGATTTGTAGTGCAATGGCCTAGTAAATAAGAGGCTTAAGTTCTAATAGCATCAGCCACTATCTCACACAAATTCTGACCAGAATTAATAGAGATGCTCTATACTAAAGGCATGATTAAACTAGACATGCTGAAAACTCCCCTTTTTCTTATCTCCCTTTTTTCTTTAAGCCTGTGGTTGAGCGCTTGTTTTTCCTCATCAGAAGACACCCCATTATGGACTACCAGCTCTTATATGGCAGAGAAAGAGGGTGTGCGTATTAACTTGTCTCTCAATTCATTGGATGGTGTAGAAGATATATTGCAAGCCAATGTGATGATCCAACGGGTTGATGGTAGTGGGCCTTTGTTTGCAGTCGAAAATGAAAGTGTCGAGCTAGATGATGATGAACTCCATTTTAACTGGACGGATGGCTTTGAGAATAAAGGCAGTGCCGAGCTGGAAATAGTATCTGAAGATGCGCAAACCGTACGTTTAAAGTTGGAAGTTGATGAGGTCATCAATGAACGTAACATGATGTTTATCGATGAATATGTATTAACGAAAGTACCTACAGGCCCAAAGGATTTGGCGACTGGTTCTGTTATTAAGGAACAGAGTGAGGTAGTGGGTGATGAAACCATGAGTAGCGAAGCTACAAGCGATGCACTTAATGACGAGTCTAAGACCGAAACTTCTAGTACTGAACCCGCCACAAGCACCCCAGTTAAGGAGAACGAATAATGGCATCAGCCGCATTGAGAGCGCGTGTTAGAAAAATTCAACGACATTTAGGCATTACCGCTGATGGTATTATTGGCCCCGTTACGCTTACCAAGATAGAAGAATCGCTCGGTATTGAGCAAGATGATTACAGCCTGCAAACCTCACATAAAGGATTGAAAGAAATTATAAAATTTGAGGTTAGCTCACAGGCATATTACAAAAGAGCGCTTACCCAAAGCGTATACCCTGGAGGCAGAAGTGGCGCAACCATTGGTATTGGTTATGACTTGGGTTATGCCTCAAAACGAAAAGTGGAGGCTGATTGGCAAGGTTTGGTCTCGGCTAAAACACTCAAACATATTATTCGTGCAGCAGGTAAGAAAGGTAAAGCAGGTAAGGCCGAATCTACCCGCTTAAAACGGTGCGGCATACGTATCTCTTACAAGGCTGCGGTAGAAGTTTTTTATAACAAAACATTACCCAAATACGCCAAGCAAACTAGACGCATTTATCCTGGCGTAGAAAAACTCCCCGCTGATGCACAAGCCATGTTGCTGTCGTTAGTCTATAACCGTGGTGGTTCGCTAAGCGGCTCGCGACGTAGGGAGATGAAAGCAATAAAACGGCTTGTGAAAAAGCAAGATTTGTCGGGGATAGCGAAACAGTTTGTAGCCATGAAACGGTTATGGGTAAACAAAGGGTTACCTGGATTATTAAAACGACGTGATAAAGAAGCGTTGCTGATAAAGAAAGCCAAACATCGTTATGCTAAAAAGGACATTGTTTTGCTATAACCTAAATTGTTGGAGTACTAGAGGTGCCTCCGAGGGCAAGGCTGTTCAATGCTAAATGAAATAAGCTCCCTCTCCCCTTTGGGGGGGAGGGCTGGGGAGGGG
>JALXAX010000201.1 GCA_026991755.1 Thiotrichaceae bacterium | reverse complement strand
GCTCCTTGTCATATGCCTCGCGCAGGCTTTTAAGATACTGGCGGCCCAGACGGATCATCTCATCAAAGCCGGGATCATTTCTGGCTGAGCCAAAGCTGCCCGGCCAGTCCCGGCCGGAAGTCTTGCTGCCGATTTTCTTTTTCAACGCGGCCAGTTCCCTTTCGAGCGTTTCAACCCGTTTTTCAAGCAAATCCGCCATGATTACATCTTCTATTGTTCGTTGCATCAAGCAATATTTATCACTATAACCGCGCCCTCTAAGTTTCATGCTTATAAATCCTCTGGACATAAAAACCCAAAATATAAAGGTGCATCACCCCGCGACACACACCATCATTTAATGGAAATCTGGCAAAAAGTACGCGCTCAATTCGCAAAGCAAAATATTGATATTTATGGCTTGCGCATAGTTGAGCCACACCATGACTCAACACCTCATTATCATGCGGTGATATTTGGCACTGAGAGCGATTTAAGGCGCGCTAATACAGTTATGCGTGATTACTTCACAGAAGAGGATAGAACCGAGCTAAAAGGAAATGATTCTATTCGTTTTAAAGCTAAGTCGATTAATAAAGATGAAGGTTCAGCGGTGGGATATGTAATTAAGTATTTGGCTAAAAATATCCTTGCTGAATCAGTCAACTTGCAAGCAGGTGAAGATTTGGAAACAGGTAAGCCAATTACAGAAACAGCGGGAAAAGTAGTTGCATGGGCGCGGGTGTGGGGTATTCGTCAATTTACGTTCTTTGGTGGTGCTAGTGTGACAGCGTGGCGCGAATTAAGGCGCATAGACAAGGCGTTTGATGACAATCTGCTAGAACAGCTTAGACAATCAGCTATTGCTTCGGATTGGGGAAAGTATCAAACCTTAATGGACGAAATGGAAGTAAAACCCTATTACGTGGAGGCATTTAACGCAGATACAGGCGAGTTAATCCTAAACCAGTACAATGAGATCACAAAGAGTATAAAAGGCATAGAGAGCGCGTTAGGCGTACATATAAGCAGAACAAAAGAATGGCGGGTTACATCAAGTGAGAGTCAGATAAACGGGGTTTCCTTGGACTTGTATCACTAACTGTAACTTTTTAGGTGAATAAAAAATAAGAGGTAAAAATTTGAATATTAAACAGGAGAAAAAACACGAAAAAAGCAAAATCAGAAAATACAAATATTGCATCCAGTGGCTCATTGATAAAAGAGGATGCCTGATTACGCTTGAAGAGTGGATACCGTGGTGATGAATATCAAAATTGAATACATAGGAACAATCAAAGATAGAGACGGAACAGTGAGGAGCTACGGCTATCACGGCGAAGTCCCTTATGCTTCTGCTTGGGTGTCGAGTGAGTACCCACCTTCAATGTTTTCTATCTTAAGCGATGAAGAAAAAAGGAACTCGCAGATTTATAAGAGCCTGAAAGCAAAACTGGAAAAGAAGCTAAAAAGAAAGCCGCCTGCTTATGTTGAGCCGCTTGTTTTAGTTCCAGAGGGCGAAGAGCCACCTAGTTTCCTTGAATCTTTAGGAATTGAACCAGCAATCACAGGATAAAAAATGAAACTTACAAAACGATACGCGGAAATGCTACGCAATGGCGAGATCACAGAAGAGCAAGCTCTAGCTTATAGTGCTGAAATGTTTGAAATGATGGATGCAGATCAAAAAGCGGTAGAACTACGCCACTCAAAGAAACGAGAACAATTTGAGGAAGCACAGAAAAAAGCAGGTGTTTCAGATAGGGATATTTTGGCGGTAATTGATGCTTATAGATTAGGTCGAAGCATGAGCAAGCGCACACTTAACAGCTTGGATGCAGTACAGGCTTTATTTAGTGACCAATTCAGATGTTGCAAAGGTGGCTCTGTTTTCTGCTGGAAAGAATACTTTTCAATTTATGGAATGAGCCTTTAATCAATAAATAAACGCCCTGCTTTGTGGTTGTAACACTAGGCAGGACTTCATTCAATCAGCCAAACATTAACAAGGAGCTGAAATCATGCAAGACAATCATAGCAATTTTTTACATCAAACACCTACTCAATTAAAGAGCAGGCTATACACTGGAATTTTTATAGTAAATCTAATTTTAATCGTTAGTTTTGCGGGTTCTATCATGTACTGGTACGCCTTATCAGTAATGGGTGCTAGTGATGCAGTAGACGGTATCTGGAAGCTTGTACTCTGGACATTGGTTGCCGTTGGTGCTGTAACTGAGCTAGTGAAGAAAGTTTCATTATCAACATTCAGGCACAAGGGCATCTGGCTATCTGCGACCTTTGTTAGTGTTCTCACTGTAATGGGTACGTTCTCGATACTCGATGCAAACCGAGAAAGCACCTTGGTTAAACAATCAGATCAGTATAAAAATGCACAAACTAGGCAAAAAGGCGCACTGGATACAGCCAGTCAATACGGTTGGGCTTCTGGCTTTAATCTTGCTAGTTTGGAATCTCAACTACAGCAGGTAGTCGATGATCGCGCAAAGCGACGCATTAAATACGCTACTTATTTATCCCAAAAGAAAGCACTTGAAAAGAAGATTGAAGCAAAACGGGCTTATGATTCAGCCATGAGCATGAATACCTTTGCAGGTGAAGCAATGGCGAAAGGTGGCGCGGGTGCAACTTCAAGCAATCCCCTACTTTCCAATATTGCCACTTTAACGGGTGTCGGTGCTGAGTTCCTAAAATCAGTGTTTTATCTGCTGGTCACATTGCTATTAGAATTTGCGGCTTTTTTCTTTGGTGGCAAAGTTGAAGAGATTAGAAACAGGCTGAACATGACAAGAGCGCAACTGTTAGATATTCAAAATATGGAAGTGTTTGGCGTATCAGTTGCAGAGATCAGCAACGCAACTTATAAAAACGTGCTACAGGCTGAAAATGACCAAATCGAAGCTGAAACCGAAGTCAAAAAGCTAAGAAAAAAGAGAGAAAAACCCGCCTATGCTACTGCTGAAAATGTGGAATCAATCCGAGCTGAATCTAAGCAAAAGTTAAACAATGCCAGAC
>JALXAX010000200.1 GCA_026991755.1 Thiotrichaceae bacterium | reverse complement strand
CAATTATTTTTAGCTGGTTAAAACAGTCGATATTTTCCCCGAAGATCGGCGCAATAGAACGACTATTACCCCTCACTTCGTGAAAAATAGCGACTGTTTTTCCTGCGCTAAATTCTAATTGACTTAATCAGAGGTTCCTTTAGCTATCCTATTTAAAGTGTCTCTGATCATTAAGCTACTATAATAGTAGCAACTATCGGTTGCTTCATATAGTAAAAACTAACTTTAATCTTTATATCCGTATAAGATAATTACTCATCAGGGCAGCTCATCCCACGCAGCCATTCTTTTTTAATAGCCTCATCCTGCTGCCACACCACCTGCAAATCAAATACCTCACCTGCTGGCAAGCCTATACTGACCATACCCCAACCATAGTCACCCGTTGGCCTAAACACTTGCTCAGCCGGAAAGGTAGCCCATCGAAACGCAATACGAGAAGCCTCACTAACCGTTCCCTCAGACCACTGAGCATCCCATACTTCTTTTAACTTAATAGGTTTTAAGCTGTCTTTATGTTTTACCTGCCAATTTTTTAATGAAATATGAATAATGGGATCGCCAGCAGTACCCGTATTTTTAGCAATCACTTGAAATACACATTGACGGCTAATTCTTTCCGCAATTTCAGCCGAGAAGCCTCGTGCTATAAAAAAAGCTTCGATAGATTTTGGAGGTTGTGATCTAAAGTCTATCTCCAAAGGATAGCTTTTTAGCTTCCACGCGGTTAATGACGTTTTATCGTTAATTGACAACACTACATCAGCAGTCACCCATAAAGGAACTAATAGTATCAGTCCTATGGCAATCCCTTTGAGACATCCTGAGAGCAAATACATTTTTTTTTGTTTCATAGAACTGACCACACTTAATCTTACGTCTCTACACTATAGTCGGAAAAACAGCCTTATGAGTTGCTTCCTATCAAATTAGATTGATAAGTTAACTTTATGACTAAAAATAATATACATTGCATCGTCATAAATAATGAGTCTACCGATGCGAATAAGATCAATCCAAAATTAGAAGGATTGTTTGATCATTTGCATCATAAAATTTTTGTCGAGACTTTTGTTGAAACTATCAATACGAACAATGCTAGTGGTTTAATCAAAAAACTAGTTAAAGGCAATATCAGCATCCTTTTTATTGCTCACGATTCTGCCGAACATTCTAACGACACTCATAACAAAAGCATCGAACACTATAAAAAACTGCTTCGCAGGTATTCTATAGATACTATTTTAATCAGCCAGTCTCCTTACAACAGCCCACTAACCCTAGACCTTTCGGGTATTGAAAATTGCACGCTTTCTTTAGAGGACTCTGTAAACACCCCCATTTATATAAAGAACCTGCTGCGTTATGCCCAGCAAAAGAAAAACTTTAGGCTCTGCAAGCGCTTATTATCTATTACCGATAAACGCAATCGTTGGTTAGTCAACATCACTCAAGAACCCATTGCTTATATTTACAAAGGTACACATATACATGCCAATGCCAGCTACCTTTCTTTATTTGGTTTTCAGTCTGCGGCAGAATTAAAATCTTCAAACATATGGGATTTAATACCGAAGAAAAATCACAATATGTTCAAGAAGTTTATCAAAAAGCAACGCCGTCAGATCGACATGCAACAAACTTTATTGATGAGCATGAAAACTATTGATAAAAGCAAAATACGCGTGGGTGTGCGCATTGCATCCGCTGTTATTAATAAAACCCAATGCCTTCAAGTATGGATTCATAAGATTGAAGATACACTTACGCCTGCACTAGACACACCCAAAGAGACAGCACCCGTTTCCCCTTGGGAAAACCTTCGTGATAAAAAAACCACCCACCCAAACAAACAGCAGACACCAAGTACAAATCTCATTAATACGAGTGAAACACCTCAAGCTAGCAATGTATCCATAGAAACATCTTCAACACCATCTGGTCAATCTCAAACGAATATTTTTAACCAACTGCGACAAAATTTAAAAACAGTTAAGCTCAACTTACAACCGCTCACCGACACGAATACTTCGGGTATTAACTATTATTTTGCAAAATTACAGTTTAGCGCTCTAGAACAAAACTATGTGAAAAAACAACTGTCTCAATCGGCTTCATTAAACTCGGCTATGTTTTGGGACTACCTGCTAATTATTGAGTTAACTAAAAAGCTGTATGGCAACCAACAGACAAACCATCAATATCTACTTTCACTCAGTGCTAGCAGCCTCAAAAGCAATACTTTCATCAACTTCTTTATCCGTACTTTAGGAAAACTTTCGAATCAACATCCCCATATTGTTTTGTTGCTACCCCATAAGTTTTATAAAGAGAGAAAGACGAGGGCGGAAAACCTAAAAAAGATATTACAACAACGAAACTGCTCATTGGGTGTTTACCAATTTATTCCCGACAAGTTGTCTCTTCAAAGAGTATTAAAAAACAAGCCAAGCTACCTTAAATTTTCATCAAAATGGATGCAAAGCCTACAAGGCAATGAAGCTCAACAACGGAACTTATCTCTACTAACCGAGAGACTTGAACAAGCAGGCATTCAAATTATTCTGTCCTAAACGGCTCAAAAGAGAGACAAGTTAAACCTAAAACCCTCAGTTAACCGCTTCTAGCATTAAATAAACTACTGATAGTATTAAAGTAAGAAGCTTTATCTATCTTCACATATAGAGTGAAGGCGCTACAGCCTATAGAGCAACCCTCTTCAACTGACTGGCTATATAAAAAAACTCATTAAGGATCAACCATTAACTCCTTTTTTTACTACGCCATTCAGCCGAAGAGAATCACTCTATAGGCTGTCTAACTGAGGATTTTAGGTTAAAGCAGATTTGTCTAGTAGTTATTGACAGTATTTTATCCGAAAGGTAATGTGCGAACCCTTGAATCACCTTACTTGGATAACCAGATGAATCCCGTAAAGATAGGCATATTAGGACTAGGAACCGTCGGTGGCGGAACAGCTAACGTATTACATCGCAATGCAGAAGAAATCGCACGTCGTGCAGGTCGAGGTATTACCGTTGAAGTAGCCGCTGACCTAAACCTTGATCGCGGTAAAGAAATTGGGCTTAGCGATTTACGCATTACACAAGATGCATTCGAAGTCGTCAGTGACCCATCTATAGATATCGTTATTGAGCTAATTGGTGGTTATACACTAGCAAAAGAGCTGGTTTTAAAAGCCATTGAGAACGGCAAGCATGTTGTCACCGCCAACAAAGCATTAATTGCTCTGCACGGAAATGAGATTTTTGCCAATGCCCAAGAGAAAGGTGTCATCGTCGCCTTTGAAGCAGGCATTGCAGGCGGCATACCCATTATCAAAGCGGTTCGTGAAGGCTTATCTGCCAATCAAATAGAATGGATTGCAGGCATTATCAACGGTACAGGTAACTTTATCCTCACCGAAATGCGTGAAAAAGGCCGAGCTTTTGATGACGTATTACAAGAAGCACAAGATTTAGGCTACGCAGAAGCCGACCCTACCTTTGACGTTGAAGGCATTGATGCAGCGCACAAACTAACCATCTTGTCATCAGTTGCCTTTGGTATCCCGCTACAATTCGACAAAACCTACACGGAAGGTATTACCACTATCACACCCGAAGATGTGGAATATGCGGATGAGCTAGGCTACACCATCAAACATTTAGGCATTACACGTCGCACCGAAAAAGGCATAGAGCAACGCGTACACCCAACGATGATCCCTAAGACCCGCCTAATTGCCAACGTAAATGGCGTAATGAATGCCGTACTAGTACACGGCGACGCGGTTGGCCCAACACTATACTATGGTGCTGGAGCAGGTGATGAACCTACCGCCTCTGCTGTAATCGCAGATGTAGTTGATGTGGTTAGAGCGATGACATCAGACCCCAGTAACCGCGTACCTCACCTGGCCTTCCAACCTGACCAACTAGCGGACATCCCCGTACTAGGCATGGACGACATCACCACCGCATACTACTTGCGAGTGTGTGCATTAGACCAGCCAGGTGTGCTAGCTTCGATTACAAAAATCATGGGTGAGAGCAACATCAGCATAGAAGCCTTTATTCAGAAAGAACCCGAAACAGGCGCGAATGAGGTTGATATTATTTTATTGACCCAGCGAGTACGTGAAGGTGATATGAATACAGCGATACAAGCTATAGAAGCATTAGATGTAACGTGTAGTGCGGTTACTCGTATTCGTGTTGAGGCTTTGAGCTAAGAGCACTCAGCTCAGGTGCACTCCGTAGCCTGAGCGGAGTCGAAGGCGGTGCTTGCAGGTAAGAATAGTAAAGGAATAGTATTCCCCTGGCTACCAAGCCTGAGTGATTAACTCCTGCTGTAACTGAATCAATTCATCTGCCAGATTAATCTCAAAACTAGCCGCCGCAGGGCAACTGCGCTTGCCTTTAGCCGCTTTACGCCACGCTTGATAAAGATTCTCGAAACTACAAATCTCTGGGTACAAATTATCAAAACTTCTCGCCATTTTAAAAAATCACCACTCTGCTCAGTCTTTCTACAAACCGTAGGTTGGTGCTGAGCTTGCGAAGCCCAACAAACCATCTCACGTTGGGCTTCGTTCCTCAGCACCAACCTACATTAGTCGTTAAAAATAAACCACCTGCAAAAATCAAACATCTAGAATTCAGAAGTGCAGGAATCAGAATTCAGAAACCAGTAGCCAGCATCTCAGAAGCGCCAGGGAGAACTCTCTCAACTATAAACAACTCGAAAACCTAAGTTGAAGTCTCGATCGTTAGGATGAAACCCGTAACGAATAGCGCACCGAACGACGATGGATGAATTGTACCAGGAGCCGCCGCGAGTTATTCGTAAATCTATGGGCTCTAATAAATCACGCTTATCACTCTGTTCTTGCCATTGAGTATAGCTAAAAGAGGGAGAAGAAAAATCTTTTCCCCATCGGCTACTTGTCCACTCCCACACATTACCCGTCATATCATATAGACCAAATGCTTTACTCTTGGCAAACATACCTACCGCGGATGTTCTTCCCAGCTTTGACGCTTCAAAATTACCTTTTTTAGGGCTGGATTTTTCTCCCCATGCATAACGTAAACTATGTGTACCTCGTGCTGCATATTCCCATTCCGCTTCAGTTGGGAGGCGAATGTGCGATGTACCTGCCTTGCTCCGAGGCGTAATCTCTTCTGCCAGTTCGTTTAACCAAACGCTATACGCTAAAGCCTCATACCATGAAACGCCAACCACAGGATGATTATCCAAATTCCATTGTCTGTCTGACCAGAAGCGTGGCTGAAAACGCGCTTTATCCTTTTTTAACCATTTTTTATAGCCTTCACGATTTTTCTCTGGGTAAGTTTCTAATATTTCCTTACCCACTAATTCACCCTCTCGCCATAAACCAGCCGCTGCGGGTAACTGCTCCTCCCAAAATACTTTATCGTCATACATGCCTGCTTCAATAAAGCAGCGATACTGTGCATTGGTAACGGGTGAGCGGCTGATATAAAACTCATCCATATTGAGTGAATGAGCCGGTTTTTCATCATCATAGCCCTCCTCTCCTTCTGTACCCATTTGAAAGGAACCTGCTTTAATTTTTTGCCAATCGATATCGGGGACTGTGTATTTATTCTCGCCTCTTTGCTGATAGCAGACCAAGCCATCCTGTTTTTTTATCGTTACCCCTTCACGTGGATCACCACTTTCACTAAGTAGCCGACCTGCTGTCGCACGTTTTGCTAGTTTAGCTTTATTCTGTGTCATCAGATCATGTAATGCTGTTTGAATCTGGCGTGTCATGCGATTACCCAGTACAGAAGCCCCCACATCATTTAAGGCTTCACCTGCAAATAAGATAAATTCGGGGCTCCCCTCCTTACCTTCTTCCAGTAAATCTTCCAGGATGCCATTCGCTTTTTCTTGATCTGTTTTTACTACGGACATTGCACCTAATGACAGTAACAGTGTTTCTTTCCAGTGTTCTGGCTGTTTTAAATATTTAGGAAATTTTTTGCAGAGCACTTTTTCTCGCTCCAGTGCAAGCCCAAACCCCGCTAAATACTCTTCAAACGTGAGATGAATAAATCCAAATTGTCGATGACCTTTTTCAATCAATAAATTGGAGTAGGTATGAACGGAGTCTAAAAAGACTTTTGATTTTTCATCCGCTTCACAGCGAGTGTAATCATCATCTTGATAATATTTCAGTAGATAATCACGTATCTCATCTTCACTAATTAAACCACTCTGTGGATTGGTCTCACGCAAGTGTAATGCTAGCTTTGCTAATAGTCGTTGCGTCGAAGAAAAGTCAATTTCAGGGCCAATCGGCTGCTTATCAAGACTCCGACTCCGATTCCAGCTCCTCAGCAGTGTTGTCATGTAAAGATCATAAAGCTCGACTCTACGATGTGGCAGTGTCACTCCTTGCCGTTTTATCAACACCAACAGTGAAGCCAGTAACGGGTTGCCAGATAGGCGCCTAATACCCTTATTACGACTAATTACCTGTTTTAGGTATTCGTATTCTTCTTTTGCCGCATCATGAACATTTTGCTGATCCTCACCCCCTGACCAAGCGAGTTCAGATGCTAAAGTAAACGCTTTAAAAAAACGCCCAATTTCTTCTTCGTTCCAGTCATTTAGTGCAACAGTCTTCCAGCGAGGGTCTTTTAAGGGGTAATCCCGATAACCCACAAAACGACTGGTTACGACCATACGGTTGCCACTTTTCTGTTTGCTTTCAGGGTCTGGTATCCATGCTCTTACAAAGTTTTCAACCTGTTCTACTACTTTGCCTCTGTTATCTCCAACCTCATCAAGACCATCCATCAATATAACCACTTTTTGCTGGCTTAGTCCTTCTGTAAATAGTGCTTTAAGAAGCTTCTTGTCCAGTTGACCACGTTTTGCGTGAAAATAGTGTGGTAGATAATCTTCAAAGCTAATGTCATTTTTTTCAAGCTCTTTACTGTACGCATTTAAAGGCAGCACAATTGGAAGTGGTGCACTTTTACTCTGCGCCAACCCCAGAGCTAAACGCTTCACCGTAGTTGATTTACCACTGCCTGGGTCGCCTAATATGATCAAGGCTTGCTGATCTTTAATCCATTGTTCAACAGGCAAAGCTGAAGCTTCTGTTTTGTCTATCACTTGGTCTATCTCTTGGCCTATAGCTTCAAGTTCTGTAGCAGAAATGGCTTTAACGCCACAATAATGTCTCCCACCCAGACGATGCCAGGATTCTCCATCAGGTGTATCTATGCGTGCCCGTAAAGGCACATATACTTTTTCCAAAGTTACACCACTTGAACCTTTTACGGCTTCGGCTATGCCATCAATACCTTTGAAGTCAAGATATTTAAACGTTTCCACTATGTAGCGACGATACTCGGTGAGCTGATCTTGTAAGGCTTTATTATCATACTGTGGACTGGCGTGTTCTCCATAGATATTGATAATCAGTTTCTCTATGGTCTTTTTATCACCCAACACAAAATCATTATCAACTTCGACTCCCCCTTTAAAGACCGTTCCTGAATTGTCTAACATATTATTTTTCGCTCCCATGTACTGTCTTCTTTCCCAGCACTAAATCACCATTTTTAATCTTAACTTTTTTCTCAAAGGTTACGCCTGTTTTGTTTACTCCTTTATGATCTTCTTTTTTAGCTATCCAGCGAAAAAAAGCAATAAACAGAGCAAACACACCAACTATGCCTGAAATAATTCCTACCCAATCATTAACTTTAGCTCTTTGCTTGTCACTCAGATTCCACATTGTCTGAATAAACTGTGATATTTGCTCCGAAAAGAAAAAGATTAAAACCGCAATTGTAACTAGAATCATTACAAAGCTTATAAAACGTTTAGACATACTCAAGACACCTGCATTGTTGAAGCCTGCGCCGTACTTTAGTAGGACGCAGGGAAGTTTCAGTATTTGACCAGAGTAAGTACTCGTGATCAGGATTAACACAAGCTGGCTTAGCTCTTGTACTGCCGTTAGTCATCCTTGGATGTACCACTTTTCCGAATACAAGGCGTTAAACTATGGAGAACTCTCTCAACTATAAACAACTCGAAAACCTATGTTGTTATTTCGATTGTTAGGATGATTCCTGTTACGAATAGCGCACCGAACGTTGTTGGATGTATTGTTCCAGGAGCCGCCGCGAGAGTTGTGCTAACCCTTTCTAGGTTCAGTCAACATAACAAATGTGCCTGATTATTTTTTACTATGCAAGCTATCTGTTTGATATTCAATACAAGGATGTACTCATGAAAGAATCTCCTCTTTATGCCAAAAGTTATGACTTTGTGCATTGGCTTATTCCTCAAACCATTAAATTCCCGCGTGAGCAACGTTTTGTGGTTGCTTCGCGGTTACAGGATGCAACCTTTGACTATATGGAAGCGCTGTATCAAGCAAGCGATAAGAAACAGCGGTACTCTGTACTGATCAAAGCAGATAATCAGTTAAAATTAATTAGATTGAGACCTTTGCACGAAAGATATGACGGATAAAAATGGCTTGAATTTCCTCTATTTCTGCTAAAAATTCGGCCAATAGCTCGGCTATTACCCTCTTTTTTAGCAAAAATAGAGAAAATTACGCTCATTTTTCTCTCGCCATCCTTTCATGCAAAGGTCTCAGATTTTATTTACGCTTATGCCATGACCTCAGGCTGTTGAGTACTAGCCGATTTGAACACGCCAGTCGTTTATTGGCTGAAGTGGGTAAGTTATTAGGTGGATGGATGAAACGGGAGTGCGCCTAGCCTTCTCTTCACTGTTGTATTATCTTGTTGCAAAAGTTACATCAAGCACTCTGATGAACGGAGTCGAAGGCGCAGTTGTTACATACTATTAATGGTTTCAAAAGTAATGACATACATCTGGAGACGGGGCTTCAGCCCCGTTAAGCCGAGACTGAAGTCTCGGTTCCATGAGTATGTGCCAATACATATGAAATCATTAATACTGCTTTTTCTTACCCTGAAAAGACGACCAAACCCCACGCAACAAACTCACTTCCGCCGTAGTCAATTCTGCTTTTCCGAATACATTACGAAAGCGCTTCATCACTTCACCTTGGTGCTTTTTAAAGATAAAGCCTGATTCTATTAATGTCTGTTCAAGGTGTACATAGAAACGCTCCATTTCTTCCATATCAGGTAACTCATCGACTGCACTATCACTGCTCGTATTTGCTTCAGAATCTTTAAATACTTCGTAACACAAAGTTTGCACTGCTGCGGCAATATTTAGTGAGGGATAATCAGGGCTGGTTGGAATACTCACTCGGTATTTTGCGAACTGTAGATCATCATTATGTAATCCCATTCGCTCTGGACCAAAAAGCAAGGCTACTTTATGACCTTGCTTAGCATGGGCATTCATTGTTTCAGCGGCTTGCTGGGGTGACATTTCGGGTAAGTCATAGCCTCGTTGTCTTGCGGTACTGGCTACAACGATTTGGCAATCTTTGACTGCTTCATACAAGCTATCTAGCACGGTTGCATTTTCAACGACATCGCTCGCACCTCTTGCCATTTTCAAAGCTTCATCCGATGGGAAATCTACGGGACTCACCAAGCAAAGGTCTTTTATTCCCATGGTTTTCATGGCTCTTGCGGCTGAGCCTATATTCCCTGGGTGATAGGTTCGTACTAGTACTATTTTTATATCTTCTAACATTGTCTATTATTTTCTTTTTGCTAATGGTAGCTATTTATTGATCAGTATTGAGCTTGCAACGTACACACCCTGACCATTTATAACGCAAACTATACCTACTATGAAGCTCATAAGAAAACTGGTTTACTTAGGCTAGTTAACGCTATTCAAAATCATCGAAACAGTTCATTTTAAGGAACCTCTGATTAACTCTGATCGGAGTTTCTGTGAGATAGAATTTGTCAGGTTTTTGCTAGAAAAGTTAGCAATAGCCGTAGCTATTGGTCACTTTTATAGCGAAAAACTGGCGGATTCTAGCCTCAGAAAAACGAATCATGAGTTGATCAGAGGTTCCTTAAGGAAGCTCTGATTAACCTCCCCAAAATTAGTATAATCACTTCAACCCCAATCGATTCATTTGAGTAGAGCTATGCAATTAGACTTTGGAAGTACCTTCGAACTA
>JALXAX010000199.1 GCA_026991755.1 Thiotrichaceae bacterium | reverse complement strand
GGAAGCGGTCATCCGCGTTGTTGCGTCTTTTGTGAAGGGAACAACCATTCCCTGCAAGACGCGCCTAGCGGCTAACCGCTTCCTGACTCGCTGTATTCATCAAACCTAACTTGTTGGAGTACTAGTAGTTATATCCCAAATACAAGGGAGATGGTTTATAAGGTGTGATCCAGAGCCGCTCAAAGTGTTCTTAATGTTAGGTATAACAGTAAGATAGATATATTTCGCATAAAATATACAAGGGGAGGGTGATTGTTTGTCAAGCATTTTGTGTTAATATTTTATTCAGCTTGAGCGCCCATGACTGAGGCTGGTTTTTCACTTAAACCAACCGTGACTTACTAAAAAGGATTCATCTATGTCTGATAAAATTACCTTATTTCCTACGGCAATGGTTATGGCAATAACAGGCTTGCTTGGCTTTTTTCTGGTAGGTTGTAAAACACTACCTGTTGAAAAGAGTTCTTCTGCATCGGAAGGGGAAAATACGATGGCTTTTGCCGAGCCAGTAAAAGTGAATGCGGCGACATTTGCAGAGTTGAAAACGGGGTTTGTAGGTACATTAAGTTTATTGGGTGATAAGAGTTATCAACGTAAAAGAAAGCTCATTATTTCCAAAGCACCTTGGCTTAAAAAAACAATCCTGTCACATGAAAAGAAAACACCCACCCTTCATACATTGCGACCCGAATTACTGCAATCTTGCCAGTTTATAGGCGTGAGAATTGAACTGGATGAACGTATTGAAACCGCTGAATGGTTGGTGACTACTCAAGGGAAGGGGGCTTGTCAGCCAACTAACGAAGTACAACCTCAAAGCTATTGGTTAATAATGCACAAGCCTAAACAACAGCCAGTAGTCATTGCATCAGGAAGAGCCAGTTCATTTCAGTTATGGAGAAAGGGGAAGGGTGAGGCTTTTAAACGCTTTGAGGTCAATAAGTATAATCGGGTGAAGAGTGTTGAGATTTTGTGTTATCAGGAATACCAAAGCGTTGGCAATAAATATGTTCCAGGAGATAAAAGAACAGAAGGGTATGTTGCTTCATTTCCTGATTATGTAAAGGTGTGGCAGCGTGTGGATGAGCCGAAATATCAGTGTCGTCCATAAGGCTTATTTTTGTTGGTATTGAATAAGGCTGACGAGTGAATAGTTTTACTTATTAATGCTTTAAAAGGCAATGGTATACATCTGGAAACGAGGCTTCATCCCGTTAAGCTTGAGCAAGCAGGGCTGGGGGGAGATTTAAGGTCGTTACTTCCAACAACCTTAAATCCCCCTCAATCCCCCTTTACAAAGGGGGAGGCAGAAATGGCGTGAACCTAACTAAAGATTAATTCATCAGACTAGAGCCTACCCATGCCCTTAGGACGTGGCTATTTCATTTAATATAAACCCATGAGTATACTCAGGCAGGTTTATACAGTCCGTGATTTGGTTTATTTAGCAGCAGGCTTTTTGCTGTCATCCTTTGCTTCTGCTTTAGGAAGATTGACCTTCACATCAGCAGACTCTTTTAAAGAATCAATATAAGCAATCATTTTTTCTTGAACCAGTGCGCGTTTTAGCTGTGGTTTCATTGTATCTAACGAAGGTAGCTTAGCGGCGCGTTTGTCTTCTAGTTTAATAACGTGGAAGCCAAAGCTTGTTTTTACAGGCTCTTTACTCACATCACCTTTCTTCATGCTTTCAACAGCTTTAGCGAATGGAGGCACCATGGTTTGGGGTTTAAACCAACCAAGATCTCCGCCGTTAGGGCCAGAAGGTCCAGTAGACTTTTCTTTAGCTAGCTTTTCGAAATCAGCACCGCCAGAAAGTTCTTTAATTAGCGCTTTTGCTTCATCTTCTGTTTTTACTAGAATATGGCGGGCTTTGTACTCATCCGTTGCCTGGCCTTTCATGTTCTTGTCGTAAGCAGCTTTGATTTCATCATCACTTACTTTCAAGCTTTCACTTTTTTCACGTGTCCACGTGGTTAGTAGAATCTTTTTTGAAGCTTCTTTGATTTGTTTAACTACATCTTCACGCTTGTCAAAACCATCTTTTTTTGCTTGTTGAATGGCAAGTTCAGTTACGACTAAATCATCAAGCGCCGTTGCAGGGTCTATTTTGCTGGGGCGTGAGCGATTAACTACGCTAAGGTAAGCATCCAATGCTTCTTGATAGATGGGTGTACCATTAACCGTAGCCACTGCTTTTTGGTCTTTCGCAAAAGCACTTGTCATGGCTGTTGATAGTAGGGTACAGCCGATCGCAACACTTAGTAACTGTTTCTTTTTATTCATACTAAACTCTTCTTATTTGTTTAAAATTTTACTGAGACCTTGGGATTAGGTCTGAGTTCGTTAGTATTGTAGTTCTTAAAAAACTTTTTTAAAGGGCTTAACTACAATTTTTTCATAGACGTTCGCTGCTTTATAGGGGTCTTTATTGGCCCAATCTTGAGCTGCCATTAATGAATCAAACTCAGCGACAATGAGGCTGCCAGTAAAGCCGGCACTTGCTGGGTCGTCAGAATCAATGGCGGGATGTGGTCCTGCCAATATGAGCTTGCCATCGTTTCTTAGTGCTTCTAAACGAGCTATATGATCAGGTCTGGCGGCAAGGCGTTTCTCTAAACTGTTCTCAACATCAGTAGCAATAATGGCATATAACATTAGGCTTCTCCGTTGTTGGTTTTCGTTTCATCAATATTAGTAGCAAATTTACTGAGATAAAATGCTTGGCCGATCATAAAGACAATGGTTAATCCAAAAATTCCAAATAATTTAAAATTAACCCAATTTTTATAATCCTCACCAGGGTAATAGGTAGCGACAATGAGATTGATTATGCCGAGTAAGGTGAAAAAGATGGTCCACATGATGGTTACATTGCGCCATGTGTTCTTGGGTACTTCTATGGCTTGAGCCATCATTCGTTCTATCAGAGTTTTCTTACCGATGAATAGGCTAGCAAAGATAACAACCGCAAAAAGCCAATTAAAAATGCTAACCTTCCATATAAGAAAGTGTGGGTTTTTGAAAGCAACCGTCATACTTCCAAATACCAACAAAATAGCCATCGAGATAAGATGCATTTTCTCAAAACGTTGGTAGACAAGAAAATGAAGAATATTTTGAAGAACACTGGCGACTAGTAAGACGAGCGTTGCAAAAATAATGGCATCTCTGGGTTCATTTTGTGAAAGTGAGACATAAGGTATCTGGTTTACCAGGTCGATAAGTTCAGGAGGCATACTTCCAAACAACTTATAGGCTGCAAAAAACAAGACAACCGGTAGAAAATCAAACAGGAACTTCATATAGTGTATGAATAGCTATTTATACAGCTAAACCCGCAAAGCCTAAAACCGACTACTTTAGCAGAAAGACCTGATATAGAATACCCCATTTTCTGACTCTTCATACTGATACAAGGGTTAGCGGAATTCATCAAGCTCCATGCTACTAACGTCCAAGCTAAACAAAGCTAAGAAAATACTAATATGAGCGAATATTTATACATCCACCCCGATAACCCGCAACTCCGCTTGATCCGGCAATCTGTGGATATTATAAAGCGTGGTGGTATTGTGGTTTACCCAACAGACTCTAGCTATGCCATTGGTTGTCACCTTGATGATAAAGACGCAATAGATAAAATCAGGCGTATTAGACAAGTTGACAAAAACCATCACTTTACCTTGATGTGTCGGGACTTATCCGAAATTTCCAAGTATGCGATGGTGGATAACATTAACTATCGGTTATTAAAATCTCATACACCGGGTTCGTATACTTTCATTCTTGAGGCTAACCGTGAGATACCACGTCGGCTTAAACACCCTAAACGCAAAACCATTGGTATTCGTATACCTGATAACAATATAGCGCTAGCATTGCTAGAAGAGTTGGATCAACCATTGATTTCCAGCACACTCATCTTGCCGGATGATGATTTTCCAATGACGGATCCTTATCAAATTCAACTGTTTCTGGAGAATCAAGTCGATTTGATTATCGATGGTGGTTATAGTGGGCACGAAGCAACAACGGTAATAGACCTTATGCAATCACCACCAGAGGTTTTACGAGAGGGTAGAGGCGATGTTGATTGGTTGAAAAGACATTAAACTACCGTTATCAGCACGATGCCCTTTTTATGGCATCAGAAAAAAAAAGAATATAAAAGGCCTAGATGGACATAGATCAAATCATTTACAAGATAGCTACATGGGGAATACCCGTATTATTTGCGATAACGCTGCATGAGTTCGCTCACGGTTGGGTGGCTAATAAACGAGGTGATAGCACTGCCAAAATGCTCGGACGATTAACAATGAATCCGGTCAAGCATATAGACCCAATAGGTACGGTTCTAGTGCCACTCATTTTCTTACTTCTACCGGGTTCGTTATTGTTTGGTTGGGCAAAACCCATTCCTGTCAATACACGTAATTTGAAAAAGCCTAGAGAAGACATGATCTACATAGCAATAGCAGGCCCTCTGTCTAATTTGCTGATGGCTATTATGTGGTTTCTGCTGATGCATCTTATTCACAGTACGATTAGCGATCCCGCTTTGCATAAAGGTTTTTTGGATATGACCACAGCAGGTGTTGTATTTAACCTGATATTGATGATACTTAACTTATTTCCCATACCTCCGTTAGATGGCGGCAAAGTTCTATCTAATTTATTACCCCTGAAAATGTCACTAGCCTTGGATAAAATAGAGCCGTATGGTTTTTTTATTGTGCTTGGATTGATTTACATGGGGGTTTTAAATGCCGTATTATCGCCGATCATAAGAGCAGTCTTTAACACCATAATGTAAGCGTGGAATAACCAATGAAACCAATCGTATTAAGTGGCATCCAGCCATCAGGACACATGACCATCGGCAACTATATAGGCGCGATGCGTAACTGGGTTGCGATGCAGGATGATCATGACACACTGTTTTCATTAGTAGACTTACACGCAATTACCGTTAAGCAAGACCCAAAAGACCTGCGCGAGCGTTGCTATGATTTTGTTGCGCTGTATTTGGCTTGTGGCATTGATCCTAATAAAAGCACCGTGTTTATTCAGTCTCATGTGCATCAACACGCTGAATTGGGCTGGATATTAAATTGCTACGCCTATATGGGCGAGCTGAACCGCATGACGCAATTTAAAGATAAATCGGGTAAACAAGGTAAAAATATCAATGTTGGTTTATTTGATTATCCCGTACTAATGGCAGCAGACATCTTACTGTATGGCACAGATAAAGTACCTGTAGGACAAGATCAAAAACAACACTTGGAGTTGGCGCGCGATATCGCATCACGCTTTAATAATCAGTACAACGACGAAGTATTTACTGTGCCAGAGCCTTTTATACCCAAACAAGGCGCTCGTATCATGAGCTTGCAAGAGCCAACAGCTAAAATGTCGAAATCAGACAGCATAGAGAAAAACTATGTGTCTTTATTAGATGACCCAAAAAAGATCATCAAGAAGCTAAAAAGTGCCGTTACTGATTCAGAAACTGAAATCCGTTTTGATCGTGAAAATAAGCCAGGTGTTAGTAATCTGTTAGAGCTAATGGGTGGTGTAACAGACAGAACCGTTGAAGAAGTGCTAAAAGACTACGAAGGTGTTGAAGGTTACGGCAAACTAAAAATAGATACGGGTGAAGCTATCGTCGCTTTGGTTGAGCCCATTCAACAACGCTTTCATGAAATCCGAAGTGATCAGTCCGCTATGCGTGACATCCTTAAACAAGGTGCAGAAAAAGCCTCTGAGCGTGCACAAGATCAATTAGATAAAGTTAAGGATACAATAGGACTTATTGTGTAACCTTTTGGTTAACTATTATTATGCCAACGAATACGCCATCAACCGCAGCAAACCCGCACTCACAAGGTGAGTTACCGTTTGCTATTGTTGAAGGTGAGCCGCTGACTAATCCCCCCGAAGATCTGTATATCCCTCCTCAGGCGCTGGAGATTTTTCTGGATACCTTTGAAGGCCCGCTAGACCTTTTACTCTATTTAATTAAGCGACAAAACCTGGAAATACTCGATATACCTATTGCTGAAGTCACTAAGCAATATATGGAATACGTTGAAATGATGCGTACCATCAAGCTAGATCTAGCGGCAGAATATTTAGTAATGGCCGCATTATTAGCAGAAATAAAATCACGCATGTTGTTACCTCGTCATGAAGAGATAGACGATGAGGATGATCCACGTGCTGAGCTGGTCAGAAGGTTACAAGAATATGAGCGCTTCAAAACCGCAGCCGAGAATATTGACGAGCTGCCAAGACAAAAGCGGGATCATTGGGCTAGTAACGTAGAAGCAATACGTGAAGAAAAAGAAATCCCACTCCCTGATATAGAGTTACATGAAATACTGCTAGCGTTTAAAGACATCCTGCAACGTGCAGATATGAGCGTAAGTCATGAAATTCAACGTGAATCACTTTCAGTAAGAGAGCGAATGAGTAATGTTCTGGCCTCACTAAAAGCAGATTCATTTACTGAATTTAGCAGCTTGTTTACTCCCGAAGAAGGACGTATGGGAGTAGTTGTGACACTGGTTGCTATATTGGAGCTTCTAAAAGAAAAGTTGGCTGATATAGTGCAATCAGAACCTTATGCGCCAATTTACTTGCAAGCAGCTCAACAGGTTGAAGAATAAGGTTTCAAGATGTAGCCTGTGTTGAACGATAGCGAAACACGGGACGCTGGTATCCCCCCGCGTTTCGTGCTTCAACGCAGGCTACAGCAAGCTATATTAGTGACATTCCGAAGAATACTGAAAAACAATGATATGCAAGCCGAACAACTAAAAAATACCCTAGATGCCATTTTACTAACTGCTGAAGAGCCGTTACCTTTAGATAAGTTGATAGTGTATTTTCAACCCGAAGATGTCGTCAATCGTAACGACATAAAATCAGCCCTCAATGCTTTAGACCTAGAAACCCGAAACCGTGGTTTTGAACTGAAAGAGACTGCCTCAGGTTATCGCTATACCACGCGCGAAGCTTATAAAAAGTGGGTGGCACGTCATTGGGAAGCAAAGCCAAAAACCTATTCCCGAGCTTTGCTAGAAACGCTAGCGCTCATTGTCTATAGACAACCGATTACCCGTGCAGAAATTGAAGAAATACGTGGTGTAGCGGTTAGCTCCAATATCGTAAAAACCTTACAGGAGCGTGAGTGGATTAGAATTGTGGGTCATAAAGAAGTCCCTGGTCGACCTGCTATGTTAGGTACGACACGACAGTTTTTAGATTATTTTAATCTGAAGAGCTTGGATGAAATGCCGCCACTTGCAGATATTCAAGATATAGACAAACTCTATCCAGAACTGGATTTTAAAACTAATTCTGATGCGCAAGAAGACGAAACGGATGACGAAAGTTTGCCGATTGAAGAAGCCTTAAATATCACACCTAATGACGACTCTGAAAGCATAGACTTGCTCGATGCATCCAAGGCTGATAAGTCTGAACCTGCAGAAACAGATCAAGAGCAAACTAACAGTGAGTGATAGTATCTGGAAACCACTTAACGCTGAAGACCATCAAGAAATCCCACAGCCATTACGAAATTGGCTAATTGATACAGGATCTTTAACCGCAAAGCTACGCAGTGCGTGTACAGAATTTTCGGTGCATCTCATTAGTCAAACCCAAAGAGTCGCTACTTCTCGCGAAGCTGGCTTGTTAGCACTTGAAGAAAATGATCAGTTAATTGACCGAGAAGTTCAGCTTTATTGTGGTACAACGCCCGTAGTTTATGCACGCAGTTTGATTCCCATCAAAGCCCTTCATGATCGTTTTGAAGGGTTGGATTCCATGGGTGAGAAGCCTTTGGGTGAGAAGATATTTTCTGATCCTCAGCTTGATCGAAGCCCTATAGAGTGGGGGCGGCTTACTCCTAGTCATGTCTTGTTTGATCATGCAATGGAAAATGTAGCAGCAGTCCCCGATTCTATTTTCGGACGAAGATCGCTATTCCATGGTGCTGAAAAGCCTATATTAATCAGTGAGTTTTTTTTACCTGCAATTACATCGCTAATGAACTAAAATCCACCTGTAACGGACTAAGAACTATTCAGAAGTTTGAGGTGTAGTCTGAGTGTATGTTCAACCTCGCTCCAACTCCCTAGCTTGCTCAAAATAAAAAACAAGGACGACTTATGTCATCACGCTTATTCTCATTGATTCCTTTGCTATTGGTATCCATCACTTCACTTGCTCAGGCTGCAAAATTCCCTGTTGGTATTAACACCAATGAAGTCATGCAGATAGACTCAAGCGTGCCTTTTCTTAACCTCTTCAAACAAGCATTACCTTTTGATGAAGCCAATGGAAAGCTGACCCATGGCAACATCACTTATGACCGTAACGGCTGGCCTAATAATTTAAATGGCGGTCAAGCAGGTACTAATCTCATTCATTGGTTGCCCGAAGGGACGTTGCCTAATGGTAACTACACGGTGCTTTATGAAGGTCAGGGTAAAATAGCTTATACAGACGACGCTAAACTGGTTTCAAGTCAGCCTGGTAAAGACATTATTCACATCGCTTCTGGGGCAGATAAGTTCTTTAAAGTAACTTTAATTATCAAGCAAAGTAATCCAAACAACTACATTAAAAATATACACGTATTACCGCCAGGGGGGATTTGTGCGAATAACCCTTTTCAGCGAGTAAAAGATGCAAGTCAGTGTCGCGGAAACTATCAAGCATTTGAAACACACTATAAACAAATCCTCTTTAATCCTGATTATCTACGTTTTATGAAAGACTTCGACACTATTCGTTTTATGAATATGTCGGGTATTACCCGTAACCCACTGAGTGTATGGCATCAACTGCCCTATATGCAAGAAGCTACTTGGGCGGGTAGAGAAGGGCGACGCGGTGCGCCAATTGAAGTGATGGTTGCGCTAGCTAACAAGCTTAATCGTAATGCATGGTTCAATATGCCAGAACGCGCTAATGATGATTTGGTACGTCGTTATGCTCAGTATGTGAAGCAACAGTTAAAACCTAATCTAAAAGTTTATGTTGAATATACCAATGAGGCTTGGAACCCAACCTTTACGGCAGCGAAATATGTGCGTAGTAAAGGCACTCAAGCGGGTTTGGGAAATGATCATAATGCGGGACATAAATATTATGTAACGCGTGCCTCTCAAGTAATGGGGATTTGGAAGCAGGTTTTTGGAAACTCAAATCGTCTGATAAGAGTCATGGGGGCATGGGGTGCAAACCCGCGATTGACTAAAATGCTACTCGAATTTAACAATACGCCTAAGCACTTTGATGCGGTAGCAATAGCGCCTTACTTCTTTGTACATAGAAAAGTACAAGCGGCAGTGAATAGCGTGCCCAGTGTCTTTAAGCTGCTAAAAGATGATAAGAACCCCTATTCATTAAATAATGTAAGAAAAATGGTACAAAGACAGCAAGCAGAAGTCAGCAAACATGGCTTAAAGCTAATTGCATACGAAGGTGGTCAGCATCTCTATGCGCCAGAAAACCGCTCTACTAAAGATACACCTACCAAATACTATGTAGGCGCTAATCGTGCATGGCCTATGGAGCAAATGTATACCGAGTTTCTACAAGGCTGGAATCAAGACTCACATGGTGGGCTGTTTGCCATATTCTCATCACCAAGGACGTATCAAGCTTACGGTAGCTGGGGGATCAAAGAGCATATTAATCAACCTGCATCTAAAGCGCCTAAGTACAAAGGAGTGCAAAAGTTTTTATAGTGTCTGATCGGAATTTCTGAGTAATAAAATTTGTCAGACTTTTTGATAGAAAAGTTTAGCAATAGCTCTTGGTCACTTTTATAGCTAAACATCGATTTATTCTAACTTATTTTTAGATTCTTTAAAAAATTTAAAAATAAATCACTTGAAAAGCATGCAGTAATCACCAATCAGCCAACACCCCAACAACGCTGATAGAATAGGCTTATCAAGCCCATTAATACTCATATTATCCGTTGTAACTAGCCGATAAATAACACAAACCTACCATTTATAGCAGGTTTACCCCCCCCCATTAATCCCTGTTAACCTACCATTCATCCTATAAAGCTCAAAGAAGCTTAACTCACTAAATTATTGGGGAAATTCAAATGCAATCTGTTCATCCTTCTCGCCCACTCACCCTTGCACTAACAGGCATCAGC
>JALXAX010000198.1 GCA_026991755.1 Thiotrichaceae bacterium | reverse complement strand
GAGGTTTTCATACCTCAGGACTCTTGATGAATCTATCCGCGTGCTTTTACCTCTTTCAGGGTGACGGTTTTTTACAACTCTCTGAGCGGATCGGGTTTTAAAAGCACTGGTCTGATGTGTTTATGTCATCATTATTGTAACTTACCTACGCAATTCTGGTTACTCGGTTTGTTGGAGGGTTATCCTCGCTTTGTCCACGGACGTAATGCTTCTATCACATGCAGTCGGTGGGCAAAGGGTGGATAACCCGTGTTTAGGCACATGACTATGCCGCTTCGTAAGGCTTGCCGGTCTGTGCCACCGCCCAAAGTATTCGGGCATTTTTGTTCGCTAATGCTACCGCTGTCTTGTTAAATCCATGACGTACTAACAAGGCTTGGAGCTAGTGATTTAATCGGTCTGTTTTATTTTTACAGTTTTTAACAACTATCCTGACATAGGGGGGGGAGGAGCTACCCAAGGAAGCTTAAGAATATCAAGAACGATATTCACTTTTCTCCTTATAAAAGTTCATTGTAATTAATTGTAATTAATGAGCTAAGTCTTAACTTACTGACACTGACCCCACTTATTACTGACCCCAAATATAACCCCAAATATATTGGTGAGTTGCGATACTCAACTTGTCGGGTGGCGTTCCTTACCCGACCTACCGCGCTTGCCGTATGATTTTCTGGATGAAGTCTCTCGTCGTATTATCAACGAAATCGAAGGTATCTCCAGAGTAGTTTATGATATCTCAGGCAAGCCACCAGCGACCATCGAGTGGGAATAAAGACAGACCAACACTTTATGCAACGCGCTTTGGTGCTGGCTCAACAAGCCAGTGCTGAAGGCGAAGTCCCTGTCGGTGCGGTAGTTGTTAAAGACGGGGAGGTTATTGGTGAGGGCTTCAACCAACCCATTACCCATCATGACCCATCAGCTCATGCTGAAATGATAGCCATTCGCGCAGCGGGTCAATACCTCAAAAACTACCGACTTCCAGATACCACGCTTTATGTGACGCTAGAGCCTTGCCCTATGTGCGCAGGGCTAATGGTTCATTCAAGAATAAAGCGCTTAGTCTTTGGTGCTTATGATCCAAAAACAGGAGCTGCGGGTAGTATGTTCTCTCATGTACAGGATGAGCGGCATAACCATACTATTGAACTTGAAGGTGGGGTGCTTAAGGAAGAATGCTCACAACTGCTGAAAGACTTTTTTAAAGCACGAAGACTACCTTGAAAAACATCGGTACCTTGCAATACTGGAGGAGACCATATAAGGATAGACGGTAGTGCCATCGGACATAGTGAATGTTTACCCAATTTGCGGGTGGCGTTCCTTACCCGACTACCGCGCTTTATAGGGCGTGAACGCTTACGTTTTGAGGTTCTAAAATCAAGCTGGCTGCCCCCTTGAATTGCCGCGCTCTTGGACAGTTATAATGGCCATTTTTTTAAGGTATCACCAGTTACTATTTGTTCGCTATCTTCAGACTTTATAAAATTTAGAAAATCTTTTACGATCTCTTTTCTTAGTTCTTTTTTAGGAAGCAACTCAATCTGTCTTATGAGATATTTAGCATTTACTTTTCTTGGTCTTCCCATCTGATAAACTGATAATACAACATTCCAAAAAAATGAAAAGGGTCGCATCCATACTCTTGATTTTCCAATAGCTTTTAAAATAAAATAATTACCATTAGCATCAAGAATCCAGCCAGATTTAATTCTTTTACTCCTATTTTCAAGGAGAGATAGTTTTTGTTCTCTTATATTTGCCTTTAGTATTTTAATAAATACATGTTCAGTAAATATAGAAAAACAACCATCAATATATATAATAATTGGAAATTTCAAATCCACATTTAATTTACCTAAGTAGCGACATCAAAAAGTCATTCAGCACCAAGAAGTATGATATAGAACTGAATCCGTGACTTTACTACGGCATGGGGGGGGTAAGATATTGATTCATTACGGGTTTAAAAAATACCCGATTAACGAAGGGTGAAGCTAAGATTTTTAAGATCCTGCGCTAAATCAATCTCTTATCTCCTATTATTCGCATTGAAGTCACGGATTTAGGATAGAGGCAGTCAAGAAGTGATAAGCTCGATTGCCTTTTCACTCAGTCTCCTGACCCAACGGCCAAACCAGTACCATACGAAATAGAACCAGCAGCACTCCACTGCATCCATCCTGGTAAATGAGCTGCCCGTTGAATAGCTCCCATATGCTCAAAAGAACTATTAAGAGACTGTGAAACACCTGTTTGTAAGTTTGCAGGATGGTTGGTCAACCGATGAGAAAGGCCATAACGCTGTTTAATAAAAACATGGTCTGTTGTTGTCCAATCTCTTCTAGGTGTTCTCCTACTGTTTGTTGCTACGTTACCTGATCTCTGAAGAGATCTTCTCATTGCATTCCAACTATTCGTATTTTTATACGAGTTCCTTATTTGTCTTCTTGCTGCATACTTCATTGTGCCTACAGTAATTCCTTTTACCAGAGCCCCTGTGCCTGTCAAGTCCAAAGCCATCAATCCCAAATTCAGAAACCCCATGCCTATGTTTCCTTTACTGAAAGAATCATACGCATCTAATCCAGAACCTACAACTGGTAAATAGCTAGCAAAGTCACGTGCACTAGAAAAGAGATTGCTACCATCACTCGCCTCGTCATTGAACAAGTGAGTAAATAAACCTTGCATAGCACCGTCTTCAAAACTACCTCCTGTCGCTTCTGCTGCGAGTCCACCGAACATCATGGAGACTGCCGTTCGCCCAAATAGATCAGATTGCGACCCCGTACCCATTGCCCCAAAGATGTTGGTACTTACTGCACCTCCCACTTTGCCTGCAAGTGCTGAGGCCGCTCCGTGAATAAACTTACCTCCGCGTATCTCTGAGACAATACCACCAACAACCATTTGGGCAGCAACGCTTTGGAAAGAGAAGCCATGTCCTACTGCATCGGCGACACCACTAGTTAGCCCAGCAGTAAGCCCTCCTATTGCTGCTTGCTTAATTCCTGCTTCGATTCCACCTTGAGCCGTTCCACTAATAAAGCCAAGCATGGCTCCATTTTGTACTGCAGAGAAACCAGCCAAGTGCAATGCATTCCCCATCATCGCCATTCCAGCCAGAGAGGTAATCTTCTGCAAGAACGGGTCATCCGTGGTCATGCTAAACAGGTACAAACCGAGACCGATGATAAACTGCCAGAAATGACCATCAGGATCATTATACTTCATCGGATTATTGATGACGTATACATAGCGGTTATAGCTTTGCACATTACCTGGTTCTGGGATCATGGTATCTGCTTGAACAAAGCGACCGATCACAGGATCATACAAACGGGCATTCATATTGATTAGTCCGGTTTCACCGACATTCTCATGCCCTGTAAAGCCACGGATTTCATCTTTACGATACTTGTTGTCATCGACAACATCCAGGTCTTCTCCGAACGGTGTGTAGCGTTGTTGTTGAACAATTCGCCCACCTTCATCTGTTACGGTGTCGACACTACCCAGTGCATCACGATGAACATATGCGGTGCTATCTGCTTGCTTCTCTTCATCAATCAACGTCTTCTCATGCGTCGCAACCAGTTCGTTACCCGCAAAGATGTGATGTCGCATACGACGTACTTTACGGTTGTCCTTATCGGTTTCCAGAATGACTTCGTAGTCTTTACCGAAGTAGAGAGTTGTTACGCCTTTGTGTGTCTTTTTGACCCGGTTATGATCACCGTCATAGGAATAACGAGTTACCCCACCTGCTGCGGTAATGGCACTGGCTTTATTGAAAGTACTCCAATGGTATGTTCGATCATCCCCATTGATCATACTTCCATTGGCATCATAGCTATAAGTCAGCTTTTTACCTGCTTCGGTAGTGCGCGAGACAAGACGGTTGCCTGCATCGTATTGCATGCTTCCTGCCCCCGTTTTAAAGGTCATGTTGCCCTGATTATCGTAACGATAATCACGCTCATGGTTTGCACCTTGTGGGTTGAGGTAAGACCAATGTGTTAGACGATCAAGACGGTCGTACTGGAAGTTTTCTTCGATATTTTTAATCGCATCCAGTCGTTGTGTCACACTACTACGTTGGTTGTAGGTATAACGGATGTCTCGGATGAGATCTTTAGCTACCCCTGTTTTGATACGAAGAAGATCTCCTGTATAGGCATCAAAGATGCGCTTGGTATTCATACCATTACCATACAACTCACCTTCCAGGCGACCTGATGCATCACGGCTGGTTACACGCCAGAATGTCCAGATGCTGTCGTCTTGCTGATACGCTTGAATTTGCTCACTTAGTCCCGTGGCTACATTCTTTTGATGATCTAACTCATCGATGATTTCTTCGAGTGTATTGCTTGCCCAACTAGCTTCTCGGCTTAGCCTTTTCGCGGTATCTAATGCGGATTTACTATAGCCTGCATAGCGAGTGGCTATGCTTTTGTAGTAGCTAGCATATCCACGATATTTGCTGGTATAGCCTTTGTAGCGGTTGGCTACCCTCTGGTAGTAATCTGCCCGATTATTATAGAGCTTGGTAGGGCTAACATTTTGTTGTGTAATGGTTTTGTAACCACAGCTCTTGCCACCTTTCCAGTAGTAAGTACAGCGGTAAACACGTTGTTGCACCATCCATGCAGGCAGTGTTGCTGAGCGTGCGTCCCTACGTTTACAACGGCCTTTCCAATCTTTTTTGGTACACCAGCTTTTAGAGTAATAAGCTCGACCATTTTTTACTTTCTGTAGCTTAAGTACCATATTGCCAAGATAGCGATAGTAGTATCTGGCTTTGGCTCGGTATTGGTTAGCGTAACCCTGATAACGTACTGCTACTTTCTCTAGTTTATAGCTGTAATCCTGGTAGCGTTTTGCATACCCATCATAGCGCTTTTCTACTGTTATATAGTATTCGGCGCGTTTTCTATAAACTTCAGAGCGTAGTGTTAGTTGATGTATTTGATCTTCATAATCAGTGGCTTTGCTTTGTAACTCCCCGATATAGCTAATGGTTTTTTTGAGCTGCTCTTCTAACTGAATGTACTCATAAGTCCATAGCTCATTTTTAGCGGCGCCAATAGTTTTAAGGTTACCTGCGGAGTCGTAGCTATTAACCAGCGACATTTCAGGGTAGTTTACTTTCTTAACACGGCCTTGTTGGTCATAATCAAAAGTTTTAGTAACAACTTCATCGCCTATTTTTTGTGCTTGACTGCTTACTCTGCCGAGTGAGTCATAGGTATAGTCAGTTCGGCTCTGGCTGTTTTGCTGATTGCTAAGTGCACCTTTCCATTGTGTGTCATAAACCCATGTGGTCTTTTCGCCGTGATCATTTTGAGACGTTTTTCTACCCAATGCGTCGTATACCATGGTAGATACTTGTTTTTTACTGTCCGTCTGTTTAACAAGCTCATCAAAACCATTATATTCGTAAGTCCAACGTCCCATCGTTGGGTCTGTCATGGCTAATTTGTTTTTACCGATGCTGTCGTATTCGAGCTTGATCACGAAGCCATCGGTGTCGGTATTGAGCAGGTTGCCTATGGCATCATAGGTATAGGTAATGGTTATGCCACCTTCTTCGACACGGACGGTGTTGTCCATAAAGTCAGTTGTAACCGTTTTCTGGCTTCCATCAGGTCGGGTTTCGGTGGTTTGATAGCCGTTGTAGGCTGTGGTTGTAACTCTCGGACTGCCTGCGTCATTTGGTTGAGTTACGCTAGTGGTTCTACCTAGTTCATCGTATTCATAGCGCACCCAGTGGGCGATATCACCCGGGAAACGACCTTCATAATAGGGCAGGGTGACAGCATGCAAGGCGCCTCTTGCGTTATAGACTCTATCTGTGATGATATTGCGGATTTCTTTTTTGTTTTCATACTCGGTTTCTTGTCCAATAGAAACGGTACGAACTTCTCTACCTAACTTGTCATAAAAAGTTGTTTTCCAGGCTCCTGCGCTATCTTGCGTCGTTGTTTTGTAAATAGAACGGTCGCCAACAGGAACGCCTAAGCCCTGGAAGTCAATCCCTGCATTTGCTTCTCCAGCAGAGGTCCATTCGGTAACTGAAGTTGCAAATTGACCATCGGGATGAGTAGTTTTTGTTAGCCGACAAAGATCATCATATTGCAACGTCGTCGTTAGGCCATTCGGCCCCGTTTGAGTCTTGGTTGCATTACAAGCAGCATCGTAGGTAAAGCTTTCACTGTGCCCCAGTGCGTTGGTGTTGCTTGTTACTCTGCCGTAGCTGTCATAACTGGTACGTGTTATCCGCTTTTGCCCATCTGCTTCGATGGTAACGGTGTTTTTATTGCCATGACTGTCATAGGTAAACTTACTAACTCGTTCATGGGAAGATCCTGGTTCAAAGACTTCACTAATGAGACTACCTGTTTCCTGGTTGTAGACAAGCTTAGTAGATCTGTTTCGAGCAGGTGCGCCCGTCAACTGGTGATTAACACTTATTTCAATAGGTTTGTTGAGTAACCATTTGTCTGTATTGTGCCAATAGGTTGTATTAGTGGTTGTTGTTTTCTTGGCATTACTACTGCCGTCAGTGACGGTAGCGACAACCGTACCGGGTTTTCCATATTGGTTGAAGTTTGAGCTTTTCGTCTCATTAATAATGGTGTTGCCCGTTTCATAGTTGTAAGCAGTGTTCGTTTGCCTGTCAACCAGTATCCTCTTGATTTTGTCATGTTCACTACTTTTTTGAAGGGTGTAGTGAATAGTGGACTCTTTTAAAAGCTTCGAATCAAGATATTGACGACTATGTAAAGGTTTGCCTCTTAAATCATCAGTTTGAGCATATTCAGTACGCGAACGGATGCCTGTGGTGTGATTCTTTTTCTCAATGACACGGAACCCTAACGAGCCATCATCTTCGTGGACTTGATAACCCTGATAGCGGAAGCTAACTGAGGACTCTTCACCAATACCATTATCACTACGGATGGCAGAGACAACCAGTCGATCTAATAAGACCTCATGAACTTTATCATCTGCATGGGTTTCACTAGTATACAAACCGCCAAGTAGGGGGCTGTATTCAAAAGTAGAATCGACACCATAACTGTTGGTCACACCGGTTAAACGGGCTAATGGCTCATAGCTAGGAGTAATACAATTAATGCTTTCCGTGGAGACATAACAGGTATCTTGAATACCATCACCACTCACATCACCTACTTGCTTTAAAGGGCCATAGTTCATTCCTAAAGAAACGATATGCACTCGTGTGGATAGACCAAATATTTTTCTGACAAAGTTACCGTACACCTTGCGGGTGTCTTCATAACGAGTGGCTTTAGGGAAAATAGTTTCAAAGTGCTTATATTCACCAAACGCCATATATTCTTGCATGGCACAGGTGATATGCATTTCACCTTCTGCTTCTGTTGTGCCTACCGTAGCAACACATAAATCGGCTTGATTATCATTATTACGATCAATAAAGTGAACATAGTCCTCTTCACCTATCTTAGCATCCGCTTTAACCACAGTGGCAGATTCAAAACCGTCACCGTTATTGGTGTGACACACGTAATCTTTATTATCGAGGTAACAAACTTCGGGCAGAGAGTCTGCATTTAAATCGCTGTAGCGGAAGGTTCTAGTGAGTTCATTGATACTGTCCTTGGTGTTGCCTACCAAGTTGCCAGAGTAGCTTTGTGTTGATTCAAAAGTCGGCATTTCTCCTGATATTGAGGGCAATCCATATTGACACGAAAAATGTCCATTAGCTTGAATGCCACAAACATCAAGGTTGCCATCATTATTGGCATCTACAAGTTGAGGTGCAGGTAATCTATACGTGTGGTCTTTTATGTATTGACTCCCCAAGCTAGAGAAGTAATCGCTATTAATACCTATATATTTATTAACTTGCCAACCACTTGTAGCCAAAGTGGTGCCCGTTGTGGTAAAGCCATTTTTATTATTAAGATAACAAGTCGTATCTTCATTGGTGAAGACGCAAATATCCACATATTCATCTTTATTAATATCCACCAGAGAATAAGTATCATCCTCTTTGATAGGAGCTCGTTTACTCAAAGCCCCAAAGCCGTTACCCGACTTATCATTCATAGCACAGTACAGGCCAGCATCACCATTGGTTATACAGTAATCTGTCCAACGGTCATTATTTAGATCTACTAACATCAAGTTAGCAAGGTTTTCGTCACTACGAAAACCACGGCTAAGACTGCCCCATGTTGTTGCTTGTTTAAAGCGCCCCTGTCCTTCACCCAACGCACACTTTAAGGTATTGTCACCCGCATTATCTTTTGAGGAAGCAAAACAGAAATCCACCAGTCCGTCATTGTTGACATCGCCGTTGACATAACTATTTACATAATCCCCAATAGCCACAGGAGTAATAAGACCATGCTCTGAAGGATCAAGCGGGAGCTCACTATTACTTCCTGCAATTTCAGCATCACTTAATTGCAGTTCAACCAGATGCTTGTTCCATACTTGGCGTTCTTCCTCAGTAGCAAACTCAGTCTCATTAGGGCGCAAGGGAGGGGTTAGCGAGTTATTCGCCATGTTTTTAGCATAGTGAAAAACCAGTGGGTTTAAACAGGCATTGTTTTTACCACAGTAGGTGATCTCTTTAAGACGAAGACCTCGGTAAGTAGTATTTTCTTCGAAAGAAAATTTGTAGGTGTTGCGGACTTGGTTGTTGCTACTGATCGTAATGGAGTTCAGTAACGTGTCAATCGTATATTTTTGACCATAACGGTAAACAGTCTGAGCGTCAGAACGCCCGTTACTGTAATTAAAGGCAATCTCGTGATTGTTGTACTTAATTTTATTGATATACGTGCTATAACCAACGTTGTTATAGCTATAGTTCATGCTGTTGGAGTATCGATCTTGCATGCTAGTCACATACCACGTACTCCTAACATCATTTTTTCCCTTAATGAGACTATCTGCGGTCGTGCCGTATTCAAGAATAGTGCCATCTTCACTATAGATCTTCCATGAACTGGGGCCATACCCTGTAGCAGATTGTGCGATGATTTTTGTATTAGCGCCATTAACAGGCTTATAAACAGCTCCTGAGCTTCCAGCTGTACCAGAGACAAGAACCAGACGTTTGCCATCTAAACAATACTTATCTTCATTGGTATAACGAACGGGAGCAATAACACCATCAATCTCTTTACTCGCGCCACAACGAGAAATAGCCGACAATCCTTGCAGGGAAATACCCATACCTAGTGGACTATTACTACCCCCTTGTTTATAAGTAATTGAAAGGCCAGGTTGGATACCATTAATACCAGAAGGTGTAGCAATAGGAACGGTATAACTTAAGTTACCCTGTTCTACTTGTACATCGCCTTCGAGATTACCGACTTCAGCGTTTGTGTTAATGGCTCTGGCCTGCGTAGCTAACGCACACGAAGTGCCGAGAATTAAAGTCGTGAGCGCACGACGTCCCCATAGTTGTGACATGATCAATACCCCTGTTTTGATGTATTCACCAAGCCCCCTTGGTGAATATTGGTATAAGTCTTTTTATTCATTCAACCAGCTGAGATTTTTGCTTGAATGTTTGATGACCTGTTTGTTATTTGTTATTAAACTTAGCTTCTCCTAAGAGATGTGCTTTACCGTCTTTAAATAGGCGGTTCTGACTTATTTATCCAAAGCGCTACAGCGCCTAAAATTAAAGTTTCGAGTGTTCGATGTTTCCATAGTTGTAACATATCAATACCCTTGAATGATTCGTACTTCTAAAGTCCCTTTTGAAATGTATGTTTATTTGTTTTTATTCAGGCTCAGGTCATCAATCAGAGATTGAAACCCTAGTACTCCAACAAGTTAGATTTGATGAATACAGCGAGTCAGGAAGCGGTTAGCCGTTAGGCGCGTCTTGCAGGGAATGGTTGTTCCCTTCACAAAAGATGCAACAACGCGGATGACCGCTTCCTGGTTCGCCCGAAGGGAGCAACCCAAAGCGCTCAATACTGCGTTATGGGTCTTGCCAAGGGAACAACCATTGCCTGCAACCCAAGCCTTGTCTTGAGCGCTTTGGATTGCTCTGTATCCATTAAACCTAAGTTGCTGGAGTACTAGTACATTAACTGTTTAAAGTGTTGCTTATAAATGGAGATTTAAGTAGTCAGCTGTTAGGCATCTTCACGAGTAATAGTTGTTCTGCTGCAAGTGGAAATTAAAGATTCATTTATACCTATATTTTCAACGGGTTGATGTACTAAAATGAATAAACTTATTTATTATATGTACTGATAACTCTAAAGAGAGAGTTATCTTTTTTATTCTGTTTTGCTAGATAGCGCTTCAAAGCGATTAACGAGTTCATCTTTTCTTTGCTCAGTTACTGCTATCTCTTGTTCCAGTTCTATCGTTTCAGGCAAAGAAACTTGAGCTAAAATGTCATTTTCTGCATCTTGCATCAACTTTTGCTTAGTAGTGCCTGTATCTTTGGCAATCTCATCGATGAGTTGATCGCTCTCTGCCATTAGCTCTTGAAAGTTGATCTCTTTTTCGAAGAGTTCAGACTGTATGTTCATGCTGTTTACTTCTTCTTTCAGATCTTCTGTCAAATAAGTAATTTCATCTTTCATTGCTTTGTCATTCGTGTAAACACTAGCATTAGCCAATCTTTTCTCAACATCATAAGCATCATCCAAATTGACTAGCGTTCTATGCTTCCCTTCTTTACCTGGCTTATCCTGTACTATTTCTCGAACATCCAATGCAGAGGATGAAGTTTGATCACTACCCGTGTAGACAACCCATAATATGCCCATCAAAGCAATGGCTGAGGCTGCTATTATGGCTCCTGTTTTAATAGATAGATTAGTTTCTTTAGACATAACATGGCCTCTTGTTAGTGATGATGGGTGAAAGCTTTGAACGTAGTGAAAATATAGACACTATAATAAGGTTGAATAAAGGTAATAACAGCGCATAAAAGTAGCCCTTCGTTGCGTATACGCTGGGTTTATAGCTTAACTCAACATCGTGCTCTATAAAGGATATAGATGTACCGGCTTGCTTTAAAACCTTTCCTTTTTTATTAACAATAGCGGTTATTGATGAATTAGCTATTTGTAATAGGGGTTTTGATAGTTCCATCGCTCTTATCCTGCTTATATTGAATAGATACTCTTTTGCCCAGTTTGACTTTATAAATGCTAAATCTGTAAACAGCATTAATATGCCGGAGTTTATAGACTTCGCTCTAACCTCATCTGCAAAAAACATTTCATAACAGATCATTGGTGTAACTATTTGATTAGCTATTGTTAAATTACCAGAGAAGTATTTTTTAGTGCGAAGGTTACCTTTGCTTATATCTGGAAAATAATGTTTTAAGAAGCTAAATGATTCTGGAAAGTACTCTCCAAATGGAATCAAATGTTGTTTCATATAGACTGGCTTTAGTGGATCACCCGAATAGAGAACATTGTATTCACCTATATTGTCTTGATAATAACCACCAGAGACCACCTGAATCCCTTTGTTATTGAGTTTTTCAAGCTGATTTCGAATAATAGAGGGGTATTTTTCTAGCGGGTATTCAATACTGCTCTCGGGGAGCAAAATAACATCCGGTTTTGGTGATAAGCTCCCTATATTAAGAAATTGCTGTAGTCGACTCGAAGAAAGAGACAGGCTATTTTTGTCTTCGATGTTTACCTGTGAATTAAGTAACCGGACGGTGAGATTAGTTGGTTTTATACTCCCACTATAGATAATCGTACCCATTAATAGATGGCTAAGTATGCTGACTCCAACAAATGATGCTATTAACATAGCAGAAGATGCTAAATGATTGTTACTTTTAATAATAAGGTAAGTGCAACCTATGAAACTATAAAATAGAAAGCTTACACCTAACTCACCAAACAGAGAATATTCAACGTTAAGCCAGTCGACCAAAAGATGAGATGCCTGAAACCAAGGGAAACCAGTGAATAAGTAAGTTTTCAACCATTCTCCCATGACGAAAAGAGTAGGCATTAGAACCAAAAACCACATGTGATGGGGGAGTTTAACCAAACTTCTCAATATGACTGCAGGAACAATGAAAAAGGTCATACAGTAAAGAAGAATAAAAATATTGATTATGCCAAGAGACAGTATGTACGACGTATCATAATTTTCTGCCAGCATAAACAATACATATAAACCGGATAGGTAAAAGGTTAACGAGTAAACTAATCCACTTAGAAAAGCACTGTAAATTGATTTTGATGCGCGAATTTGGAAAAGGAAAGTAAGAAAACTAAGAATAAAGAGTAGAGGAAGATGCTGAGTAAAGGAAAGCCCTGCCAAAGCTCCCATAAGTACAGAGAAAGTAGTTGGGTTTCTTATCACCCACCTACTAGTGACGGCACACCAATATTTCAGTGTAAATTCCACTACTTAGCCCCTGTTTATTTTCGTTATAGATTTTTTTTATAGGATATATTTTAAGCAGATCAATTGCAAGAGTTTTTTATTAATTTCAATTTTTTTTAAAGAACACTTCGGCTTTCACTATTAAAGCGGACCTATAGTTACGGTTATTGCAAATTGAACTTCCCAAACCTTGAATCTAGGTAGAACCCATGAGAGGTAGAGAGATAGTTTTCAATCAAAAAGGAAGAGCTATCAGAAAGCCTCTTAGACACTACCTTTTATCACGTAGCAGGTTTAAAAATTTGCATAGTTTAATATTTGGGAATATAATCCCAAAAATGAACAGACCACTTACCACTGCTCTTTACAGTATTCTCAAATCACTGGTGGGTTTGATGTTTCGTAATGGCATCGCGTTTGGTGATTTTTCTAAACTAGCAAAGAGAGCTTATATTGAGGTGACAGAGAGGGAGTTGAGAGAGTCAGGTCAGAAAACAACCACCTCAAGTATTGCCATTATTACGGGTCTAACTCGCAAGGAAGTAGCAGCTCTTAGAAAAGAGACTTCACCGAAGTTAGTGCATACCACTACACACAATAGAGCAACCCGGGTAATAAGTGGTTGGATTAGTGATACAGATTTTTGTGATAGCAGCGGAAAAGCAAAAATGCTCAATGTGCAGGGAGAAGAGGGAAGTTTTGAGGCCCTAGTTAGTCGTCATAGTGGTGATATTCCTTATCGTGCCATGCTAGATGAACTTGTTCGTACGGATGCAGTCCAGATCACTGATACCAATCAAGTTGTTTTGCTACGTGCAGCTTATATTCCATCTACAGGTGAGAGTGATAAATATGCTTTGCTAGGAGAAGATGTGTCTCTACTGATTAATACTATTAAGCATAATATTGTTGTTGCTAGTGATAGTAGCGTTAGTAATGGAACTAAGAACCGTGTATCTAAAGAAAAGACTGCTATGGAGGCAGATTCTGACACACCCTTTTATCAGCGAAAAGTATGTTACGACAAAATTCCTGCTGAATTTATTCCCGCTTTTAAGCAAATGGCTAATGAGGAAAACCAGTCCTTATTAGTTAAGTTAAATCAGTGGTTAGCAGAGCATGATATGGATAAACACCCCCTAATGACGGGCAAAGCCATGAAAGTGGGTGTTGGTATTTACTATTTTGAGGACCTGTCAGGGGACTAAGAGGATTAAGCAATGAACCTAAACTCCTCAGTTAACCGCTTTCAGCATCAAATAAATGATTGATAGTATTAAAGTAAGCAATTTTATCGGCCTTCACTAATAGAGTGAAGGCGCTACAGCCTATAGAGCAACCCTCTTCGACTGACTGGCTATGTAAAAAAACTCATTAAGGATCAACCATTAATTCCTTTTTTTACTACGCCATTCAGCCGAAGAGAATCACTCTATAGGCTGTCTAACTGAGGATTTTAGGATGAAACAGAAAATAAATTTACAGATAAAAAAGGGGTTATCCACTGCGATAGTTTTGTTTAGTCTTTTCTTGGTCTCATGTGGTGGAGGCGGTGGTGACAGCGTAGCCGCCAATGGCGGAATTAGCGGTACGGGAATCACCATGGGGCGTATTACGAACTTTGGCAGTATCTTTGTTAATGGTGTTCGTTTTGATGTAAATAATGCGACTTTCATCCGAGATGGCTCTACGGCGACTTTGGGCCAAGCGGATTTTAGCGTAGGAGAGTTTGTAGTCCTTAAGAGCACGATTGATGCGGGGGGCACAACAGGTACAGCCTCAGAAGTCAGTTTTACAGACCTCTTAGAAGGTAGAGTGACTAGTGCTAGTACTGATGCTGTAACGATAGAAGTATTAGGACAAACTATTAGCACAGATAATCTAACGGTCTTTATTGGCTTTAACACCTTAACGACTTTATCCATTGGAAATATAGTCGAAGTTTCAGGGATTAAAGATGCTAATGGTTTCATTACGGCCACGAGCATTCGCCTAAAAGCAACAAGCTTTCAGGTGGGTACTTCTGAGAATGAAATAAAGGGCACGATTACTAGTGTTAACTCCACTTTAGAGACATTTACCATTGGCGGTATTACGATTGACTATAGCAATGCTGATTTACAAGGCTTTAATGGTCAACCTCCACAAGTTGGCCAGTTTGTGGAGGCTAAAAGTAACCAAGCAATTACAGGTATCACACTATTAGCATCACGAATAGAGCTTGAAGATGAATATCAAAACCTTGAAGCCAATACAGAGGCTGAAATAGAAGGCTTAGTGACGAGTTTCAATAGTGCTACTAGCTTTGCTGTTAATGGTTTGGCTGTTACTACAACCAATGCGACCCAATATGAGAATGGCACCGTTGGTGATATAGCCCCAAATGCTTTGATGGAAGTCAGTGGTCGTGTAAACGCAGCAGGCTTATTAGTTGCTGAAGAAATATCATTTGAGAATCCGAGTGAGGAACTTGAGATAAAAGGCTTGTTACAAAGCATCAATATTTCAGCCAATGAGCTAGTGTTAGATGGTCTGGCGATCGTGCTTACTTCATCCACATTGATGATTGATGAAAGTGACCAAAATGTTTCCCCGCTTACTCTTAGTGATTTATCTGTCGGCGACACGCTTGAGGTTTATGGTGTAGCTCAAACGGATGGAAAGATTTTGGCAACAAAGCTGGAAAGATCTCAACCTGATGATGACTAGTTAGTAGACTACTAACTACTATCAATGAAGCGAGGTATAAAACGACAATAACGATTAGGAAAACGAGAATATTATCAATTTTTAAAAAGTGGTTTGGTGCTGCAACACCGAACCCATTAATAACCACTTACCTTACAGGTAAGCAACTTAGCAACTGGAGCACAACATGAAATATTTAACTACCCTTCCTCTAATGGCGTCTACCGCTGTCCTTCTAACAGCCTGTGGTGGCGGAGGCAGTAGTATCGTAACCCCAAGCACAAGTGTGAACTACAAAGTAACAGGTACTGTACCTGGCACTTTAATTGAAGCCTTTTGCGATGACGGTTCATACCACTCCGTAAATTCAGTAACAAACGGTACCAACCAACACCCCTTTGCTCTTACTTTACCCAAGGATTTGAGATGTCGCTTAGTCATGACGATTAATGAAGGTTCCGCTAATAAAGTCATCACAGCCATTAAACTAAATGATGGCTCTAATAGCAATATAGCCTTTAGTAGTGGCAATGATATTGATTTAGGACATGTTGATTTGGCTCTTGAGACCACTCCAGCACTTGATTCTGATAATGATCGTGTCATAGATATTCCACAAGAAGTAACACTAGCAGGAGCCTCTGCTACAACGGTACAAATCAGTGCGGTGGGCACTAGTGATTTATTGGACAATGATAATGATGGAATCATCAATGTTTATGAAGATGATGATAATGATGGCATCAATAACCATGATGACGATGATGATGATGGCAATGGCATAAAAGATATTGAAGAGATTGATAACGACAATGATCTAGATAACGATGGCATTAGTAATGATATTGATGTTGATGATGATAATGACGGTTTAGATGATAGCGTTGATTCTGATGATGACAACGATGGCTTTGATGATTCAATTGACAATGATGATGATAACGATGGGATTGATGATTCAGTAGATGCAGACAATAACGATGGGGTAAATGATTCAAATGATTCTGATTCTAACAACTCAGACTCAGATAACGATTCAGATTCAGGTAATGATTCTGATAATGACTCAAATATCAGATAAAGGCGTAAGTCATAAGTTTGATTTTTGGTAAATGACTCGGTGCTGCAACACCGAGTCGGCAAACACTTACCTTATAGGTAAGCAACTTAGCAACTGGAGTATATCATGAAATATATAACAACCCTTTCTTTAATGGTTTCCTCAGCCGTTCTTCTCGCCTCATGTGGTGGTGGGAGCAATAGCAATGTCGCAACCCCAACTAATAACACAAGCTTCAAAGTGACGGGCACTGTACCAGGAACCTTGGTCGAAGCATTCTGTGATGATGGTTCTTATCACTCAGTAAACTCAGTAACAAACTCAACAGATAGACACCCGTTTGAACTGGTTTTGCCGAAAGGTTTATCTTGTCGTTTGGTGATGACAACTAATGAAGATGACCCCGCTAATAAAATCGTAACTCCCATACGATTACGTAATGACAATGGAGAAAGCAATATAGCCTTCAGTAGTGATGCAGACCTTGAATTAGGGCATGTTGATTTAGCACTAACCTTCGCAGAAATGACATCAGATAGTAATCAGGATGGTGTAGAAGACTCACCTAAAGATGTGGTGCTTGGTGCCACATCAAGTGTGCAAATTCGTACAACAGGTTCAAATGATCCTTTAGATAATGATGGAGATGGCATCATTGACGTCTATGAAGATGATGACAACGATGGCATCAACAACCATGATGATACCGATGATGATGGAAATGGCATTTTAGATATTAATGAGACTGATAACGACAATGACCTTGATAATGACGGTATTGCAAATGACCTTGATATTGATGACGATAATGATGGGATTGTTGATGTAGATGATGCTGATGACGACAATGATGGCATCGATGATGTAGATGATGTTGACGATGACAATGATGGAATCGATGATGTCAATGACACAGACAATGATGACAATGGCTCAGGCAATGATGATAACGGCTCAGGCAACGACGATAACGGGTCAGGCAACGACGATAATGGCTCTGGCAACGACGATAATGGCTCTGGCAACGATGACAACGGTTCAGGCAATGATGACAACGGGTCAGGCAACGACGATAATGGATCGGGGAATGATGACAATGGCTTAGGCAACGACGACAACGGTTCAGGTAACGATGACAACGGGTCAGGTAATGATGACAACAACGGCTCAGGCAACGACGATAACGGTTCAGGCAACGACGATAATGGATCGGGCAATGATGACAACGGGTCAGGCAATGACGACAATGGCTCTGGCAATGACGACAACGATTCAGGTAACGATGACAACGACCAAGAGGATGACGATAATTAGAGTATAAATTAAATCTAAAAGGGGCTAAATGTGTGAGATAGATCGGGGGGCTGTCTCTCACATTACACGTTTTATGGGCTCAGAATAAAATAAAAACACCCAATGCGATCGCATATTTCCATACATTGTTTTTCATATTCTATTTTCCAGTCTATTATTACTCAATATTCTGACAGAATTAGTCGAAGATTCTTGATCAGAATCTCATCACAGAAATTCCGATCAGACTTAACCTAGATTCCTCAGTTGACCGCTTTCAGCTATCATTAAGTAATTGATAAACTGTTAATAAGTAGTTATTTTAATTTTCACTCTTAGAGTGAAGGCGCTACAGCTTATAGAGCAACCCTTTTAGACTGATTGGCTATGTAAAAAAACTCATTAAGGATCAACCATTAACTCCTTTTTTTACTACGCCACTCAGCCTAAAAGAATTACTCTATAAGCCGTCCAACTGAGGATTCTAGGCTTAATCAGCTTCCTTAAATCAAGGTCATTTAAACATGTTTGTTGCTTTATTAATTAACAGCGTTATCGTTGCTATTACAGTGATGATCCATTATGAAGCTTTGTTTCAAATGACAGTAGCGATACAAAAAATCAAAGTTAAGCATCGTTTTAGAATTGTGTTGGGCGTGTTTGGGTCATTGCTCGCGCATGTGGTAGAAATTTGGGTTTTTGCTATCGCGTATTACTTTATGCATTCAAATGAAGGCTGGGGGCATTTAGAAGGCAACTACAATGGCAGCCTTATAGATAGTGCTTACTTTTCTTTTACAACCTTTACCACTCTGGGTTTTGGAGATATTGCACCTTATGGAGAGCTTCGTTTTCTGGTGGGGATTGAGGCCGTTACAGGCTTAGTTCTTATTACGTGGACGGCTTCTTTTTTGTATGTTGAGATGCAGCGCTATTGGAATGCTAGATGAGTAGTGTTTTAAAGGATATTATTGGTGAGGTTTTTAAGGAAGCTGAACAACTCATGATTCGTTTTTCTGAGGCTAGAATCTGCTATATTTTCGCTAATACCTACGGCTATTGTTAATTTTTCTATCAAAAACCTGACAGATTATATCCCATAGAAATTCTGATCAGATTATTCAAGAGTTTCCATAAAAGAATCTTTGAATAAGACGAGTTGGCTGATAATTGATCCTAAAGTGCAGATATTCCTCCTTTGAGAGGTGTATTACAGTAAGAATGCATATGATTACTTGATTAGCCCTGTGATGTTTCTATAATACGCCCCACAAGAATTTTAACCTCTTATCACATTAAGAGACCTTTGCACGAAAGATATGACGGATTAAAATGGCTTAAATTCCCTCTATTTCTGCTAAAAATTCGGCCAATAGCTCGGCTATTACCCTCTTTTTTAGCAAAAATAGATGAAATTATGCTCATTTTTCTCTCGCCATCCTTTCATGCAAAGGTCTCATCAAGGATAGGTTAACCTTTTTCTTATCCACTCATTTAATGGGAATATCGTTTTGATTTCAGCATCTAGTGTCACCATGCAGTTTGGCGACAAGCCTCTTTTTGAAAATGTATCTATCAAGTTTGGCAATGGCAATCGCTATGGTTTGATAGGAGCTAACGGCTCAGGCAAATCTACTTTCATGAAAATCCTCAGTGGTGAGCTAACACCCACAGCAGGAAACGTATCGGTTGATCAAGATATCCGCGTAGGCACGTTAGGGCAGGATCAATTCGCTTATGAAGAATATAGCGTTATTGATACCGTCATTATGGGCAACAAAGAGCTATGGGATATCAAAGCAGAACGTGATCGTATCTATGGTCTAGCTGAAATGTCGGAAGAAGATGGCATTAAAGTAGCTGACCTGGAAATCGAGTTTGGAGAAATGGATGGTTATACCGCTGAGTCGCGTGCAGGTGAGTTGCTATTAGGGCTAGAAATCCCTGAATCACAACATTTTGGCCCTATGAGTGAGGTGGCGCCTGGTTGGAAACTACGTGTGCTATTGGCGCAAGTATTGTTCGCTGATCCCGATATCATGCTGCTTGATGAGCCAACCAACAACTTGGATATCAATACGATTCGCTGGTTAGAAAAGATCATTGCTGATCGCAAGAGCACCATGGTTATTATCTCTCACGATAGACACTTTTTAAATAGTGTATGTACGCATATGGCTGACCTGGATTATGGCGAAATCAAAATGTTCCCAGGCAACTATGACGAATACATGACGGCTTCGACGCAAGCGCGCGAGCAAATGCAAAATGAGAACGCCAAAAAGAAAGCAAAGATGGCTGAGTTACAAGCCTTCGTTAGTCGTTTCTCGGCAAATGCATCAAAAGCTAAACAGGCAACCTCTAGAGCTAAGCAGCTAGATAAGATTAAACTGGTTGATATCAAACCATCAAGTCGTGTTAATCCTTATATTCGTTTTGAGCAAAATAAAGAACTTAATCGCCACCCACTAGAAGTTAAGGGATTAAGCAAAAGCTATGACAAACCACTATTCCGTGATTTGGATATGATGGTTAAAGTAGGTGAGCGTATCGCTATTATTGGTCCGAATGGTATCGGTAAAACGACATTGCTAAAGTGTTTGGCAAGAGAACTTCAACCCGATAGCGGGACGGTTAAATGGTCTGAAAATGCTAGCTTGGGCTATTACGCTCAGGATCATGCGGATGATTTTGAAGAGGACATGAGCCTGTTTGACTGGATGGATCAATGGCGTGGAAAAGGTGATGATGAACAAGAGATACGTGGCACATTAGGTCGTTTATTGTTCTCGAAACCACAAAGTGAAAAGTCGGTAAAAGTGATCTCTGGTGGTGAGCAGGGACGTATGCTGTTCGGTAAGCTAATGCTTCAAAAGCCAAATATTATGCTAATGGATGAGCCGACTAATCACTTGGATATGGAATCTATCGAGTCGCTTAACTTGGCGTTAGAAAATTACCCAGGAACGTTGTTTTTCGTCAGCCATGACCGTGAGTTTGTATCTTCATTAGCGACACAGATTATTGAGTTATCTGAAAATGGAGCTACTCAATATATGGGTACTTATGAGGATTACTTAGCTAGTCAGGAATAGTCTCTAATGCTGTGGTAGGATGGATAAGTGCAACGCATCCACCCTACAAACAGCATTCATAAATATGCAACAATCACCTTATCTAGGCATTATCGAAGGCTTCTACGGGCGTAGTTGGACGTTCGCAGAGCGAATGGGCTATGCACAGTTCCTAAAAGAGCAGGGTTACCACTTCTACATCTATGCTCCAAAAAGTGATCCTTATCTGCGCAAATCATGGCAAAGCGACTGGCCTGAAGAAACTACTACCAAACTAAAAAAGCTGGTTCAGCACTATCAAAATCTAGGTGTGGATTTCGGCATTGGCTTAAGCCCTTTTGAGCTTTACAAAGATTATAATCAGCTAGCTAAGCAAAAGTTACAGAACAAAATAGAGCGTTTAAACGATCTGGGCGTCGATATATTGTGTTTACTGTTCGATGATATGCAAGGTGATTTACCTGCATTAGTAGAGACACAGGTAGCCATCACGGAAGATGTACTTGCGCAAACGACAGCAAAGAAAGTCATCATGTGTCCGACCTATTATTCATTTACTCCCATATTGGAAAAACTGTTTGGCACTATGCCTAAAAACTATTGGCAAGACTTGGGTAAAGCGCTTCCAGAAGAGGTGGATATTTTCTGGACCGGAGAAGATATTTGCTCAAGTTCCTATACTAAATCCCATATAGAAGAGGTAATAGCGCTATTTGGACGTAAACCTTTTCTTTGGGATAACTACCCCGTAAACGATGGGGCGAAGATTTCCAAACACTTACACCTTAAGGCTTTCGAAAATAGACCTGCGTCTCTGGCAGGGTTAACAACAGGCCATGCCGCTAACCCGATGAATCAACCGTGGTTATCACGTATTCCTCTGGCTTCTTTACCTCAAAGCTACGCACTAGCTGATGGCTATAATCAGGATGTAATCCTTAGAGAATCAGTAACTAGTTTATGTGGGGACAGTTTTTCTGAACAATTGTTAGCAGATATTGAGACTTTTCATACGCAAGGTTTGGATAACATCACCCCAAACGAAAGCAGACGACTTATTGAGAAGTATGCAAAATTTACTGATCGTAGTGAACCATATGCAAAAGAGATCATTGACTGGCTAAGTGGCGGGTATACATTTGATTCTTCATGTTTAACGGGCTAGTACATTAACCAGTTAAAAAGTATCGGTATATTGAAAGACAAGGTTGTAGGTTGGCGGTGACGAAGGAACCCCAACAAAGCTGTGTGTTGGGCTTCGTGCCTCAGCACCAACCTACCTGTTAACTTTTGCAGATATAGTCATTTTTGAACTGGTTGATGTACTAGTACTCCATCAACTTAGGTTTCATGACAAAGTAGTCTGATCGTCAGTAACTATTTACAGATCAACCCGCTTTAGATTAGTCTGGCTATTAGGAGCTTACTAATCTAAAAATGAGACTTTGTATGTAAAAGTCTCAGAGAAAAATAATCATGAAAAACATCCTCTTTTGTCTCTTCTTAGCGACTATTATCAACCCATCTGTCGCACTAGCCAGTAACGCATTATCACGCTTTTCCCAGTTAAAAAACGCAGGCTTATTAATGCTGGACAGCCAAGGTCAAGCTATTATTTCTGATCATGCCGACAAAGCTTATATCCCTGCATCTACTACCAAACTAGTAACAGCATGGCTTGCTCTTAGTCGTTGGGGTGAAAATTATCGCTTCCAAACTCCTTTTTACTTCGATGATACGACAAAGACATTGTGGGTAAAGGGTAGCGGTGATCCCTTTTTGGTATCAGAAGAACTGGATAAAATAGCAAAAAATCTCAAGCTGAAAGGTATCACGCAAGTAAATAGAATAGGGCTGGATACTTCTTTATTTCAACAGAACCTAGTCATGCCAGGTACAGGGCGTACCAATAACCCATACGATGCAGTGCCTTCTGCGATAGCGGCTAACTTTAATACGGTGAATATAAAAAAGGTCAATGGTAAGGTGGTTTCAGCTGAATCCCAAACACCTCTGACGCCTTACGCAAAAAGTATGTCAAAGCGGTTTAAACGTGGCAAGTTAAGAGTTAACACTGGTCGTAATCCTCGAAAAGCGGAACAGTACTTTGGTGAGTTGTTATTTGCTTTTTTAAAAAGAAACGGGGTGCAAGTAGGCAGCAAAATTATTGGCAGCAATCATCTTGTTGGACGGCCTGTTTATACGCACCACAATAGCAAAACATTGGGCGAAATGATCCGTCCGATGATGAAGTATTCTACCAATTTCATCGCAAACCAACTGGTACTCATGATGAGTGCTGAAGAGTACGCAAGCCCTGCTAATGCGAGGGATGTACAGCGCTATATGCAAGACAAGCTGGCGCGTCATTTTCATTGGAGCAACTTTACCATGAAAGATGGTGCAGGCTTATCACGTGGTAATCGTTTGTCGCCCAGGCAACTTGTTGACTTACTGCAATCATTTAAACGCTGGAAGTATTTATTACCACAAATAGAGCAGGGTGTTTATGCCAAGTCGGGTACCTTAAATAAAGTGAGTACTTTAGCAGGATATGTTGAAAAAAACGGGCAAATTAAACCATTTGCACTGATGATGAATCAGGGAGTACCCTATAAGTTCAGAAATAGAATAGCCAGAGAGCTTGCTAGAAAGTAAGGTTATGGCTTCTCTTTGCCGAGTTTCATTACTTTATGCCTTCAATAACTACTCGTGTTTTATTAACTATTGGTATGGTGCTGTTCATTAGTATCGTAGCTTTTACTACACTATCTAATTGTGAAAGAAAACAGCCTTCTGAAGTTTCGATAGACTCATCAACAGAACCAGAATCTAAACAGACGAGAGATAATGAAAATCCAGTAAGCTCTCAAGTCTCGCAAACCCCGTTACCACCTGACGCGCCTAGTGAATCTGAACCCTTGGAGCGCATCCCAAGAGAATATACTTTCTCTGAAAAGCTAGCACAGGCAGCCTTAGAAAGAACCACTCATCAAGTTCGATATGACGGGCGCTATCTTAAAATAGGTTACCCCATGGGAGATGTCCCTGATGGCATTGGTGTTTGTACCGATGTGGTGATTCGCTCGTATCGTGAGCTAGGTGTCGATTTACAACAGCTAGTTCATGAGGATATTCGTCAGCATTTTAATCGTTACCCCAATCACAAACGCTGGGGGTTATCACGCCCTGATGCCAATATAGACCATCGTCGTGTGCCTAACTTACGGGTCTTCTTTGAGCGTCATGGCGCATCGTTGCCAGTAAGTGATAGGGCACAAGACTATGTGCCCGGTGATATTGTCACTTGGAAGTTAAACGAGAAAATGGTGCATATTGGCATAGTGGCGGAAGAGCGTGCATACTTAAACCCGTCTCGACATCTAATCATCCACAATATAGGTCGAGGTCCTGAGCTTGGCGATATGCTGTTTGATTACGAAATAACAGGGCATTATCGTTATTCTCCAGATGCTCCTAATGATGAACTTGAGAAGGGAATCTGATGTTCACTTTTTACGTAAACCACAGGTTGGAAACTGTCCGATGTTGAAAGCAATAGTGGTAATAATAGGATTATGTCTAATGACACAAACAGCTACAGCTCGCGATCTAGAGGTAGGGCAAGCTGCCCCTGATTTCACCTTGAATGATCAGAATCAAAAGCCCAAAGCATTAAGTGACATGAAGGGTAAATGGCTAGTTTTGTATTTCTACCCTAAAGATGAAACACCCGGCTGTACCGCAGAAGCCTGTAGTTTTCGGGATAATATCGTAGCTATACAAGCCAGTAATACGGCTGTGTGGGGCGTGAGCGTTGATAATGAGGAAAGCCATACAGAGTTTGCCAGTAAACATAAACTTCCCTTTACTTTATTAGCGGATAAAGGTGGCAAAGTCGCCAAACAATATGGTTCTTTGATGAACCTGTTTATTATGAAAATTGCCAAGCGTCATAGTTTTATTATTGATCCGCAAGGAAAGGTAGCGAAAATTTATCGTAGCGTGAATCCAAAGCAGCATGTGGCGGAAATATTGAAAGACTTAAAAGTGTTGCAGAGTAAGTAGCTTAATCACACGGCAAGATGGTAAATTTAAACACTATGATGGTAGGTGTATCTAGTTGTTCAATTTAAGAATAAGTCATTGCATTCAGGCTATATAAATTCCCCTAGATATATTATTGGATCTTAGCTTATTTCTAAACTTCCTAACAATTACAATCATAACCAAGGAATAAAAATGACCGAACACACTGAGACTACCAACCCTTATGCAGCTCCTAGTTCTAATCTCGAACCTGAAGTAACAGCGGGACGACTATCCTTTATTAATGCTTTTAAACGTTTCACTGCTTGGGGTGTTTTTGGCTTAACGCTAATTACGGGTGGCATCTATCTATATTACTGGATGTTCACACGTGGTAAAAACATTAATACAGAGTTGTCTGACGAAAATAAAATATCCTCTTTATTGACTAACACTGTTATCGCAACCGGGCTTATTTATACTGTATTTTCATATCTCCCCAACTTTGTTGATAGTTCGGCACTTCAAGTTGTTACGCTAGTCATGTTGGTGTTTATGATTATTTACATGGTTGTTTATTTGACATGGATTTTCAAGTTTCGTAATCGTCTTAACATGCTTACCAATGCAAAAAAAGGTGATCAACTTTGGTTAGGCGGTATTATGACTTTCTTTTTCAATGCCATTTACTTTCAGTATAAAATCAACCAGATTCATGACAACCAAAATAGCCAAGGTTAGTTATTGTAACTACTACAACAACCCGTTTTAAATGACTATATCTGCAAAAAGTTTATATGTAGGTTGGTGCTGAGGCACGAAGCCCAACACGACAGTGTTTGTTGGGGTTCCTTCGTCACCGCCAACCTACAACCTTGTCTCTCAATACTGACACTTTAAACAGGTTGATATACTACTTGTTTGCATACTATTTTGATTAGTTGCAATCGACCAAACCTTGATTTCTATTTCTTTTCCAACAACGCTTCACCCATTCGTACTGCCATTCCTGTTTCAGATTTTACCCATTTAAAGTCAGCATCTTCCATCAATAAAACAATGGTTGATCCCATATTGAATCGACCCATCTCATCACCTTTTTTTAGGATGACTTCACCTGCTTCATAAGTGGTAGTAGTGATGCTTTTACCTGGAGGTGGTGTCACTAAACCACCCCATACAGTTTCTATAGCCGCTACGTTAATTGCGCCAACCAGAACCATTGCCATACGCCCATATTCTGTGTCAAATAACGAAACCACTCGTTCGTTACGGGCAAACAGACCGGGTACAACATTCACCGTAAAGGGTGCAACGCTAAACAAGCGCCCTGGTATATAAATCTGGTGAGTCAATGTGGCATCACAAGGAATGTGAATGCGATGATAATCACGCGGCGATAAGTAAATGGTGCTAAAAATACCGTGTTTAAAAGGCGCGCTTAAACTTTCATCCCCGCCTAGCAATGTTGTTGCTGAGTAGCTATGTTGTTTAGCTTGGAAAATACGCCCGTCAGTTATGCCTCGTGCTTGGCTAATTGTGCCGTCAACCGGGCAAGCTAGTACACCATCGTTGTTGTCGATAGTTCTTGCGCCATCTTTCAACTCGCGAGTGAAAAACTCATTAAAGGTTTTAAATTCATTAATATCAGTGACTTTAGCTTCACTCAAATCAACTGAAAAGGCGTTGGCAAACTTTTTTATGGCTGGTTGTACCCAGGCGGATTCAATCCGTGTTAAACGGTATATAATGCGCGATACCAGATGGTGTGGGATTAAGTAAAATGGGTACGCTTTTAGGTAGTCATTCATCTTGTTTATTAACCTTTTCGATCAAATTATGAGATGCTCGACATCATACGAGAAAGTATTAACCAATAACAAGCGTAACTACTCAGCTTGCACTCGTGTTGTCTGATTTCTGCGTCGCCTACAGGGAGGTAGGTGAGGAGCGAAAGCAGGACGCGATAGCTTTGAAAGTGCTCATTTATACTTATAAACTCCGCTCTTTCGCCTTTAACTCGAACAACACGAGAACAATCTGAGCAGTTACTAACAAGCTAATAAAATGACGAATAAGATAGATAGTGACAACCTTTTTAATAATTTGCATACCTTAAAAGACTTTATGCGTTGGGGTGCAAGCCAGTTTATGCAAGCAGAGTTGCATTTTGGGCATGGTATGTCGACAGCGCTTGATGAGTCTGTGTACCTTGTGTTACGCAGCTTAAATTTACCTGTAGATACGCCTGATATCTATTGGGATGGAAGACTAACGGATAAAGAAAAACAAACCTTGCTTGATGTTATTTGGCAACGAATAGAAACCAAAAAACCAGCTGCCTATTTAATGAATGAAGGCTGGTTTGCAGGGTTGCCGTTTTATATCAACGAAAGTGTATTAGTGCCACGTTCACCTATTGCCGAATTGGTAGAGCAGCAGTTTCAGCCTTGGATAGATGCTGAGAATACACATGATATTTTAGATCTATGTACAGGTAGTGGTTGCATTGGTATTGCTTGTGCCTATGCATTTCCTCATGCCAATATTGATATTACGGATCTATCTGAAGATGCTTTGGAAGTCGCCAATATCAATATACTGCGCCATGATGTAGCATCCCACGTAAATGCAATTCAGTCGGATTTATTCGAAGGCTTGCAAGGTAAAAAATACGACTTGATTGTCACAAACCCACCTTATGTCGATGCAGAAGACATGGAGGCTCTTAGTGATGAGTTTAAACACGAACCTACTATGGCTTTAGCTTCTGGCTCTGATGGGCTAGACATTACTCGACGTATACTTGCTGCTGCAATCCACTACCTTAACCCAAATGGTGTTCTTATTGTTGAGGTGGGTAACAGCCAATACCGCCTACAAGAGTTAATGCCACATATTCCTTTCCAGTGGCTGGAATTTGAAAAGGGTGGCGATGGTGTCTTCATGCTTACTGCGGAACAATTAGCAGGTTAGTATTTCTTATATCTCCTTCTTTACTAACACTCTCTGTAAGTTGGATAAGAGCCGTATCCAGCAAGCTATAGAACGAATATTTTTATCTCGTGCAGCTCCACTGCTTATCCAGCCTACAAGACTATAAGGGTACCTCTATTAATTCATGGTTCGTTTTGCTGAGGCCAGAATTTGCTATATTTTCGCTATAAAAGTGACCAATAGCTACGGCTATTGCTAACTTTTCTATCAAAAATCTAACAAATTCTATCTCACAGCAACTCCGACCAGAACTAACAGAGGTACCCATAAAACAATGTGTTTCTCACCCTAAATATGAAATAATCCCCCTTCATATTTTAAGGAGAGTTTCTGTGGACGACAATAGGAAAAAAGCATTAGCTTCTGCGCTTGGGCAGATTGAACGTCAGTTTGGTAAAGGAGCAGTGATGCGCTTGGGCGATTCAACTGCTATGCGCGATATAGAGGTTATCTCAACAGGCTCTTTGAATATAGATATTGCACTGGGTATAGGCGGTTTACCTAAAGGCCGGGTTATTGAAATCTATGGTCCTGAATCTTCAGGTAAAACAACCCTTACACTTCACGCCATTGCAGAATGCCAAAAGAATGGCGGTACAGCCGCTTTCGTTGATGCAGAACACGCGCTTGATCCCATCTACGCCGCAAAGCTAGGTGTAGATGTAGATAACCTTTTAGTTTCTCAACCAGACACCGGTGAACAGGCATTAGAAATCACCGATATGCTAGTGCGCTCTGGCGCTGTAGATATAGTTGTTGTTGACTCGGTAGCAGCATTGACCCCAAAAGCAGAAATCGAAGGTGATATGGGCGACTCACACATGGGCTTGCAAGCCCGTTTGATGTCCCAAGCGTTGCGTAAACTCACGGGTAACATTAAACGCTCAAATACTATGGTTATCTTCATTAACCAGATTCGTATGAAAATTGGCGTCATGTTTGGTAGCCCAGAAACCACAACAGGTGGTAACGCACTTAAATTCTATGCCTCTGTGCGTATTGATATTCGTCGTATTGGAGCTATCAAAAAAGGCGATGAGATTATTGGTAATAGCACTCGCGTTAAAGTTATTAAAAATAAAGTGGCACCGCCTTTCAAACAAGCTGAATTTGAGATTTTGTACGGTGAGGGTATTTCCCGTGAAGGTGAGCTGATTGACTTAGGTGTTGAAATTGGTTTAGTTAAAAAAGCAGGATCTTGGTATAGCTATAAAGACGCTAAGATAGGCCAAGGTAAAGACAATGTACGTGGCTATTTAAAAGAGCACCCTGAAATTGCTGAGGAGATTGATAAAGCCGTACGTGCTCACTTCCTTTCACCAGATGATGCGGTAGCAGAAGATGATAGCGCTGATGATGAAGCGGATAGCTAGAGTTAGTTAGAGCTAGTTACCTCCGTATTAACATGGCAGCAAAGTACGAAAGAAAATGTATGAATACTGTCTACGCCTTATTGGCTAGACGGGAACATTCGCGTCAGGAAATGTATTGGAAACTGCGCCAACGAGAATGGTGTGATGAAGACGAAATAGTCGACTTGTTGGATAAGTTTGAGTCAAGCGATCTACTCAGTGACGAGCGTTATGCTGAAATGGCAGTACGCTCAGGTTTACAGCGTGGTCATGGTCGCATAAAGATTCGCAACAAACTGCATGAAGCTGGTGTTTCTAGCTCACTCATCACTTGCTATCTCGACAAAGCTAATATTGATTGGTGGCAACATATTCATGAAGTGCGTCTTAAAAAGATAGGTGAGCACTTACCCAAGGATCTTGCTGATAGAGCCAAGTTAAACCGATTTCTTGCAAGCCGAGGGTTCGATAGCGAACATATCCGCGCTGAGCTAGACTTGTAAAACCATGCTCTATTAGCATTATCATGCAAATCCTAGAATGCCCTAAGCGAAAACGTACTAGCAAAAATTACCTATATCATCATTCAAAAAATAGTAATGACGACAAACAAGAGTTAAGTAATACGATGACACAGAACACAACGGCAGATATTCGCCAAAAGTTCCTCAGCTTCTTCCAGCAAAAAGGCCATGAAGTTGTAAAATCCAGTAGTTTAGTGCCTGGTAATGACCCCACATTGCTGTTTACCAACGCGGGTATGGTGCAATTTAAAGATGTGTTTCTAGGTGAAGATCAGCGCTCTTATACGCGAGCAACTAGTTCACAGCGCTGTGTGCGAGCAGGTGGCAAACACAACGACTTAGAAAACGTTGGCTATACCGCAAGACATCATACCTTCTTTGAAATGCTCGGTAACTTCAGCTTTGGTGATTATTTCAAAGAAGATGCTATCAAATTTGGTTGGGAGTTTCTGACTGAAGTAGTGGGTCTACCTAAAGAAAAGCTATGGGTAACGGTCTTTGAAGAAGATGACGAAGCTGCCGATATTTGGATTAATACCATTGGCGTCGACCCACAACGCTTAAGCCGAATTGGCGCAAAAGACAACTTCTGGCAAATGGGTGATACAGGTCCTTGTGGTCCTTGTACCGAGATTTTTTATGATCACGGTGAAGACATTTTTGGTGGCCCTCCAGGCACACCTGATGAAGACGGCGATCGTTATATCGAAATTTGGAATCTGGTTTTCATGCAATATGACCGTTCTAAAGACGGCACGCTTAACCCATTGCCCAAGCCATCTGTAGACACAGGTATGGGGTTAGAACGCTTGGCTGCGATTATGCAGGGCGTACATAGTAACTACGAAATTGATATTTTCCAGAATCTAATCAAAGCAGCGGCAGAGCTGACTAACACGAACGATCTTGAAAACAAATCATTACGTGTTATTGCAGATCATATCCGTTCTTGTGCATTCTTGATTGTTGATGGTGTGATGCCATCCAATGAAGGTAGGGGGTATGTACTAAGACGTATAATTCGTCGTGCCGCTCGCCATGCGCATAAGCTGGGTCAAACCGAGCCATTTTTCTATCAATTAGTTGATCAACTTGTTCTGGAAATGGGTGAAGCTTACCCAGAGCTTGTTAAAAACCAGGATGCAGTGATGATCGCGCTATTAAAAGAAGAAAAGCGCTTTGCAGAAACCCTTGATAATGGCATGAAAGTGCTGGATGAATATCTGATAGATATGTCTGGCGATACTATAGAAGGTGAGATGGTTTTCAAACTGTATGACACCTTTGGTTTCCCTGTCGATTTAACCGCTGATATTGCCCGTGAAAGAAACCTTAAAGTGGATCATGATGGCTTTGAAGTGGCGATGAATGCTCAGCGTGAACGGGCGCGAAGTGCAGGGAAGTTTGATATCGATTATGGCGACAAGCTTGATGTACAAGGTACTACCACTTTTACGGGCTATGACTTGCTACAGGATAAAGCAGTATTAAATGATTTGTTCCTCGGCAGTGAGCATGTAACAGAGCTCTCCCAAGGCGACAAAGGACAAGTTATCTTGGATAGCACGCCTTTTTATGCAGAATCAGGCGGTCAAGTTGGTGATATTGGTTTTATTTCTACTAAAGCAGGTGAGTTCACGGTTACGGATACCAAGAAACAAGGTGACGTTTTCATCCACCAGGGGGAAGTTACTAAAGGCCATTTAAAACAAGGCGATATTGTTTTTGCTAATGTAGACGAAGAGCATCGTCAGCAAGTGGTACTTAACCACTCTGCTACCCACCTGATGCATGCCGCATTGCGGTTTGTTCTAGGTGAGCATGTTTCTCAAAAAGGTTCATTAGTGAATGCAGAACGTTTACGTTTCGATTTCTCACATACCGAGCCGGTAACGGCTCAGCAAATCGCTGAAGTAGAAGCTATCGTTAACGCACAAATACGTGAAAATGCAGCCGCACAAGCGGATGTAATGAGCATGGATGATGCGATGAACTCTGGTGCAATGGCTTTATTTGGCGAGAAATACGGTGATGAAGTGCGCGTGGTTAATATTGGCTTTTCAACGGAATTATGTGGTGGTGTACATGTAGATCGTGCGGGTGATATTGGCTTATTCAAGATTGTTTCAGAAGGTGGAGTAGCATCAGGCGTTAGACGTATCGAAGCGGTAACAGGAGATGGGGCGCTTCACTGGATTGAGGAAAAAGGCAAACAGCTAGATAGTATTGCTCAATTGGTTAAAGCGAGTGCTGGCAATATTGAAGAAAAGGTTGCTGCTTTAGTGGATAAGAATAAACAGCTAGAAAAGCAACTTACTGCCATGAAATCATCAATGGCATCACAAGCAGGATCGGATCTCACATCAGAAGCAATAGATGTGAATGGCATAAAAGTATTAGCTAAAAAGCTTGACGATGCGGATATGAAAATGATGCGTGAAACGGTGGATCAGTTAAAGAATAAGCTAGGTGCGGGTGTAGTCGTCTTAGCTTCAGTTAATGGCGATAAGGTAAGCTTGATTTCTGGTGTTACGAAAGCAGAAACTAGCAAGCTAAAAGCAGGCGAATTAATCAATTTCGTAGCCAATCAAATTGGTGGCAAGGGTGGTGGTCGTCCTGATATGGCTCAAGCAGGCGGTAGTCAGCCAGAGAATTTAGCGGTAGCGTTAGACTCTGTAAAAGACTGGGTGGCAGAAAGAGCGTAGCGTAGAGTATGTAAATGGCGGTAGCGTATTAAGGAAAAAGTTCCCCTCTTTGAAAAGAGGGGTTAGGGGAGATTGAAGCTGAGATAGAAAGTATCCATCACTGTTAAATCCCCCTCAATCCCCCTTTGTAAAGGGGGAGGTCAACAGCACAATACCAACCAAGTCACCAGTCACGACAAATAAACAAAAAGGAAGTAACAAAGAGATTCAGTATGGCATTAATCGTACAAAAATATGGCGGAACATCGGTAGGCTCAGCAGAGCGTATACAAGCTGTAGCAGACCGTATTATCCGCTGGAAAGAGAAAGGCAATGATGTAGTGGTTGTCGTTTCAGCTATGTCAGGTGAAACCAATCGGCTAATTGATCTTATTAAAGCTGTTAACCCGCGAGGTTCAGCACGCGAGCAAGATGTTATTTTATCTACTGGTGAACAAGTCACTATCGGCTTATTAGCGATGGCATTAGAAAGTAAAAATTGTCCCGCTAAATCCTATACAGGCTCTCAAGTTAAAGTGCTGACAGATAATAGCTTTAGCAAAGCCAGGATTATGGATATCGAAGACTCCGCGATGCGTCAAGACTTGGATGATGGCAAAGTAATTATTGTAGCGGGTTTTCAAGGTGCCGATGAAAATGGCAATATCACCACATTAGGCAGAGGCGGTTCTGATACCACTGCCGTTGCTTTAGCAGTTGCCTTAAAAGCCGATGAATGCCAAATCTATACGGATGTGGATGGTGTTTATACAACGGATCCTAGAGTCGTACCTAATGCACGTCATATTCCTAAGCTATCTTTAGAAGAAATGCTCGAAATGGCAAGTCAGGGATCAAAAGTATTACAAATTCGAGCGGTAGAATTCGCCCACAAATACAATATGCCTATTCGCGTATTGTCGAGTTTTGATGAAGATGAACAATGTAAGAGTACGTTAGTGACTCGCGAGGAAGATATCATGGAAAAAGTGCTTGTTAGAGGCGTTGCGTTTAACCGCGATGAGGCTCAATTAACGGTAACAGGTGTGCCCGATGAGCCAGGAATCGCCTTTAAAATATTAGGTCCTATTTCTGATGCTAATATCGAAGTGGACATGATCGTGCAGAATATGGGCTCAGATAACACAACCGACTTTACGTTTACGGTGCATCGCAATGAGTATGAGAAAGCAAAAGAAATACTTTGCGTTTTTGCTGATGAAATGGGTGCAAGAACTTGCGGTGGCGATAATAAAATTGCCAAGGTTTCTATTGTCGGCGTGGGTATGCGCTCTCATGCTGGTGTGGCTCGTGATATGTTTGAAATCCTCGCTAACGAAGGTATTAACATTCGCATGATTTCAACCTCTGAGATTAAAGTATCAGTAGTGGTTGATGAGAAGTATCTTGAGTTGGCGGTACGAAGCTTACATGAAGGTTTTGGTTTGGAGAATGAAGCTAAAAGCGTGGCCTAAGCCTCAGAGAAGAAATGCCAGAAGGTCCTGAAATTCGTAGAGCTGCTGATGAAGTAGCTAATGCCATCGTCGATAAACCGCTAAAGAGAGTTGAGTTTGGCCTGCCTCAGTTGAAACGCTGGGAAGAAGCGTTTATCAATAGCAAGGTGACTAGTATTGATACCTACGGCAAGGCCATGCTGACTCGTTTTGACAATGGCTTAACCATCTACAGTCATAACCAGCTTTATGGGCGTTGGGTGTGTTGTCCAGCCAATCAAGTACCAAGCTCAACTAGACAGCTTCTAGACAGCTTCGTCTAGGAATTTATACGGCAGATCAATGGGCGATTCTTTATAGTGCATCAGATATAGCAGTGTTAAGTGATGATGAATTACATCAACATCCATTTCTGAAAAATATAGGCAGGGATGTTCCCCCTATGTCAGGCTAGTTGTCACCCCTAAAATTTCATAAATCAGAGGGGCGGATAGGATCAAAGTATGGCTTATTCACAAGAACGCAAAGAAGCAATTCTTAAAAAATTATTACCGCCTGTCA
>JALXAX010000197.1 GCA_026991755.1 Thiotrichaceae bacterium | reverse complement strand
TTGACAGGCGGTAATAATTTTTTAAGAATTGCTTCTTTGCGTTCTTGTGAATAAGCCATACTTTGATCCTATCCGCCCCTCTGATTTATGAAATTTTAGGGGTGACAACTAGCCTGACATAGGGGGTCACCGTCTTACTCAGCACTTTTACAAGGATAATTCACTCCAGTCATGGCTAGGTCTTCGCGTATTAGCGGTTGATGGCAGCAAATATTTACTTCCTGATGAGGTGGGTGCTTATGCCACTTATGGAGGGATGACCAATCAATATGAAAAGGCTATTCCTATGGCATTAGGATCATGCCTCTATGATGTCTTTCAGGGGCTTATTTTAGATGCTGATTTAGCACCTTATACACATAGTGAGCGTGATTTAGCCTATCAACATCTCGCTTATTCTCACCCTGATGATCTGACACTTTATGATCGTGGATACCCTGCATTCTGGTTATTTGCAGCCCATCAAGACAAGGGAAGTCATTTTTGTATGAGGGCGAGAAAGGACTTTAACAAAGAGACTAAAGCTTTCGCTCGTTCTAATAAACACCAGGCTATTGTGATGCTAAGTGCGAGTGATCAAATGAAGGCAACCTGTAAAGAAAAAGGCGTATCGACCACCGACATTACCGTCCGTTTATTGCGTATTAAAACCACTAAAGGTGAATACATTCTTATAACTAACCTATTGAATAAACGTCGTTATCCTTTAAAAGCTTTTAAGGATTTATACCACCTACGTTGGCAAGTTGAAGAAGGTTATAAGAAGCAGAAAAACGGGATTGAAATGGAGAACTTTACTGGGCGATCTGTATTAGCCATTAAACAAGATTTTCATGCAAGAGTTCTCTGCCAGACACTGGCTGCGATCACGACCTATGCCGCTCAGGAGTATAAGGAGAAAACGGTTAAGGGACGCTTATTAAGCTATAAAATCAACTTTGTTTCTACGTTAAGTGCTATGAAAAATACACTGATACATCTGCTGTTTAATAATCTAAGTAGTAAGGAAATTAGAGAGTGGTTATCCTCTATCGGACAGGATTTATGTTCTGTACGATCGGGTAGAAGTTTTACCCGAAAAAAGAAGGTAACTGATCGTCATAAATTCCATATGTGCTGCAAAGGAGCGCTATGAATATCAATAGGTTACGGCTTAAGTCAATGACATTGGGCGTTATGGGTCTTGCCAAGGGAACAACCATTGCCTGCAACCCAAGCCTTGTCTTGAGCGCTTTGGATTGCTCTGTATCCATCAAACCTAAGTTGCTGGAGTACTAGTACCCACAAGAAATACTTATGGGTACTAGTCTTACAGCGCTCAATCTACCACATGGATAACACCATTCATTTCACCATGTCCATCACCGCAAAAAATATCACAAAGAAAGGGATAGTTACCTATCTTTTCAGGCATTAATTCAACCCTTATGGTTTTATTGGGCATGACATCCGCACGAATATCAAATTCAGGAATATAAAAACCATGCAAACGATCAAGTGAGGTCAGCTCAAGTATGACGAGTTTACCTTTTTTAATCTCAATGTGAGGCGGGTCGTATTTCCACATGCTTGCCGTTATTTTTACCATATTTTCATCGTTTACAACCTCAGCTCCCATTGCACTCCCAGCCTTTCTATCATCACCGTTGTTATACTGACTAGGTATCATCAATGCTCCGCTAAAGATCAAAATAGCGAATACCAGTACTAATAGAAATTTTAACAACTTCATATACTAAACCTTAGTATTAGCTGATTTGAGTACATCTATATTGTAAATATCAAATTTAGCAGAAGGCATTCCTACTTCTATATTCCTAACACCTAAACCACGATAGGGATGATCGGTATCCCAAGCTATTTTGTGTTTTTTAGGAACTGACTTTGGTGCAGGTAACGGAAAGATAAGTGACTTAGCAGAATGGTGTTGAATATGAGCTGTTGTGTGATGATGTTCCTGATGAATATGACCATAAAAAACAGTGACGTTTTTATAAGGCATTAACAATTCCATGGCCTTATCTCCATCGGTAGTGGCCCAACCCCATTCTTTAGCTAAATCAAATAAGGGACGATGAGTAAGCACTACTATGGGAGCATTTTTATCATGTTGTTTAAGGTCTTCTTCAAGCCACTTTAATTGCTCCTCACCGATTCTTGCACGTGGATCACTGACGTTATCCAAAGCGATAAAATGAATGCCCTTATGATCAAAGGTATAGTGCAAATCACCAAAAAACTCTTTGTAGGCTTTACCACCATCTATTGATGCATCATGTTCACCTGGCATGTAATGAATCGTTTTTGCCTTTAGTTGTTTAGAAATTTCCTGAAACTCAGCAAGCCGTTTACGGCGTACTTCATCATCATCTGTTGTATGGGTTAAGTCCCCCGTAAATACGACAAAATCAGGCTGTGGGTCAAGCGCATTGATGCTCTCAATGGCTTTGGGTAATGTACCTTGTGGATCAGCATTAAACTTTTTATTGTTAAAACCCCAATGCGTATCAGATAACTGTACAAAATAAAATTCATCCTGTTTTGATTCCGCAAATACAGCTCGCTGAAATAAACCTGTCGAAAAAACAGCACCGCCAAAAGCAGTTATTTTTAAAAAATCACGTCTTTTAATGTTCATGGTATATCCTCTTATTAATAAGTCAGAGCTACTTCACAAAACCCTATTAACTTAATAACTCAGCTGACTACTTAAATATTCCCATTTAAATATTTTTTAATGGATACGCAATAAACGGGAATAAAAAGACGCTTAAAGCAGTTTATTAGTTATTGGTATGAAGCTGTACATTGGTATGAAACTGTACGAGAAGGCAGAACATGGAGAGAGCACCTTGTTTGGAAATAAAAAACGAAAACAGTTTGAGCGATTGTTTCAACCTCACCTTGATGCGGCTTACAACCTTGCCCGTTATTTATCAGGCAACGACAATGATGCTGAAGATATTGTGCAAGAGGCTTATCTAAAAGCCTACCGTGCCTTTGACAGTTATATTGATACCAACGCACGCTCCTGGGTTTTAACGATCACACGCAACACTTGCTATTCATGGATGCAACAACACCGCCAAAGCTTATACCAAAGTATTTCTTTTGATGAGCAAAGTACTAACAACCTTACAGAGGAATACTTTGATGAACTACAAAATATTCTCTCACCCGAACAAGAAATTGAAAAAATGTATTCACAACATTTAGTGGTCCAAGCAATCGAAGCGCTACCCGTTGAATATAAAGAAACCATTGTTCTACGTGAAATGTCGGGGCTATCTTATAAAGAAATAGCTAAAGTGATTGGTATTCCCCAAGGCACGGTGATGTCTCGATTGGCACGAGCCAGATCAAGGTTAGCCAAGCAATGGGAACGACATAAAGGGGAAGAGTTATGAACTGTAAAGACACACTAAAATATCTGGATAGCTATCTAGACTCCAAAACAGAAAAGGCGCTCTATAACGACAGACATGCCGCTATTGAAGAGCATTTACACAATTGTGAGAGCTGTCAAAAGGCATATCAACGTCTTCATGAAACTTCCCAGCTACTTCAATCAAAACAGATCCAACATACAGCTCCTAAGCATTTAAAAGCACGTTTGGCCCATTCATTACACGATGAAGAAAAAACAGCTTCATGGTTCTCACTATCATCTGCATTGGCATACAGCGTACCTGCTCTGCTTGTGGGTTTATTTTTAGGGATATTTTCACTGCCCTTTACTCAAAGTACATCCATCTTTCACGGCAAAGAGAGCGAGCAAGAAATGCTGGTAGCCTCCCATGTACAATCACTCACAGCGGGGCATTTATTAGATATTGCTTCTTCTGATAGCCACAATGTTAAACCATGGTTTAATGGACGTTTAGGATTTTCACCCAAAGTTCGTGATTTTACGCGCCAAGGGTTTCCACTAGCGGGGGGAAGGTTAGATTATTTATCAGGGGAAAGTGTAGCGGCTCTGATCTATCGGCATCGCAAACATACGATTAATTTGTATATTTCACCTAAACCAGAGACAGCGGCAAGCGATCGAATTGCTCATTATAAAGGATACAATCTTGTGCAATGGAATAACGACGGCATGCGCTATAGCCTGATATCAGACTTAAAGACTCAAGATTTAGTGAAGCTTAAAGGTTTAGTTTCAAACTAAGGGCATCTCTATTAATTCTGGTCGGAGTTGCTGTGAGATAGAATTTGTTAGGTTTTTGATAGAAAAGTTAGCAATAGCCGCAGCTATTGGTCACTTTTATAGCGAAAATATAGCAAATTCTAGCCTCAGTAAAACGAACCATGAATTAATAGAGATGCCCTTAAGCCTTCTGCCTACTCTAACTAACTCTTAATACCAAAATAAGAATAACCAGCAGCGACTGCCAAGCCTAACCAGGTATTGCCCATAGCACGTACTGTAATACTTACTTCAGGATACAACACTACACCAATCACTAACGCGCCGACACCCAGCATTACCCATGATATTAGGTAGGAGTATGTCAGGGTTGTAATAGCACCGCGTACTATTTTCTCTGACGTCGCAGGAGGTGGTGCAGAGGCATCGGCAGGTTCCATAAAACGATGTGCAATATTTTTACCTGCTGGCGTTATCGCAAGCTCGGTGATGACTAAAGCGGATATCAGTCCACCAATGGTCGTAACCACGTAGATCATCCCTTGATTTTCATCAATGGATTTGCAAGCAGCAGAGACGGCTTCTCCACAATCAACAACTTGCATCATCATGTAGATTAGTATTGATGAATAAAGAATCAGCAACATAAAGGCTAATAAGCCACCAAAAAAATTCCTTCCTCTACTTGTTGCTCGCATTTTCTATACTCCTTTGAATTTACTGGTTCAATAGCTAATTAGCCCCCCCCCCTTTAGGAATTCTGATCAAGTCATGGTTCTTTTTTCTGAGACTATAATTTGCCAGCTTTTCTATCAAAAACCTGACAAATTCTATCATTCAGAAATTACGACCTTAATCAGATACAAGAGCTTCCTTTAAAGACTGTGAAAATATTCACTTTTAGCCTCCCCCTTTTTGAAGGGGGACTGAGGGGGATTTAACAAAAGTCAGTAATATTCTGATACTTCAGCATTTATTTCTAATTTTCAAATCTACCTAACCCTCTTTCTAAAGCGGGACCTTTTTGAATACTTGCACAGCCTCTCTAACCCATCTTACCAACAGCACAACTTACCACTGATTTAGCCTTCCCCTTAAGCGCTGCGATACCTTCGACACTGCCTTTTTCTGGGTAACCCAAACTTAGTAAGATATCAACAGCAGATTGCTTTGCAGACTCATCATCCGACTCAACTACTACGATTTGATCTTCAATTTGCACATCAACAGATTGAATCGCTTCGTTTTCTAATAGTTTTTTAGAAATGGTACTGGCACAACCGCCACAGCGGATATTTTCTACTTCAATTTCATATTTCATATATTGCTCCAACCATAGCACGAAGCTATCTGTTTGATTAAATTAGTTCTAACAACGTTTTCTTACGTCTAGAAAAAAAACGCCATTTGTTTTTATCAAGTGAGCTCCAGGAAAGCGCACGACCTCCGTAAATAATGGTATGCATTGCGTCATTATCAAGTAAAGCTACTAAAGATTGCTCAATCTCAGAAAGCTTTTGTTGCCAACCTTCTAAATCGTTTCTACTTGCTAAAAGCTGTAAGTCATTATAAATGTATACGCCAGAGCCTGTTTTCTGCGAACCTTCATAAGCTATATCCGCATTCCAGTCTATATGGTAGGTATTAGCGATCACTTGTCCTTCATAACCACCACCGACCATAAACTCCAGATGACTTTTCGACGTATTAGAAATACTAACGGGCGTAATATTAACGTCCCAAAGCCAAAAACTACTAATCGTTCTCTGTCGGTTTTGCTCTCTTTGCTGATTAGTCTGCGAGCTAAACAAAAGCATCTGCAATTCATTTAACTGCTGACTCCATTGTATATCTTCATTGCCTTCAACCAGGCCACGTAAACTAGCACCTAATGCATCCTGAATAGGTATAGTTTCATTGGGCTTAGTATTTTTAGGTAATAGTAAGAACCAATTGCCTTTATCAGAAACTACAAACTCCCAACCATCCTGGTTAAAGTGACCATTTAACAACTGTAAAAATTGCCGTTGCTCATCCGCTGTCAGATCATCAACAGGGTCTTGCCCTATGACAATATCACTCATACCCGCTTCTAGTTCTATTGGCATTGCACACAGCACATCTTTTGAAATATCCAACTCGCCTATTTCGTATTGATAACAGGCATGGGCGTGAGATTCTATAGACTGATCTGTTGCTTTGTTATCACCTTTATAGCTATTAGCTAAAACATCATAAATAGAAGTAAGTAAATCTTGATGATTACTCTTTCTTGCTTTTAAACTTGCCAGCTTGTTTATCAATAAAGGAGCAGTTGGCGTAAATTCAAAATCCCTTTGCCACAGGTGTAAAGGTTCAAATAAACCAGCAACAAAAACATGTTGTATCGGTAAAGACGGCATATAAGGACATTGTTAGTAAAATAAATTTAAAGTGTAACAAATAATCCTTGAAAACGCAGTTGGACAGTTTGTAGGGTGATTCTGTTGGGCTGAATGGCGTAATGAAAAAAGGAATTAATGGTTGATCCTTAATGAGTTTTTTTCATATAGCTAGTCAGCCCAACAGGGTTGCACTACATGTTGTCCAACTGCATTTTCTAGGATCATAGGTGGCTATAGTCATTTCTGATAGCCCAATCTTTCGTGCAAAGGTCTCAATATATATTAACTATAGGAATTCGGGTTTCTTGGTTAGATTAACTTTTACCGTTATCATCCCCGTTTGATTTTTGACTAGATAGGAAGACCGCATGACCATTTCATCATTCCACCCACCTGTTCGTACACTCATGGGACCAGGCCCTTCTGATGTAAACCCACGTGTACTGGAAGCCATGGCTCGCCCAACGATTGGCCACCTTGATCCCGCATTTGTTGGCATGATGGATGAGACCAAAACGCTTTTAAAATACGCATTCCAAACAGAAAACAAATTAACGATGCCAGTTTCTGCACCCGGTTCTGCGGGCATGGAAACCTGTTTTGCTAATCTGGTTGAGCCAGGTGATAAAGTTATCGTTTGCCAAAACGGTGTGTTTGGCGGTCGTATGAAAGAAAACGTAGAACGTTGTGGTGGCGAAGCCATTATGGTTCTGGATGATTGGGGGAAGCCTGTTGACCCTGACAAACTAGAAACGGCTCTTGCTGAAAATAGCGATGCTAAAATTGTTGCTTTTGTACATGCTGAAACCTCTACAGGTGCTATCTCTGATGCACAAGTACTCGTTTCATTAGCACATAAATATGATTGTCTTACTATCGTTGATGCGGTGACTTCATTAGGTGGCTCACCCCTTAAAGTAGACAAGTGGGAAATAGACGCTATTTATTCTGGCACGCAGAAATGCTTATCTTGTACACCGGGTATCTCACCTGTTAGTTTTAATGAGCGCGCCATTGAAAAAATTCAGAACCGTAAAACCAAAGTACAAAGCTGGTTTATGGATTTAAATCTTGTGATGGATTATTGGGGTGATGGCGGTTCACGTTCTTATCACCACACAGCACCTATTAACGCACTTTACGGTCTGCATGAATCATTAGTTATCCTTCAGGAAGAAGGGTTAGAAAATGCCTGGGCAAGACACGATAACAACCATCAAGCACTAAAGGCGGGGGTTGAAGCAATGGGACTTTCTTTCTTTGTTGATGAAGCAGATCGTTTACCACAGCTTAATGCCATCCAGTTCCCCGAAGGGACTGATGAAGCAAAAGTTCGCTCTGAGTTATTAAACCGTTATAGCCTGGAAATTGGTGCAGGCCTTGGTCCAATGGCGGGTAAGATTTGGCGAATTGGCCTAATGGGCTTTGCAAGCAACCAAAAGAATGTACTAAATTGCTTGGGTGCTTTGGATGCGGTATTAACTGATATGGGAGCGGATATTAACTCGGGTAAAGCGGTTAATGCTGCTATGGCTTCATACTCTAGCTAAAATAATATTCCAGCTAAAAACAAAAAGCCACTCTAGGTTAGGAGAACTAGAGTGGCTTTTGTTTGTTACAACTTAATGAGTTAGCGCTAATAGGCTTGGTGCAATGCTGGCCTTTTTGCTAAATCACCCAAATAAGCTTCAATCGCTTTTTGTATATCTTTACGCGTATTGCCTACAAATTGTAAACCTACACCGGGGTTATGACTGTTATGGTTACTGGATTGTGGCGAAACCCATACGACTTTTCCTGTAATGACTAACTTCTTACCACGATCTAAAAAGCGCAGAACCATTCCTATAGTTTCTCCAAATTGATAGGTACTGTCTGTTGGAATGAAAATACCGCCATGCCGAATAAAGGGCATATAGTGGGAGTGCAAGGCTATTTTGTCTCTTATGGATAGTTGAAGTAAGTCGGTAACTTCGGGTTTGTCTACATCCATCACTGCTTCTGACTGCATGATGTGACCTCTTATTATTGTGTTTTTATTATTGGGGATGGATTATCGAGAGGATTGGGGTCTTCCGACATCACTCCATAATAGTAGCATTGATTCTATAAACATCAGGCGGTTTAATGGATAACTGGTCATCGACTTTAAATGTAATAAATCGCTATACAGCTTCCAGAAAGAGGCTGTGCTGCTGATACTAGATTGAATATACGCTAAGAATTTATTAACCTTTTCATTACCCTCTGTTTGTACCGCTTGCATCTTAGCAACTGCATGAATCCACTTTAGTTGCCAATTCAGTAGCCTATCTAAATCCGCTTTATCCCAGTCTTTAGCCACTTCAGTAACACTACGACGTTGTTGCAACACCGCCATCACATCTTGAGCAAATTTATTGCGTTGACTCAGTAACTCCTCATCATTATCAAGCGACAATGCAAGCAACGGTTTATTATCCGCTAGGCTTAACATCATCTCAGCAGCATTCTGTAGCTCTTGTTGTTGCAACCACTGCAAAGCGGTTGTTTGATCAGGTGTAGGCATAGAAACAACCTGACAACGGCTACGAATCGTAATCGGCAACGTGCCAAGCTTGTCTGCCACTAAGATAATGACCGTTTTGGGTGGTGGCTCTTCCAGTGATTTAAGTAAGCTGTTGGATGCATTAAGATTCATCCTGTCAGCAGCACTGATGACTACCACTCGGTATCCCTCATAACTGCGACTGAGCACTAAAAACTCTGTTAATTCACGAATCGCTTTAACGGGGATTTGCTGTTTACCTTCAGGCAAACCCACATATTTATAGTCGGGATGCGCATTACTCTTTTTGACGTTACAGCTGATACATTCACCACAAGCATAACCATCAGCACTGGGCTGTTCGCAGAGTAAACTATTCGCTAACACATGTGCAAAATCAGTCTTACCCGTACCATCACTTCCCGCCAATAATAAAGCATGAGGCAAATGATCCGCATTGCGAGTAGCTAATAGCTTATTCCACTGCGATTGCTGCCACGAATAGACATGTTTAAGTTCGCTAGTTGATGGGTTGGGTAGGTTTGAAGTGGTTTTGCTCATGTTATTTCATTTTTTCACTAGTTAAAATTGTTAATAACCTGTTCTATTTGCAGTTGAACAGCTTGCAAATCCACACTGGCATCAATCATCCGATAACGTTGAGGATGTTCTTTTGCCATTGTTAAATACTGATCACGTACACGATTAAAAAAACCGATATCCTCCTCTTCAAAACGATCCGCTTCCCCACGGCTACGCGCTCTGCCTAAGCCTGTATCGGCATCGACATCAAACAAAATCGTATAGTCAGGTCGTAAATCGCCTTGTACCCAGTTTTCAAGTTGTGCGATACGTTCAAGTGAGATACCCCTGCCACCACCCTGATAAGCATAACTTGCATCCGTAAACCGATCACAAAGCACCCATTTTCCATCCGCTAAAGCAGGCTCTATTTTCTTTCTGACATGCTCAGCGCGGGCAGCAAACATCAATAACAATTCAGTATCATGGTGCATTGCAGGTAGCTCTGTAGAAATGAGCACCTCTCGAATAGCCTCACCTGGCTCTGTCCCGCCTGGCTCGCGGGTATGCACAACCTCAACCCCCGACTTATCAGCCAACAGTTGTTGAATAAAAGGAATATTCGTTGTCTTACCAGCTCCTTCAACCCCTTCTATTGTTATAAATTTTCCACGTCGAGCCATCAAACTATCCATTATTTGTGATTTATTGTTTATTGCTTCGTAAATTACGCTGGTTACGCAGATACTTAGCTACCGCTTTATTATGTTCTGCATTGCTATTCGTAAAATACGATTTACCTGAGCCATCACCTCTAGCCACAAAATAAAGTGCTTTGCCTTCAGCGGGATGCATCACTGCATGAAGCGCAGCTCTACCTGGCGTTGCTATGGGTGTTGGCGTTAAACCAGCGCGTGTATAAGTGTTATAAGGCGTGTCTCGCGTTAAATCTCTTTTACGTATATTGCCATCATAAGCATCACCCATTCCATAAATTACCGTCGGGTCTGTTTGCAGTAACATATTCTTATCCAAACGATTAATAAATACACGTGCAATCATAGGTCGTTCAGACTCATCACCCGTTTCTTTCTCCACAATAGACGCTAAAATTAACGCTTCATAAGGGGTTTTAATAGAAGCTTCAGGAGAACGGCCTTCCCAAGCTTCTTGCAACTTCTCTCGCATCATCTTATGACTGCGTTTCAAGAAATCCAGATCAGTCGTATTTTTTGGAAAGTTATAAGTATCCGCATAGAAAGCGCCTTCAGGATGCACAAAATCACTGCCTATCTTTTGCATAATATTGGCAAAATCTTCATCGCTCAACGTATGTTGCAAGACTTCACTCGCCTTAATAGAAGCAACCAGTTGCTTGTATGATTTACCTTCAATAATAGTATGTTTGTACTGTACGGCTTTACCTGAAGTGATTAAGTTCAACACATCTGTGGGTTTCATACCTGCTGTTAGCTGGTACTCTCCTGCTTTCAATTTGCTGGTTTGCTTGTTCAACTTAGCCAGCGCCACAAAATACAGTGCAGGTTTCATCACGCCTTGAGCTTCCAGCTCTTTTGCTACTCTGCGAATACTACTGCCTCTTTTCACTTCATAAGAGATTGTCTCTGCATTCAGTTGAATAGGCTGTTTTAGATAGCCCGTATACTGAGTATAGACATAGAAACCTCCCACTAATGCGGCAACAATCGCCAGAAAAAATAATCCTTTAATAAATGAACCTATTGCTTTCATAATATTACTGCAATCCTTTTTTGTAATTCTTTAATGCTATCAGTTATTTGGTAGCCAATATCACGAAACTTCCTAACAGGCCATATTTTCATGACGGAGTTACTTAAAAACAAGCCTTCTGCTTGTTCGATCTCTGTTAGAGAAACAGCTCCGATTTTTACTTCAATACCCATTTCACCGAGGCAATCAATTATACATGAGCGCGCTATTCCCTCTATACCGCAGTTCTTTAAATCGGGGGTTATTACTGTTTGGCTATCTTTCACAACAAATACATTGCTCATCGTTGCTTCAATAATATGATCGTCATAATCCCTAACCAAACCTTCTTGAAAGTCAGAACCTACTTCTGCTCGCGCGAGCACTTGTTCTAGTCGATTAAGGTGCTTAAAACCCGCAAGTTGAGGGTTATGTGACAAACGTGTTTCACATAAGGTGATATCAACGCCTTCTCTGGAATAGCTATCAGGGTAATCAGGCCATGGATGCAACGATAGTATTCGCGTCGGAGTGTGACAACCCAGTGGACTATAACCACGCCCCCCTGAACCACGCGTGATAATGACCTTTAGAACCGCAGCAGCACCCGAACTCGGTGAAGTCACACACTGAGCAATATATTGACTAATTTCTTGCTTCAACAAGGCTTCATCAACACCCTCAATAGCCAGTGCTGTTAAGCCACGCTTTAAGCGAAACAAATGCGCAGCAAGCTGTACCGCTTGCCCTTGTTTGATCGCGATGGTTTCCCACACACCATCTCCATATTGCAACCCTCTATCACTCACCGCAAGCGAATCGGTAGCCTTACCATTGACCCATGTAAACGGGCTAATCACTAAAAAATGTCCTTAGCAAGCCTTTAGCTTTATGACGCGTTTCTTCCACTTCATTCTGCGGAATCGAGTCATAAACAATACCTGCACCCGTACGGAAGTTAAGTTGTTTACCCTTCATCACCATCGTACGAATCAGAATATTCAAATCCATATCACCCGAATGATTGATGTAACCCACTGATCCCGTATAAGGCCCGCGCCCAATTCCCTCAAGCTCAGCAATAATTTCCATGCAACGAACCTTAGGGCAACCCGTAATTGTTCCACCCGGAAAAACTGCATTAATGACATCGCCCGGAGTAACCTGCTGTTGCAACCTGCCTCGAATATTCGAAACAATGTGATGCACATGCTCATAGGTTTCAACCGTCATCAGTTCATTTACATCAACCGTACCAGGTTGGCAAATTCGCCCCATGTCATTACGCTCCAAATCAATCAGCATAATGTGTTCAGCACGTTCTTTCGGATGTGAAATCAACTCTTGCAGCAAGCGCTCATCCTTTTGTGCATCATCACTGCGCGGGCGGGTTCCTGCAATAGGTCGGGTCTCAATAAGACGATCGGTAACGCGCACCAAACGCTCAGGCGAGGAGCTAATAATAGAAAAATCAGCATATTTTACTAATGCAGAAAAAGGAGCTGGATTGGCTTGTCGCAAGCCTGAATAAATCTGCGCCGCATCCACTTCATGTGAAAACTCACCATTCCACGCGCGCGATAAATTAACCTGAAACACATCACCCGACTTAATGTACTCAGAGATTTTAGCCACACCCTCAAGATATTGCTTAGGATCATCCTCCGTCAACTCAATCGCCAAGGTATCAGCTACAACAGGTAAGGCATTATCTAAATCGGCTTTAACTTGTTGGAATTCTTCTGCATCTTCTCGTTCACTGACAAACCAAGACTCAGCTTTAAGATGATCAATGATAATCGCCGTTTTAACACGAGTCGCAATAGCTAAAGGTAGCTGAAACACATCAGGCTTAAGCTCCAAAACAGGCTCTACTTGACCTGCCAGCTCATAGCCTAAATAAACAAACCATCCCCCAGTAAAGGGAAGATCAGTATCAACGACATGAGTAACTTTGTGTTCATCGAATAAGGCATCAAAGTGTTGTGTAAAAGGCGTTTTAGCATCATATTCAACCCGCAAACTTTCTTCAGGAAAGGCAAATAACAAGCTATAACGAGAGGTTTCTGCAAAAGAGCTACGTTCCAATAAAAAAGGGTAGCGTTCAGGGTTTACTCGGTGAAGAGCGAGTAGATCAGGCTGTGAGGAGAGCTTATATAAAAACAAGGACAGACCCCGTTGAGAACTTAGCCTTATTATAAACTACCCCTCTTTGAGAATATATAGTAAAGATACCTTGCTCTTATGTATCATATGTACAAATATAAATACTTTTAGACCTTTGCATGAAAGTATGGCGAGAGAAAAAAGAGCGTAATTTTTCAGATTTTGTCTAAAAAGGAGGGTAATAGCCGAGCTATTGGCCGAGTTTTTAGACAAAATGTGGGAAATTTAAGCCTTTGTTATCCGTCATATCTTTCGTGCAAAGGTCTCACTTTAACATTACTCACCTAGGAGCCGTTCATGAGAAAAACCACTAGCTTCACAGCCTTATTGCCACTTGTTGCCATTTTCCTATTACCGCCACAAATTGCACTTGCACAGGAGAAAGAAAGCAAACAAGTAATGATCACCCATGGCTTGTTAGGTGTTGAAGTTAAACACAATGGCAAAGACATCAAAATCATGCGTGCACAAGATAAAAGCAATGAGATTGTTGCCTTCTACCGCAAAACAACGCGTGGCTCTATACAAGCGATGTTCCCATTTGAACCCCATAAAGTCGAGACCATTGGTGAACGTGAAATGATCGACTACATAAAGAAAATGTCTGATGGCGATGAATCCATCATTGTCATTGATTCACGCACACCTGCTTGGGTTGAGCGTAGTGGCATGATCCCTGGAGCGGTCAATATTCCCTTTACCCAATTTAAAGAATCATCCAGCACCCTGGAAATAATGGAAGATCAATTTGACGTTATCACAGGGGAAACCTTCAATTATAGCAATGCAAAAACCTTAGTAATGTACTGCAATGGCGCTTGGTGTGGACAATCACCTACAGCTATCCGTAAATTACTAGCGATGGGCTACCCTGCAGCTAAGATAAAATATTACCGTGGAGGCATGCAAAGTTGGGCTTCTTTGGGACTGACTGTGATTACAGTAGATAAGGATAAAAAAGCTAAATAGCTATACCTGGATAATCCAAATAACAGCCCTTCTTTTGGTTAGACTGAAGCAGGGCTGAGATAAAATCATCCTAATTTAATTTTGAAGTAAACGTTGATAGTCATTTTGTATTCAACCCTTTTACTATACCCCTGCCCATATTCATCAACTTACGAAGCTGCCTATGAAAACGTCCCACTTTATTACTTTGTTTCCCCCCCTGCCGTTGAATTTCGCTAGCTATCTGCTCAATCGCTAATTCAGGCGTACAAAATTGTTCTGTCTGCCAATTTATATAGCGCGGATAGAGAATATAGGTAGCGGCAATCAACTGATCTAAAGTGAGTTTACGTGTACGCCTATCTAACTGATGACTATCATGTGTTAGCCCCCAACCTGCATAAAAAGGCAAACCATAACAGTAGACTTTGCAATCACGCATCAAGGCTTCTAAGCCCACTAATGAAGTCATGGTATGCACTTCATCCGCCAGTGCTAAACACTCTGTAATACTTACATCGTCTAATACCAGATCGCAGTATTGCTGGGTAATATGAGGGGAAACCATGCCCATTCGATTGCCACTCACCACATCAGGGTGTGGCTTATAAATGATAAACGCTTCTTTGTGTGATGCTCTTACTGATTTTATAAGGTCAGTATTTGTTTTGATATCAACTGTGCCTTTTTGGATAGAGGCGTCATCCTCAACCTGTCCAGGAATTAACAGAACTATTCTGTCTGCTATGGCTTCTTTAAAATCATTTTGCAAAGAGCAGCCAAGGTTGTATTTACTAATAGATTGATCAACTAGCAGCTTCTTAATACGGTAAGCACGATTTAATAACTCCTCGTTAAAATCATCATATTGCAACATGTTTTCGATATCGCTAGGCATTGAAGCATCATAATAGATACCTGACTTATCAATAGCTAATGAAACAGGTGGCGAATAATCAGAGCCTAAACCTGCTGATCTTACAAAGCCGTCCTCTACACGCCATATAGGACTATTAAACTGGCTCGCTAGTTTCTTTGCCTCTAATTCTCCGCGTTTTCCCCAACAGGCGATTTTATCATTTTCACTAAAACCTTTACTAATTGCAGCGGAAGCTGAACGTAAAAAAACAAGATCATCCGCTTCATCAGAAAAAAACGCGCGTACGGTATTTTTTGAGAAAAACAAAAAGCCAAAACAATATATCTTCTTCAAATGCAAGGATGTTCTGTTAGTTCGCAAGGATGCGTCCCCTTATTTATTTTGTACATCATAACTCCCTATATTAGAAATAGTTAAACTAGTTTTAAGTTCTAATGAGGATGGAGCAATATCATGCACTTCCAAACAACATACCTACTAAAGGTTATTGTTTTTAGCTTTACGATTTTAACACTTTCCAGTTGTAGTGCACTTAAGCCACGCACTCATGTTCACTTTAATAAAATTTCAGTCGATCACAACAAACGCACTCACTATCTTGCAATTACACCAAAAGATCTACGACAAATTCGAAGACTAGCTAAAGACATCTCAAACTTATCATCCTCCGTTGATAAAACAGAAGCTTATTTAGTAGCCTATGAAGCCGTGTTATACCCAAAGGTATTAGCAAATCAATATCAACTTATGTCACCACCCAATTACCATAACCAATTGGTTAATGCGGGTAAGCGTAAAAAAGGACATTGCTATCACTTTGCACAAGACATGATGAAACACTTGGATAGACCCTATAAAACACTTATCTTAGAACGCGTAATGGCTTATCAAGGAAAGCCTAAGGAACATCATGTACCTAGCATTAGAGCAAAAGGGCAAAACATACGTGAAGCCATTGCGCTTGATGCATGGATTAATTCAGCTACCCTGTCTTGGGTAAAACTAAAAGAGGATAATGGCTATCCATGGGTAAGGTATACTCCTAGAAAAGCAGAACCTTATGTGGTTTTTTCTAAAAAAGAAGCTATCCTTCATGTTCCCTAATAAACGATTACTGGTATGAACGCCTTTAAAACTGCACACATTACAAACCTTATCACTTTATTTTTATGCACCGTCGTATTAATCCTATCGGGGTGTATGTATATCTCCCCTATCCACTTTGACAACATTAGCGTTGATAGCGACAGACATACTCACTATCCAGCGATTACCTCAACCGATAAAATAAAAATACATGATTTAGCAGAAGACATCATGGCTTTGTCTCCTGATGTTGATAAGGCTGAAGCACAACTTGTTGCCTATGAAGCAATACTCTACCCCAAAGTGCTTGCTAACGAGTACCAGCTAATGACTCCGCCTAACTACCAGAATCAAATGGTTAATGCAGGCGTTCGTAAGAAAGGGCTTTGTTACCACTTCGCACAAGATTTAACGAAGCACCTTGATCGTCCATACAAGACGCTAACCTTAGAACGTATGATGTCTTATCAAGGAAAACTTTTAGAACATAATGTGCCTAGCATACGGGCAAAAGGCCAAAAAATTAGCGAAGCTATTATCCTTGATGCTTGGAGAAATTCTGCGGATTTGTACTGGATAAAAGCTAAAAAGGATGAATCTTATAACTGGGTGCGTTATGTGCCTCCTAAGCCAAAGGTTTAGCACTCTTAGACCTATAAAGGCACGCATTCTGATTCGATAGGGTGAAAATCTAACGATGCATTAATCGCATAGGCATTTTACCTTTAGGTCTTAGCGTCAATCTACATTCATGCACTACCTCAGTTCCTTGATCCATTTCCAGGCGAAAACGTTTTCCCAATATAGCTAATGACAAGACTGATTCGGTTAGACCAAACGATTTTCCAATACAGACTCTTGGCCCAGCACTAAACGGTAAATAGGTGAACTTTATGGGTTTTGGTGCGCCAGGTAAAAAACGCTCTGGTATAAAATGATCGGGTTTATCCCAGAATTTTTTATGTCGCTGAATCAACCAAGGCACCACTAACATAATAGAGTTAGGCGGGATCTTTCTTCCGCGTATTTCATCTTCATGAAGAGACTGTCGCGATAGAATCGGTACAGGAGGGTATAACCTCATGGTCTCATCTAATATCGCACGTGTATAAACGAGCTTATTTACATCCTCAAAACTCGCTTCAGAGTCTCCGATGACTTCATCAATTTCCGCATAAAACTTTTTAGCTACATCAGTAGATTTTGAAATTAAATACCATGCCCAAGCCAACACATTTGCAGTCGTTTCATGCCCTGCCATAAACAATACGATAATTTCGTTGCGGATTTGTTCACGTGTGATGGCTCCAGATGCGGGACAACCCACATGACCTTCCTTGTTAGCCTGCATCAAGTACGATGCAAGTGTATCTTTATGTCCACCAGCTTCTGTTTTCGCCAAAATCTCATCAACAATACGATGTATATTTTTTGCAGATTTATGTGCCTTACCTATTTTGCCACTCACATTGGGCATCCAGTCAGGCAGACCCAAAAAGTTGGACAATGACATCTGATTGATGACTGACTGGTAATCAGCGAAAGCATTGACTACAGCATCAGCATTTTCAGCTCCAAGCTCGGCACCGAATAAATTTCGAGAGATGATCTCAGCGGTCAATTTTGCCATTTCAGTGTGAACATTTATTTCACTACCTGAAGAGGATTCAGCCCATTGATCAGCCATTTCGTTGATGGTTTCAATCATACTCTTGCTATATAACTGAATATGTTGATTATCAAATAAATGGGTTTGCATACCTCTGCGGGATTTCCATGTCTCCCCGTCACTTATGAATAAACCATCACCAAGTAATGGCTCTAAAGCACGCTTCATTTGCATACTCTTGCGCTCATAATTTTTGTGCTTTGTTACAAAAACATGCTTAATCACATCGGGGGTATTCGCGACAAAAACGTGTTGCTTGAGGATTTTCTCCTGCATGAATTCTTGGCTAAAGGCAGACTCTGGCCAGATAGAAAGGAGATCTTTCTTTGCATAGAACAAAACCTGCAATGGGTTTAAATCCTTTGCATGGCGTTTAGGGTATGGGGGGATAAATTCACTCATAAAATGGCGCTCCTGCCACTAGATGTTGCGGGACTGATTTGTGAAACTTTGATACGTACATTCCTTTAAGGAACCTCTGATCAACTCATGATTCGTTTTACTGAGGCTAGAATCTGCCAGGTTTTCGCTATAAAAGTGACCAATAGCTACGGCTATTGCTAACTTTTCTATCAAAAATCTGACAAATTCTACCTCTCAGAAATTCCGATCAGAGTTAATCAGAGGTTCCTTAACGCATCCTGCTCTAAGAATAAATCTTGTTTAAAACAAATCAATTGCTTTTAAAGCGACTAGTAGTTGCCACAAACTATTGCCTTTGATACTACTAAAAAATACAGGCTTAGTAGAGCCATGAAACTTCTTTTTATGACCTGCGTTACCTTTAAAAGGATAAATAAACCCAAGATTCTTAAAGGTAAAAAAGAGCGCTTCATGTAGAAAGTTGTTATAACGGTATTGTGTTCGCTTAATACTATAAAGAGGGGACATCCCCAAAGAGATGAGTTGCTTGCCTTCTGCTTTAAATACATCCATTGCCTGCAATAGCATATACGCACCTGTACCATGCGGTGCTTGATGATCTAAACGATCTATATTGTGATAATAACCTGTCACTTTACCCTTTGAGTAAATGGGGTCAAACACTGAGAAACCGATTAAGTTATTATTTTGATAAGCGCTAAAATAACGAACATCTGGTTCTGCTTGTAAACACAAAGGTCGGGTTAGCATGGTCAACTCATGCCCTCCTTTACGCTTAACCCAAGCGGCTGATAGCTCTTTTATTGTGCTTAAATCATTACTTTCAAAGAGTCCTTCTTTAACGACTACTTGCTCTCGCTCACACTTATTACGCCATTGACGAAGCTTGCTACGGTGTTTACCTTTAAGGGTGTAATTTTGAATATCTAGCTCAGTTTCGATACCGAATTGATTAACTTCATATCCCATACTATCTAACAGTTTTGCCAGAGTATCTGATGCTTGTAGAAACACCACATTGCTATATTTCTTTATAAAGTGAGTCACCAACCGCTCATTATTCTTTTCATCACAAACGGGGTCTGCCAATACCACTTTTGTACCTTTTCTTGACCAGAAGAAGTGCTTAAATGATTTATAGGCAATAAATCCGACCCCTTCCATTACCTCATACTCCAAACCTTTTTGTAGCGAGGAATACGCCATACAGTGTTTACCGTGCTGTTGGATATAGTCACGTAATACCTGTTGTGTATTATCTGCTATGTCTTGTTCTTTGGCTTTGTCACTAGTTCTGTTAATAGTTCTGCTGATAGTAGTGTCCATATTCTATGCGTACATCCTCTCACCCAAGTCATTCGATAAAGTAAAGGACGAGTCCACTACTTGAATATAAGGATGTGGGAGAATAAATTGAGAGGTTTGATTCCCCGATTCACGTACCTTCTTAATAATTTCATCCTTGTAGTTCCAAATGGTTAACAAATAATAATCAGCAGGCTCTAGCTGGGCTTGCTCTTCACTAATCACCATAATCTCAGTAAGCGGAAGATACTTGCCATGCTTGGTAATCGTCGAGTCGACCACATAGGGAATCAGAGAAGCATCAATACCAAAATAATGTAACAGGGTTACCGATTTAGCGGATGCACCATACGCATGGATGATTTTACCTTCTGCCTGTAACTGCTCAAGCAACTGTTTTAGTAGAAGCTTATTGCTCTCAATGCCATCAACAAAGGAAGTATAGTAGCTTATTAAATGAGCATTCTCTTCAAGTTTGAGATAGTGCTTTACGGACTCAGAAACATCAGCTTTTGCTCTGTTAGAACCTTCACGAACCACAATATAAAGCATCGTTCCACCATGAACATCACTGTGCATACAATCTATCAGCTTAAAGCCATATTGTTTTGACACCTGTTGAATTGCTCTAAGATTGTAGTAATACATATGCTCATGGTAAATCTGATCAAATTCACCTTTTTCTATCGTATCTGGGAAGTAGGCATTCTCTATCACAAACACACCCTCTTCGGTGAGTAACTCATCAACCCCTTCAAGCATCTCCCAAGGCTTTTCGTTATGAGCGAAGCAATGCCTTGCCGCAATAAAATCCACCTTTCCATATTGCTCAGCGATACGTGTTGATGAAGCTTTATTAAAGAAATCATTCACTGTTGGTACGCCAGCTTCTATTGCTAAATGAGTGATATTATCAGCGGGGTCAACACCAAGGATACTATTAACGTGGGGTTCGCAATGAGCCAGAAAGCGCCCAATATTACTGCCTATTTCCAGCATCCGTGTGGCTTGGGTAACAAACTGTTTTGTTACCAAATAATTAATAACCGATTGATAGTGTTCAGAGAGCATCGTGCTATCTGGAGTGATATAGACATAATCTTTGTAAAGCACATTCAAGTCGGTGCAATAACTCAGTTGGGCGGTAGAGCAAGTTGAACATACATGCAAAGCTGTAGGAAAGGTATCGACGCTTTCACCATCACTGGAACCACTAGGACTAGTCATCAGACTATTAGCAAGCGGTAGGTTTCCAAGATCTAGTACCTCAAAGGTCTTGTTTCCACAGAAACGACACGCTATGTGCTGTTGATTCATTATATCCACAATTAACCCTGTTTTATCATTTGTGATCCACTTGAGACGGTGCAGTATTACTTTTTGTGTTTATGATCATTCTATTGGTCATCCTTCTATTGGCACACCTTTTGTTTTGTTTCCAACCAGGCCGTTAACGCAAGACTTGGCTGAATATCAATATGTGAAAACTCTAGTATCTGCCCTTTTTCTAAAGCCTTGGTTAAGACAATGTTAGACAACAGACCCACTGGCACATGATCAGGATGATCACTAATGTTGACGGCAATTCCCCTCACATCAAAGCTACCAATGCCGTGTTCTATTGCTGTACCTGCTGGCAAATCCTGCTTCGCTACAGCTGCTAAACTTACACTCGGTAAAGAACTATTATTCAAAAGAGGCGTACCCAAGCTCACAACACGCTCTACCGTTTTAAGTATTTCCAGATGGCATAACACCCTATTTTGACTCAACGTATAAAAAGGCCCAGAGCCTAATTTTAGATACTCTAAAGAAGCTTGCTGCTGCTGATCATGGGTCGCAACAATAAATACACGGGTTTGCTCGCTGGCATGAATAATATAATCGCTAATCGCTTTACCTTTTTGCGTCGCAACCTCCGCGAGTTGCTGTGCATCTTGCTCTAATGAGCCTGATGAATAACCCAACAACCCTTGTTGGGCAATCGTCGCACCCAGTCCATTAGCCACGAGTACTTGCTCTGCTTGCAACTTGGTGCCATCAGTTGCGGCTGTCACCATAGACAAGCTAATACCCTGCTTTTTTGACCAGAACTGCATGTTCTCCAAGCTAGGGTTAAGGTCACTAAAGCCTTTTACATTGCCATACACCAGCGGCTTAAAACCCATCATCCGTGCATTTTCTGCTAAGGCTGCTAAGCAACCGGGTTGATCACCTTCAGCCTCAGTTAACAAACCTTTATCGACATAATAAGAGCCACAGGTCACATGGAATTCTGCATTCATAGTGACAACAGGCAAACCTGCTGCAAACGCCATTTGGGTCACTTCAGCGGCATGAAGCGGATCACCACTGCATTCTACAATCACATCTGAATGATCAATCAGCTCTTCTATGGAATGCGTTAATAAGTCTTGTCGAGGGAATTCGCTACAACTATTTAAGGGTCTGCGCGTCAGCACTCGACTAGCGATAAAATCTGTTCTATGACTTAAGAAAAAATTAAAACCACGAGAGATATAACCCGTACCCACAATACCCAAACGAATAGCACCTACACTATCAACCCGATCCATAGTGTGAGTTGACGGGTGTGATGTTACGTTTAGAGGGTCACGCATCGTATTTTCCATTCTGAATAACGCTATCTAAGCAATGAATAACGGGGATGAATACACAAGACTAGATAAACGTGATGGATTCTAAGCTTATTGTCACTTGTTCTTGTCTACCAACCCTGCACCAAACGTATCTAGTTGAAAATCGTTGACATTGTTTTTCTTGTTATAACAGTAACTAAGCGCTTTAATATGTTAAAGTGGACAAAATGAAGGCTTTATAATTTCAAAAAGGCAATGTCATGGAAGACAACCGCTATACCCCTCATTCTTTTTCAAAACGCTTCTCACCCGAAACTCTCCTTCGACAGTTTCTAATCTGTAAACGCTTAGACCAGATACCTAATAAATGGAGACAAGAATCCATTGATGAGTTTTATGGGGCTAACATCCTGCAAAACAATACTATTGAGGAAGAAGGGGTGGGTTCGAACGTGTTGTTAGAGGTGGCCTATGCTAACGATAATTGCTCCATTTTTACTGGCTTTTAAAGCTTTGGATAATTTTCAGTTAAAGACTCTATATCATTAAGCAAACGAACTAAAGATCTCGCAAGTGCATACGCAAGGTTAACGGGTACTGCATTACCGATTTGTTTATATTGTGATGTTATGGGTCCACTAAACTTCCAAGCATCAGGAAACGTCTGAACCCTCGCATACTCTCTTACAGTTAATGGACGGGTTTCATCTGGATGACAACGCTCTGTTTGTTTCTGTGCAGGTGAACAAGTAAGGGTTAAACTTGGTTCATCCCATGACAACCTTCTAGCCATTCCAGTTTTTCCACCACCTAAGAAATAACTTTTTTTCATAATCAATCATCACATCATCCTGTATTTTCAGCCCTTTATACCACAATACTTCTTTACCTGCGCAAGGTGATAAGTTTTTGTGCTTCTAGACATTAATTTACAAGCTCTACATGACTTCCATAGCGACTACTCTTCACATCTAGGCGCAGTTTGATCTGCTCTTTTAACTCAGATACATGAGAGATAATACCCACCATTCGCCCCGTATTGCGTAGATCAATCAATGTTCTAATCGCCAAGTCTAAAGAGTCGGCATCTAAACTACCAAATCCCTCATCAATAAATAAGGTATCCAGGCGGATACCACCTGCATAAGCCTGCACTACATCCGACAAGCCCAATGCTAGCGATAAAGAAGCGATAAAACTTTCACCGCCTGACAGTGTTGAGACTGCTCGTACTTTACCTGTGTAGCTATCTTCTACTTCCAATTCCAGGCCTGATGCTTTGTTACCTTTCGCACGGTTTTCTTTACGTAATAATAAATAGCGCCCTTTGCTCATCAGCTTTAAGCGTTGGCTGGCTTCAATCAATACATCATCCAGTAAAACACCCAACACAAAACGTTGCAGACTGATCTTATTACCCGTTACACCATTTGCCACATCTGACAGTGTGCCGATCACTCGATAGGTCTTTTCTTTTTCTTCTAGTTTTGTGGCATAACTTTGTAACGTCTTAGCAGCTTTGCTCAGACCACTTAATTGTATTTCTAGCTGCTTTAAAACATCATCAGCTTTTTGTTTATCTTGTAGTGAGATATCGACTTCTTTTTTCAGTACAGACAAGTCAGGCATCTTTTTATCTTTAAGCGATTTTAGCAGTGTTTTTAACACACCCTTGGCTTGTTGATAACCTGACTCATAAGCCTGTATATTACTTTTTAGGCTATTTATCTGAGCTTCATTCAACAAAGCCTGTTGATAGCTTTGTTCATCATCGAACGGACTCTTCTCAAGTATTTCTTGCCACTGAATGAAGGCTTTATCAACACTTGTTTGTTCCTCCGTTAAAGACTTCTTCACGTTTTCGCAAGTAGTGCTAGCTCTCGCCACTTCATTTGAGGCTTCGTTATGTTGCTGTTGAATATTATCAATCGCTTTCTCTAAGGTGGAAATAGCGTTTTCAACGTGGCTAATAGACTGCTCAAGCTTGCCTGAAGCTCTATATGCTTCGGGTAGCTCTTGCTCAGATTTCGACACCAGTGCTTTATGACTTTCTACTTTTGCATGAACACTAGCCCTAGTGTTTTTAATAGCTTCTACAGCTTGCGATAAAGCGCTGTAACTTTGTTTAATTGCCGTTCTATCACTCTTTAGCTGTGCCAATTGCTGCTGCTGTTGTTTGTTTTTGTTTAGCTGCTCTAATAATGCTTGCTGTTGTTGTCTGATAGCTTCTATCGGTTGCTTAACCGCTTCTTCTCCGAGACTATTCTCTGCACTAGCGACTTGTTGGCTATACGATTTTAGCTCTGTATGAACTCTTGTATATTCGTCTTGCTTGGCTTGATAGCGTTGTTGTAGCTGTTCTGCCTCTTTCTGTGCTGTTTCTCTTTGTTGATCTGTTGGTAACTCTTGATCAGCCTGCGCTGGAACAGGATGATCCTTGCTACCACAAACGGGACAAGCTTCATTTTGCGCTAACTCTCTGGCTAAAATAGCGGCTTGACCTTTATACCAGAGCAATTCTAACTGCTTGGATTCCTTCTGCTTATGTTGGTTTTGTGTATTTAGCTTTTTGCCTTCCTCAACCACCATAGCCAGTTTCTTTTCTAGCGCATCACTTTTAGTACTTAATACCCCTAATGCTTCTTTCTGTTTAAGTAGCTCAGTGGTTTTTTGATGCGCTAAGGTGATGTCGGATGCACTAGAAAGATCCGTTTCAAGTTGCTCTATTTGTTTTTCAGTCTCTTCAAGCTGCTTGATTGTGCTATCTAGTTGTTGTTGTGCATCGACGAGCTTGTTGTCTTCAACCACTAATACATTCTGGCTAGTATTAAAATCATCAACGGCTTTTTGTAAGGCTAATGCGCGTTCTCGATAGCCTGTTAGAGTGGCTAGTGTTTGTTTTTCTTTATCGAGTTGCTTGCTACGGTTGGTATTTTCATCAAGCGCTGTATTCGCTTTAGCTAAGTGTGACTGAGCGCTTTTTAGAGCACTATCTGCTTGCTTCTCTTTATCAGCAAGATTCGATAAAGAGGTTTTTAAACGTGTTAACTCGTTATAACAAGGTGATATTTTTAGTGCTAATTCGGCTTTAGCTAATTGATCTTTGTTATCCTGAATAGCTTCTTTTTGTTGTTCTAAAAGCTCCAGTTGGTGTTGTTGCTTTTGTAACTGATCAAATTCTGCGGCTAACGCAGTAGCCTTTTCAAAGCCTTTTAATAACGTAACATACTGCTTATCATGCGCTTCTGCTTGTTGTGCCGCGTGTTGACATTCAGGTTTTAACGTATTGATCATTTGCATTAGCTGATCAACGCTTTCTACCCCTGCACTGTCTAAAACACCTTGTTGGTTATCTCGAAGCTTTGCCACTTCGATATAGACCTTCTTTGCCTGCGCCTTAAGCTTGTCTTCGATGCGTTTATAGATATGTGTTTCAAATAATTGGCTAAAGATACTTTCTCTATCTTTAGAATCCGCCATTAATAACCGTCTGAATTGGCCTTGTGGTAGCACCATCACTTGACGAAATTGATCAACCTGTAAGCCTGTTAAATTTTCAATTTCTTTGGTTGCATCTGAAACTTTACGGGCAACCAATAATATTTCATCATCACCCTCTAAACGATACAACTGTGCTTCAGCGGCTTGTCTCGTCGTGCCTTCACCCTTTGCTTTTGCTCTTTGTTGTTCCGGGATACGTTTAATGCGGTAGCATGTATCTGCTAATTCAAACTCGAACTCTACCGATGTTAGTTTCTTATCATCCGCATAATCACAACGCATCTGCCCTGCTTCCCGCTCTTTACCTGTGGTCTGGCCGTATAGTGCAAAGCAAATCCCATCGAGAATAGTTGTCTTGCCTGAGCCTGTTGCGCCATTAATAAGGAATAAAGGCTTTTCACCTAGGGCTTCAAAGTCGATAGTTTGCGTATCAACAAAAGGACCAAAAGCGGTCATGGTGAGTTTAATCGGGCGCATTACACATCTCCCAATTGCAGGTCATCAATGAGTGAGGTCATTATTTTTTGTTGATCCTCTGTTAAATCATCCCCTTGAACTTGCTGATAGAAGTCTTCAAACATGCTCAATTTGCTTTTGTTAAGCACATCTCGATTGGTTAGTTTTTGTGTGTTTTGCGACATCAACCCTGGTCGTTCGAGGTGCAAAATATTAGGGTAGACTTGCCTTAGTTTATTCATTGGATCGAGAATAGCATGTTTATCGGTAAGGCTTATGAGCAGGTAATCATCCTTATGGGGATCATTTTTAGCATCCGCAATAATGTCATCCATAGCCCCTGAAATACTTCGCATATCACGCAGACTTTTTAAGGCTAGCTGCTCAATACTACAATGACCTTTCTCGTCCATATCAACCAGCGTAATGGATTTTTTATGTTGTTCTTCTGAGAATGAATATTTGAGGATAGAACCCGAATAACGGATGCTTTCTAGCGATTGCTTTTGAGGTCTATGTAAATGCCCTAGCGCCGTATAACTAAAGCGTTTGAAGTGAGAGGCCGAGACTTGTTCTGCGCCACCCACCGATAGCGGCCTTTCAGATTCGCACTCCTTACCCCCTGATATAAAGCAGTGGCTTATTACTACAGAACGATTATTTTCCTGATCAGGAATTTGCTGAAGCACCCTCTGCATACACTGGTCGTGTGTACTTAGCTGAGTTGCCTCACTGTCATCATCCTTACTATTTATCGAACTATCTATCGAATCAAAAACATCTCTTACCGTTGCGGGGTCAGCATAGGGAATAGGATAGAAAGCCACATCACCGTGCTTATCCTGCAAGATAACGGGGTTTATTTCTGCTTGTAAAAGGCCTGTAATGTACAGATTCCCCTTTTCTAATTGTCGATAGGCAAAGCCTAAACGTTCAGGTCCATCATGGTTTCCTGCGATCACAATGACGGGGATGTCTAACTCATTGCATATCTGATTGAGGATATCATCGACCAAGGCTACTGCGTTTGCTGGCGGTATCGCCCGATCATAAAGATCACCCGCTATTAGCACCACATCTACTTTCTTTGTCTTACAGATATCAACCATCTGTTCCAACACATAACGCTGATCTTCAAGCAACGATACGTTGTAAATTTGCCGACCAATGTGCCAGTCTGATGTATGTAAAATACGCAATTAATGTGCCTTGTTTGATTGAGGTTTAGGGGTAACCGCTTGGCTTCTGTTTTGCTTATTCCAATAATGTTGATGCGTATCACGATAAGCTTCTAGCTGATACGCATCCGCAGTTGGTGGAAAGTAAAGACTAATCGCCCCACTTTGAGCGGTCGTCATCACGCTGATATTACGCTGTTGATAGCGCGATACTACGTGTTTATTAGGAAAATGAAAGCGGTTACGGTAGCCCGTAGCAGCCAATGCTAGCGCTGGTTGAACAGCATCAATAAAAGGCTCACTGGATGAGGTTTTGCTTGCATGGTGTGGGATGGTCATAACTTCAGATTTTAGCATTACCCCACTGCTTAGTATCTGCTTTTCTGCTATTTTCTCGATATCACCCGTGAGTAATAAGCTATGGTTTTTACTGCTAACGCGAAGCACGCAAGAACGATCATTTTCGCTACCTTGCCACTCTTTTAGCGGGCTTAATATTTCAAACTCCACTTCATCCCACTTCCATTTCATGCCTTTATCACAGTGTTTTATTCCTTCAAACAAAGTGGTATCGCTACTTAATATACTTCCAATATCAATATTTTGACGAATAACCGCCGTGCCCCCACGATGATCCATATCTTCATGCGATAAGATAAGTGTATCTACATAGCTGATATTACTAGCTTTTAAGAAGGGCAATACTACTAGCTTACCCGTATCAAAACTGGCACTGGCTCGTGGCCCCGTATCATAAATCAATACATGGTTTTTTGTTCTGATGACAGAAGCCAAGCCTTGCCCGACATCTAATAAATCGTACTTGAAAGCGCCCTCCTCTATAGGCTCAGTTCTATATAAAATCGCAGGTAGAATCAGTAGCACTCCTAACCATCTTGCAGGAAATTTGGAGGGTAGCCACAGCCAAATAAAGCCTACAAAACTAAGCACAAGCAGGTACCAAGGAACCTCGGCAAGACTGATCATAAACGCTGATGATGAGAGTGCTTCTAACACGTTCATCATTATAGAGACGCTATCGCCAGCCAGGTTTAACAAAAAGCTAGACAAGGCAGTAAATGGCAGCATCAAAACGCCAAGTAGCGTTAATGGAACGACAACAATCGTAACCCACGGGATAGCGATGAGGTTAGCAAGCGGTGATGACAACGAACCCACACCGAAGAAAGCAAACATCAACGGCAACATACCAAAAGACAGTACCAGCTGTATGCTTATGACATTCATCAGCAATGACGGCCTTGCAATTCGCCTAGCCACTGTGAACATAATTAAACCCACCGCAACAAACGACAACCAAAAACCTTGAGATAACACCGCCAATGGATCATAAATGAGTACTGCCAGTAGCGCAGTCGCTAGTATGTTGGAGCTAGAATAATGCCGCCGTGCCAGCAAGCCAAACAGTACCACTAGCACCATAATCAAAGCGCGTTGTGTGGGTAATGTAAAACCCGCTAACAAGGCATAACTCACAGCAAAAATAGCCCCCACTATTCCTCCCGCCATTCTTACGGGCATCTTTTGATATAACGATGGAAACAACCACCAAATAATCATCACGGGGAAAAAACCAAACCCTGCCACCATACCAATGTGCAAGCCTGAAATAGCAATAAGATGATTCGTGCCCGTTTGCCTAAGTATCTGCCATTGCTGATCGGTGATTGAGGAGCGATCTGCTACGGCTAATGCAGCCACAATGCTCGCTTGTTGAGGATCTTTGATGCGTTGTTGAATGCCCCGTAAAATAGTCTCGCGATAATGATCTACAGAAAAGATTGAACTATCTGCAAGCAATTTATTGTGTGACGACTTTCGTATATAGCCCGTACCAACAATACGCTGTTGAAACAACCACTTCTCATAATCAAAGCCGCCAAAGTTCATAAAACCCGCAGGCCGTTTAAGACGGATTACCAACCGCCACTTTTGTCCTGCTTTTAGCGTGTTTTTAGTGCGATACCAACCCAGACGAAGCATGCCTTTTAGAGCCAATAGGTGCTGTGGACTCTTTAGACTGCTAGCTTTATCAATTTTTAGCTTAAATCTCCACCCATCTCTGCGCGGGTAGGGTATACTTGCGACTGTTCCGGTGACAAGTATATCGTTACCTTCAAGAGAAGCGGGTAGTTGTGATGAGAGAATCGAATCTGCCGCCCATAATGCATATAAGCAACCGAACATTAAACCGACTAGTGGTCGGAATTTCCACGTTTTATAGCGAGTGGAAATTCCGACAACTAAAATAATAAATGTTACTAAAATCAGTAAATACGGGCTTATCTCACCTCCAGAAAACCACCTTGAAAGGGGTAAGCTGGTGAGTGGCTGGATACTCAATATCCCCACCAGGAAGCTAATGGATAATAAGCGCATTTATTCACAAACCATATAATTTTCAACTATTCTTTAGGTATGCCCAAAAAGTTTATAAAACGTCACATCCCTGATTCTAATGAACTACATGAACGATGTAGTTTTCTTGGCGTATTGGGGGATCATTTACACAGCCCCAGTTTATGGCATTTAAACAGAAGGTCTGTTGCCAAGGCGTTTGCCATCGGGCTTTTTTGCACCTGGTTGCCTATACCCTTTCAAACAATTGTAGCGGGTTTCTTAGCCTTTCTGTTTTGTGCCAATCTACCCTTATCCGTAGTATTAGTTTTTATTAGCAATCCTATCACTATGCCTGCAATGTTTTATTTTGCCTATCGTGTCGGTTCAAGCATGTTAGGTACGATTCCCGAACATATCGATTTTGCATTTAGTGTCGAATGGCTCAGCAGCATGATTGGTAGTTCATGGAAGCCTTTATTGCTGGGCAGTGTCACGCTAGGTTTTATTTCTTCGGTGCTAGGTTATATAACCGTGCGTATCTTATGGCGCATTCATATTATTCAACGTTGGCAGAATCGACATAAGCATCATCCTTATTAATTCATCTCTTCTGTTTAACTGAGGATTTTAGGTTAAACCGCTCGACTCAAATGACCATCAACTAATTGATAAACACTATCCATTCTCTTCGCTAATTCCAAATCATGTGTGACCACGATAAAGGCGGTTGATAACTCCTGATTCAACTCTTGCATGAGTCCAAATATTTTTCCTGCTGTAACCTGATCGAGGTTCCCTGTTGGCTCATCTGCCAATATAGCTTGTGGGTGAGTGACTAGCGCCCTAGCTACTGCGGCACGTTGACGCTCACCACCTGATAATTGTCCAGGCTTATGGTTCAAACGATGCTCCAAACCAACTTTACCCAACATGACCGTTGCTCTTTGAGTCGCTTGCTGAACAGACAAATCTGCAATTAGTAACGGCATAGCTACATTTTCTAACGCCGTAAATTCTGGTAGTAAATGGTGAAACTGGTAAATAAACCCTAGCGACTTATTGCGCATCTCGCCTCGTTTCTGATCAGATAAAGCTGCTATATCCTGATCATTAATGGTCACTGTGCCTGAGGTAGGTAAATCTAAACCACCAAGGATATGTAACAAGGTGCTTTTACCACTACCTGATGCTCCCAATATGGCTATTTTTTCCCCACGGGCTACCTTTAAATCTACACTGTGAAGCACATCTACCTCTAAAGATCCTTCTTTAAAGCTTTTACTAACACCCTGACTTTGGATAACCCATTGACTGTTATTATTGTTTGTATTGTTATTCATATCTAAGTGCTTCCGCAGGTTGTACTTTTGAGGCTTTCCAAGAAGGGTAAAGGGTTGCTATCAACGATAAAAACAAAGTGCTACCCGCAATTAAAACGATATCACCCCATTGAATAGCGCCTTTTATTTTACTAATAAAATAAGCATCTTCAGAAACAAGAGGCACACCTAAAACGCTCTCTATGAGTGGCACTATTGTTTCTATATTGAGGGCTATAGCGACCCCTAAAATAACACCGACGGATGTTCCAATAACGCCAATTAAACTTCCCTGCACTAAAAACGTTCTCATCACACCACCAGGGCTTAAACCCATCGTGCGCAGTATCGCAATATCCGCATTTTTATTTGTCACCACCATGATCATAGTGGAAACTAAATTAAACGCTGCCACTGCAACCAGCATGATTAGAATAAAGAAGAACATGGTTTTCTGAGTTTGAATCGCCTTAAAAAAGTTTTTATTCTGAAGTGTCCAGTTAGTGACCCAAATGCCCGGATCAAATAATTCATAAATCATGTCACTGACGGCAGGCGCTTGAAACATATCATCAAGCTGTAAGCGTACACCTGTGACGGTATTACCCATTTCAAGCATGGTTGCTGCATCTTTAATATGAATGAATGCCATCGTACTATCGTAAATTTTCATATCCAGCTTGAAGGTACCTACTACTTTAAACTCTTGTAGCGTGGGTACTTCTCCACTGTCTAAGGATAACGAGCGTAGGCTGATAGCAATGACATCTTCGCCTATCTTCACACCCAAATCTTTAGCTAGCGTTTGTCCAAGAATAATCCCATTTTCACCTTCTTTAAGATCCTTGAAACTTCCTGTCATATGCTCTTCGATAGTTCCAATAGTGGTTTGTAGTTCAGGCATCACACCTTGCAAGCTTACCCCCCTCACTTCACCATCCACATTTAGCATAATTTGTTGATGTATAAATGGAGCTGCGCCCTTTACGTGCGGAAACTCTAACGCAGTATCACGTATCGTTTGCCAATCATTGACCTCACCCATTTCTGATGAGACTGTAACATGCGATAACATACCCAAGATACGCTCACGTAACGCTTGTTCAAAGCCATTCATAATAGATAGAACAGTGATCAAAACGAGTACGCTAATAGCAAGACCAATCATTGAAGCCAAGGCAATAAAAGAGACATAAGTACCGCGTCTGGATCGGGTATAGCGAAAACCAAGAAAGGCTTCTAAGGGCTTAAACATGTGTAACTCCTTCACTCAATTCGCTAACTCGGCTCATAACGTAACGGCTACTCATAACGTAAAGATTCGGCTGGTTGAATCGCGGCTGCCCTGCGAGCAGGATAAATAGTAGCAAGCACCGAAGCCACTAATGAAGCTAGAGCAATCATGACCACTTCGGAGATATGCATATCTGAAGGAATTTCGCTGATATAAAACACACTTTCATCAAATATTTTACGACCTAGCAAAGACTCAATGGCAGGTACTATATTCTCAACATTGGTGGCAAGCAATACGCCAAGAATAACTCCTAATAAAGTACCAAAGATACCAATTATACTCCCTTGTATTATAAAGGTTTTAGAGATACCAGAAGGGCTCATTCCGAGGGTTCGTAAAATAGCAATGTCAGCAGTTTTTTCCTTAACCATCATCACCAATGAGGCTACCAAATTAAACAGTGCAACAAAGACTATCAACCCTAGTACAATAAACATCATCACTTTTTCCATTTTGAAGGCATGAAACAAGCTGGCATTGTCTTCAGACCAACTTTTTACCGTGTAATGATTTTTTAGCTGGGATTGGGTCTGCAATTGGTTTTGTAGCTGCCTGGTTGCTAGATCGGCTTTAAATAAATCATCCAACTTTAAACGTACCCCTGTAATCCCCTTACGCATGCCAAACAAACGCTCGGCATCATCAAGATGGATAAAAGCGCTGGAGCTATCATAGTCTGGCATTCTCATCTGGAAAATACCCACTACTGTGAAGCGTTTCATTCGTGGGATCACCCCTGCGGGGGTCACTCTGGCTTTTGGCGAAATAACGGTCACTTTATCGCCAAGCGTTACATTCAAATTGGCCGCTAACTCCACCCCTAACACAATGCCATATTTGCGTGACTGAAGGTTTTGTAGATCGCCTGCAATGCGATGCTCAAGTAGATTAACATCACTCACTTTACCCTGATATTCAGGTAGGACGCCTGATATTAAAACACCTTGTGGTGTTCCAAACTCACTAGTCACCATCACCTGCTTTTCAATAAAGGGAGCAGCGCCCTGCACTCCTGAAACACCTAAGATATTATTATCCAAGGTATTAGCATCCGAGACATTATCTTGGCTCTCTCCATCATTGAGCTGACTCATTAAGCTCTGCCAGTCTTCTAAAATGCCATCTGTCCCCGAAACGGTGACATGCGACACCATACCCAGTATTCTGCTCCGTAGTTCTTTCTGAAAACCGTTCATCACAGACAATACGGTGATCAATACAAGAACCCCCAGAGTGATACCTAGCATTGAAGCCAATGATATAAAAGAAATAGAGTGATTATCTCGCTTCGAGCGCGTATAGCGTAGTCCAAGGAATAATTCGAGTGGTTTAAACATGTTGGCGAGTATACCCCAATACAACCGATAAAAAATTCAAAGGTGAAGAAAATGATACTTAAAAAGCTAATCATAAGCAGCGTACTGAGTGTGGCAGTTTTAACCCCATTAAGTTCATCTGCCGATATATTAAATTTAGGTCAAAAGCCTACTGTTTTAATGAAATCTAATGCACCCAAAGCAGGCATGAGTATGCAGAGTGTACTCGCTAAATTTGGAGAACCCATTTCGCGTAGCATAGCACCCGGAAAAGTAACGAAACGCAATCCGAAAATCACTACATGGCGATATGCTGGATCTGCTGTTATTTTTGAGAACGATCATGTGATACATACCGTCATCTATCGTTAAGATACTAGTCAAATCGTGATTCATTTTTGAGGCTATAACACCTTGTCTTGTGCAATAAAATAGACTAATAGTTACGGATGTATCAAAGTTTTCCATTATATTAATTATTGCAAAAGTTTTTACATACAAGCACCGCCTTCGACTCCGCTCAGGCTACAGAGTAGCACCCTGAGCGGAGTCGAAGGGCGCG
>JALXAX010000196.1 GCA_026991755.1 Thiotrichaceae bacterium | reverse complement strand
ATGGAGGGGATAGCTTTTGCTTTCATAGTAAATCAAAAGCTTACATCTAATACTTAATTTAGATTATAATATCAAGCTATTTTAAGTGCGATTGCCCTAATCAAGACCTAATCAACTATTCCCTTTTAGATATACCTTCGCTATATATATTAGAATATACTTATATTTAATATATATTAATGTTTTAAGAGGATTAAAAATGTCAGAATTAGGATTAATGGATTTCATTAAAGATGCAAAGAGTCGTATTGAAGAAGTGGATATAGATACGGCAGAGTCTTTAATCCAGAATGGTTATAAAGTACTTGATGTAAGAGAGCCGGCTGAGTTCTTATCAGGTGCTATAGAAGGCACCATTCATATTCCTCGTGGCTTATTAGAAGTGGCTGCAGACAGACAATTCCCTGGTGCAAGCCCTCAATTACGCGATGGTCGTGATGATAAGTGGTTAGTGCTTTGTCGTACAGGTGGGCGTGCTGCGATGGCAACTGACCTACTAACAAAAATGGGTTTTTCAGATATTAAAAATATTTTGGGCGGTTACGATGCTTGGGCAAATGCCAACAAAGCTACCGTTATTCCTAGTGATGACGAAAGCTTGGTGAAACTAAAGCAGCCTTGTTTGAAAGTTTAAGCTTAGTCCCCTCCCTTTAGAAGGGAGGATTAGGGGATAGGAGTTTGAACCTAAATTCCTCAGTTAACCGCTTCCAGCATTAAATAAACTGTTGATAGCATTAAAGTAAGCCGCTTTATCTAACTTCACTTATAGAGTGAAGGCGCTACAGCCTATAGAGCAACCCTACTGAAGCTTCTAAGTTTCGCTAAAGCTCAACTAAGTCTTCGACTGACTGGCTATGTAAAAAAACTCATTAAGGATTAACCATTAATTCCTTTTTTTACTACGCCATTCAGCCGAAGAGAATCACTCTATAGGCTGTCTAACTGAGGATTTTAGGTTGAACATAGTGTGATTTCAAACCTTCTATCCTCAGTCAGTACTCTTACATCCCTCTGTTATTCCACACGCTTATCTAGCCAATCTTCATTACGTGCAACAAAGTCTTCTAGTACTTGAAAAAAGTTAATAATATCAGCTTCACTATTATTGGTGTTGACGGCTACTGAGCGAATAAAACTTGTACCCCCTTGAGAGCCATATCCCACCATCATTTCTTCATGATCATATAATGCGCTGCATAATGATTTAGGATCAATATCTTTATAATTAAAGCATATAGAGACAGATGGGCTTTGGCTAAAAACCGTGTAATCATCATGTTTCTCAATATACTGATGTGCAACTTTTGAAAGGTGGAACTGATAATCGACAATGGCTTCAAGACCCTTTGCACCGACTGATTTCCACAATGTCCAGAGTTTAAGTGCATCGTTACGTCGTCCACACTGAAGCGACATTTTCCCAAGGTTGAGATCATCATTGTCTGCTTGGTACAAATACTCAGCATCATTACCAAATGATTCATACAGCTGCTTTTTATTCTGAGCGAAAACCATGCTACAGCTTAAGGGTGTACCTAGCATTTTATGTGCATTAAATGAAAAGGAGTCAGAGCGCTCAATACCTTTTAAGAGGTACTTATACTGTTCACTAAACATAGCTGCACCGCCTAATGCACCGTCTACATGTAACCAAAGTTTATATTTTTCACAGATGTTTGCTACCTTGTCTAGAGGGTCATAAGTTGATAGTACGGTTGTGCCAGCGGTGGCATTGACAAAGAAAGGGCTTAGGCCGTTAGACAAATCATCTTTAATTTGTTGTTCTAAGATGGCTACCTTCATTTTTCCATTTTGATCAGTTTCGATGTATCTGACATTATCACGACCAATTCCCGCAAAAGATGCATTTTTTGCGATAGAGTAGTGTGATTCTGTAGAAGAATAAGCAATGAGTGTGTGCTCACTTCCTCTATGCTTAAAATCGTTATCAAAATGATCTCTTGCCATGATTAGCGCCATCAAGTTGGCCATCGAGCCACCTGTTGGAAAAGTCCCACCGCTATTATTTCCGTAGCCAATTTTGGAACAAATTTTGCGGATAATCTCTCTTTCAACACATACCTGAGGTCCACCGACTTTATAGGTGTACATACTATTATTAAGTACTACCGCTAATAGATCACCCAGCATGGCTTTACTGTTGCGCCCCCCGAATAACTGATTGAAAAAACGACGGCTGGCTGTCTTAGGAGTACTTAGTACAAGGTCTTTCAATGCCTCATTAAATTCATCATCCGGCAGGGGATTGTCATTAAGTGATAAATCGAGCTTCTTGAAGAGCACTTCGCCATCCATCGTTTTGCTCATGGGGTTATCAATTTCATCTTGTAATAAGGCGCTGAAAATTGAGTTAAAGGTGTCTAAGTCCTTTTGTACATCCATTGCTAAGTTGACCTGTTTTGAATCTATATAACGCCCTAAAACTCTGTTCTTAAAAGTTTGGTCTGAGGGTTGGTGATAAAAGGGAACACTACTTAAGACTATAGAATCAAGCAAGATATAAATAAGAGCCAATTACTTATGTAGTGTCAAATAGTGCAAATTAATATAAGTTAAAGATAGTAATTTTCATACCACTTATCAGAATATAGAAGAGCTTTAACGCCTATTAATATTCTAATAAAGCTATCTAGCATACCGTTACCAAAAAGATTTCAGCTACATATCTTTCAGGCATGTAAAGCCCAGTTCACAATTAGTGGAATAATCAACAATAAATTTCTTAGGTAGAGTCATGAGAATTAATAATTCTAGCATAAATAGAGCCCAGTCCCGTGAAACACTTCAACATAGAAGTGGCAGTCGTCAGTCAAATAACTTTCGTCATTTCAATAAACATAATTACTCGAATTTGTTGAAGTTGCTGGAGCGTTTGTTATCTCAAATAAAACATCATCATAAGCCCGATAACACTAGCAATGATGGAACGAGACGTAATGATCGTTTAAAAGGTACAAACCATAGTGATACATTGCATGGGCGAAACGGAAATGATCATATTCGAGGTCGAGGCGGTGACGACAAGCTGTATGGTGATAACGGTAACGACAAAGTCTTTGGCGGAAATGGAAATGATCGTCTTTATGGTGGTAAAGGTAATGACAAGCTATTTGGTGGAAAAGGCAACGATAAAGTCTTTGGCGGAAATGGAAATGATCGTCTTTATGGCGGTAAAGGTAATGACAGGCTTCAAGGTGGTCGAGGTAAAGACGTATTTATAGATAATAGAGGCAATAATACCATTGACGGTGGACAGGGGCGTGATGAAGTGCGTTTCTCAGGAAAGCTTGCTGATTATGACATCATGGTTCGAGGTGAAAAGTTTATTTTCCAGCATAAGACCTCAGGTAATACAAATACCGTCAGTAATGTAGAGAGGTTTACATTTAAAGATCAAGGTCTTAGCTTGTCTACACTGCATCAGACACATATTGGTGGTAAAGAAACAAAGTATCATAGTATCGATGGTAGTTTTAACAACTTATCAAACCCCGATATCGGAAAAGTAGATAGTCCCTTCAGAAATCTGGCTCCAAAAGATCATGAGCGCACTATTGGCGGCTCTAAATTCGATAGTTTGCCTAATCCAAGAGAAATTAGTAACAAGGTATTCGCACAGACAGAATCTACAGAGAATAGAAAAGGTTTAAGTGATATGTTCTGGCTTTGGGGTCAGTTTATAGATCATGATATTAACTTAACACCTACCCTTAAAGGGGAGTCTGTACCTATTGAGATTCCAAAAGGTGATCCTTTGTTTGATCCACAAGGTACAGGTGATAAAACCATGGGGTTTGATCGCTCGGTTTATATTCTTGATGAGAATGGAGCGCGTAGAGAGACGAATCACATTACGGCAGTTATCGACGGTTCAAATATTTATGGTTCATCTGAAGAGGTGCAAAATAAAATCCGTTCATTTGCTGGTGGTAAAATGATAGTGGATGCGGCCAATCGCTTGCCTAAAGAAAATGGCCAGTTTTTATCTGGTGATATTCGTGTTAATGAAAATGTAGGCCTAACTTCAATGCATACGCTTTGGGTGCGCGAGCATAATAGGATTGCTGATGAGTTGGCGGATAATCATCCGCAATGGGATGATAATAAGCTATTCCAAGAAGCAAGAAAGAAAGTAGTGGGTGAGATGCAGGCAATTACTGCCAATGAGTTTTTACCTAGTTTATTTGGTGGTGAGGGGTTGAGTAAATACAAAGGCTACAACCCTAATGTTTCCCCTCAGATCAGCACCGAATTTTCGACAGCGGCTTATCGCTTCGGACATACTATGTTATCTCCTACCATTTATCGTTTGGATGAAAATGGGAGTGAAATTGCAGAAGGAAATCTTCGTTTGCGTGATGCATTCTTTCGTCCAGACAAGCTAGAAGAAGCAGGTGTAGACCCTATTTTCCGTGGCTTTGCAGCACATACAGCTCAGGCAGCCGATGCTAAGTTAGTCGATGATGTTAGAAACTTCCTATTTGGTCAACCTGGTTCTGGTGGCTTTGACTTAGCCTCATTAAATATTCAGCGTGGGCGAGATCACGGTATTGCAACGTATAATGATTCTCGTGAAGCGATGGGCTTACATCGTATTACAAGTTTTGATGATCCTATTTTTAAGGATGGTTCTGGTCAACGTTTGGCATCTGTTTATGATAGTACAGATGATATTGAGCTGTGGGTCGGGGGGCTTGCTGAAAAGCATTATGATGATGGTTTATTTGGGTCAACTTTTACAGGTGTACTAAAAGACCAATTTGAGCGTACACGTGATGGTGATCGCTTTTGGTATCAGAATAGGTTCTCAGGTTCTGAGCTTAAAGAGCTGAATAGACTAAAGTTGTCCGACATTATAGAACGTAATACGGGTGTGGAATCATTACAAAATAATGTCTTTGTTGCATCCAATATTATTAATCAGTCAATTGCTACTAATGATGTTCATTTGGCAGGTGCATTGGGTGCTAATGGAATAGTTGAGAACATTACCAGTAATTTACCTGTAGAAGATGTGGTTTCGCTTGCAACAAATACGGTAAGTGTCACACAGGCAGAAGCGGATCAAATTATTGTTCGTGCCCTTGAAGTCAATGATGCAGAAACAGCGTTGGTAGAAAATACTATAACAACTACTACAGCTGAAATTGACCATGAAAACCAGTAATTATCTAGTGTTTTAACTTTAGAGGCCGTTAGGGTCACCGTTGTGGTTGTCTTAACGGTTATTTTTTAAGTATTACTTTCAACCTAGAAAACGCAGTTGGATCTCGAAAGTCCACGCAAGCTATTGGCGCACCAAGCAAAACAGAAAAAACTTCTTATCACCAATAAGGTGACTACGAATTTTTTCTGTTTCACTATGCGCACCAATATCTTACGCGTCTTTTTCGCGCCCAACTGCGCTTTCTAGGTTCAACTATATGCTGTAACATGAGCTGATGAAATCAAAGAAGATTGTTATCGCTCCTATTACTTTTGCAAACCTGCTTTTGCATTCGGTGATGAGGTGGCACAGTTGTAAAGTGCTTGCCGCCATAAAATAAACCACTGTGCTAAATGCAGACTAAACGCCTGACCGTAGATATGCTTGATCTGGTTTTCCAAAAAAGCTCAGCAATTAACCCATCAAGAAACTAAAAAATAGGCTCCGAGTAAAGCAATAACAGCTCCAACTCCACGGACTACCCACTGCCCTATATTCCATTCCATAGTCCTCCAATAGCAATACCCGAGAGGTGTAACAACCCAGTTGAGAGAACAAAGCCTGCTACATATAACAAGGGCACTGTTAAGTTTGGCATCTCAGCGCCATGAGTATAACCATGGAAAATAGCAAAAAAGCTCACAGGAAGTAGTGCTGCCCAAAGAGGCATGCGTATTTTGAATAAAACCATTGCTCCTAAGAAGAGTCCTGATAATGCAATACCAATCTCAACTCATGGTAATCCAATTCCAATAGCACCCGCAGCTCCACCAATAGCCATGATGAGAGGAAAGCGACAGGTAATACCCATAATGCAGGAAGACCTAATTGGGCACCCCATAGACCTACTGCAACCATGGCGATGACATGATCTAGCCCCGTTACGGGGTGCAACATACCCGTTATAAATCCACTATTGGCAGCTTCCACTCTCTACATGGGCAAAAGCCATTAGAGGTAACATAAGTATGATGAATAAAAAAAGGCGGGATGAGTACTGGGTCTTGGTCATAACTTGAATTTGGATCATAACTATAATCTCTAATATTAAAGGGGGGCGCTACCTGCTTTCCACTTGATATTGCAGCCAAGTGAAGCTAATTGGTTTTCTGGTGGTGGGCTGCCAGCTAGAAGAGAGTCAGCTGCTGATTGCATGTCTTTTCCAGTTACAGGCTCATCATTTCGAGGTCTTGAAGTATCGAATTGACCACGATAATAGAGTTCATGGTTGGCATCGAACATGAAGAAATCGGGTGTGCAGGCCGCTTGGTAAGCTTTTGCAGTTTCTTGTGTTTCATCAAATAAATAAGGAAAAGTGAAATTATATTGCTCGCTCATTTCAATCATTTTTTCTGGGCTATCATCAGGATAGTTGACTACATCATTTGCATTGATGGCAATAATAGAGAGCCCCTTGTCTTGATAAGTAGTAGCAAAATGTGCGAGTACTTTTGCAATATGGATAACGTAGGGGCAATGATTACATATGAATGCGATGAGAATAGGGCTACCCGAGAAGTCAGATAATGAACGAGGTTTATTTGTCGCCGGTTCTATAAGAGTAAAGTCAGGGGCTTGGGTACCAAGCTCTAACATTGTAGAGGGGGTTCTAGCCATGATTGCATCCTTCAGTCGTCTGATCCGAGGTGCGTAAACTACCAAATTAAAAATGACTTTGTCTAGGCTTTATTATGTTTAAATTTGATTGAGTCTAATCCGCATGGATATTCTATTCTTAATGGTTATTAAGTGCTTCTGATCAAGCCATTAAAGCTTCTATGATTCTCTAAAAAACACAGCTAGACCCCAGAAGTTTTGATCAGGCTTAAGTTGTTCTAGTCCTTCATTCCATGCTAACCCAATAAAGGTTGTCTATGCTATACTCCATCTATAAAGATAAATATTACTCTTGGTCAGTAATGATTATCAGGGGGGGGATATGTGATTAATATAATAACTGGGCTCAGTATGTTTGGAAGCAATCAAATAATGAAAAAAATTCTAATACTTTTTATCACTGCAGGATTCTTATTTTTAGGGTCTGTTAATGCGACACCAAAGGCTAAATCATATGGACCTGTTAAATCAGGGCAGACATTATGGTCTATCGCGTATAAGACGCGTCCCAAAGGTGTATCGCGATTAAAAATGATGAACGCCCTGCATAAGTTTAACCCCTCCGCTTTTGATAAAGGCAATATAAACCGACTTAAAAAAGGAGCAATGCTCAACTTGCCTGTAAGCAAGGAGCAAGTTGCCAGTATTTTAGCAGGAGATATCGTTGAAGTGGCTCAAAGCGGTGATGACTCTAGTAAAGATATCGACACTTTACGGGACGAGCTTAGCTCAGTAAAAGAGGCATTGGCTAGATCAAAAGAAGCGCTTAAAGGCTTGAATGAACAAAGCAACGAGCTAAAAAAGGTTCAAGGCGAAATAGCATTATTAACAAAAGAAAATGAAGCACTTAAAAGTTCTAACGGCAATGCTCTTGAAGAGGCGAAACAGGAGCTTGTAGCTGTGAGAGAGCAATTTGAAAAAGCACAAAATCAAATTAAAACATTAGAAGACGAGAAGCTTGCACTTCAAGAAGCAACAAAAAATGCAACTTCTGAAAGTGATGTTGAAGAAGGTAACAAGGCGCTAGCAGTCGTGACGGCTGAGCTTGTTAAGACAAAAGAGCTAGTTAAAACACTGGCTGAGAAAAACAAAGAGCTTCAATCCAATAACTTAGATCCGAAGCTACTTGATAAAGCAAAGGAAGAATTAGCGACTTCTCATGAGGCGTTAGAGGCACTAAAAGTACAGAACCAGCTACTACGAGATCAAGCTGCTAACGCAGATATTTCTCAAGAAGAGAGACGGGAAAATAATAAGAAGTTTTCTGAAACGATTGCAGCTCTAAATGCAGATATTGGTGTTTTGCGCAGTAGAATCAAAGAACTCGAAGAATTAGAAAAAATGAAGGATAATCATATATCTGAGCTGCAGAAATCTTTAGATCATGCCACCGCGGTTATTAAAGAACAGGCTGATGTTAATAAGAAAATGTACGCAAGGCTAAATGAGCTGGAAAGGAAGGATGAGGAAGAGGAGCAACAGGCGGCCGCAGCTGTAGCTGACAATAGCAATCCCTCGAATCCAACTCCACCAGCTGAGCAATCAGCAACTAATGCAACGGGTGATGGTTCTTCGGCTAATAAACCTAATATTGTGAACTTTTCTGGTACTTCGGAAATAAATGGTAGTATTTTAGGGGTAAAGAACACTCTAAAAGACATCTCCCCAAAGTTTTGGTTGATGCTGACTTTAGCAGGGTTGCTATTTGTTGTAGCACTATTGTGGAGAGTAATCTCGGGCAAAGATGATTTAGAAACTGCAATGTAATAAACTCATCTTGTAATGTATTCTTCCTTCCCCTTAGGGTTGGCAGGATGTCTCATGTATTCTGGCTAGTATCAGAATCACAAGTATGAGAAAGTGAATCTTCAAGTTTTATAGATTTAAGTTGGGATGGTGTCTCCTGATAATTTCGAAGTGAACCCCGTATGGATACTTTTAAGCCTTTACTTCACTTCTACAAAGCAATAGTTCAAGATAATGTAGTCCTATGTTAAGCGGTAGTAAAACGCGGGATCTGGTATCCCGCTAGAGCTGTTAATTAGTTACATTCCCAAGTGGCTCTTAGTTACCAGAACCAACCACCTCGACTAGATCGAGATGAAGAATTATTCCTGGCAGTAGTTATCGGGTCAAGAAGATCAATAACGGTTTGATGATGTAAATGCTTGGCTAAAGAAAGTGGTGTTTTTCCGCCTTGAGTTTGATCATTAGCCGAAGCACCTTTAGATAGCAGAATTGATACTATATCTGAATACCCAAATCGTGCTGCATGGTGAATTGGGCGCCACTTCCTGTCAGTTTCAGCCTTAATATTAGCATTACGGCCAAGTAGTAAATGAACGATACGTGTATGGCCTTTAGCTGCTGCTTCATGGAGTGGTGTAGCTCCTTCATTATCTGTGGCGTTTACATTCGCTCCACTATTCAATAATGCTTGAGCTGGGTTTATCATACTTTTAGCAGCAGCAATGTGTAGTAATGACTTCCCTCCACTGTATGTCTTGTTCACATTTACGCCCTTTTCAAGTAAGTCCATAGCTATAGAAGACATTCCCTTTATAAGAGCATAATGAATCATGGTGTCTCCATTTTGCATTGGAGATACAACCGCTCCACGTTCAAGTAACATCGTAACTATTCTGGCTTGTCCCGTAAAAACAGCTATTTGTAATCCGCTTTGGCCATTTTGGTTGTGTTTTTTCACATCTGCGTGTCGTAACAGTAAAAATTCTATGCCTTTAGTGTGGCGTCTTTGAATAGCTTGGTTTAGTAGGGTTCTACCTTGGTTATCTTGTGAGTTAACATCCCCGCCAGCCGCATACCATCTATCGGCTTCTTTCATGTAATTGCTTTGTAAAGAAACTCGTAAGTTTTTATCGATGGTAGGGTTGTTTGCAGGTGCTCTTAACCGAATAGAGTTATCATAAGGCAATAACATTTTTTTAGGTGCTGGCTTTGATATGGTCGGTTGTAGAGGTTTGTTTGTTTCTGTTGTGTTAGAAGTTTTGACGTGATTAGCAATGGTTCGCCCATTTCCAGGTATTATCATCTTTGGTTCAGGGGTTGATATTGAAGAATCCTCCTCAGTTTCATTTTCCCAGAATAAATCAGCTTGCACATAGTTAGTAACTAACATTGCAAAGATGAATAATGAATTTCTAAATTTCGCCATAACGACCACCAATATTTTTTTTGCAACGTTATCATCGATAAGTAAGAGTACATGTTATCTGTCAAGTTGCTTATTATGCCCCACGTACTTTTTTAATACGTGTAAAAGAACTGGTAACTATAACAGGGCTACGAAAGGAATAAAAGGGGATAGTCGTATCTGAATAGGGCAATCGCACTTAAAATAGCTTGATATTATAATCTAAATTAAGTATTAGATGTAAGCTTTTGATTTACTATGAAAGCAAAAGCTATCTCCTCCATTCTTCACCATT
>JALXAX010000195.1:29106-34406 GCA_026991755.1 Thiotrichaceae bacterium | reverse complement strand
CCTTTTAATAGATGGTTTTATTCTTATCATTATCTATCTGGGTGGAAAGTCTTATTTAATTTTTCATTTGGTCTTTTATAATATTGAAGTCACGGATTCAGGTTCAATTCTTTCAGGTTGGTTTAACCTTAAAAGTTTGATTGTTCCACGTCCAATCGCAGTAGGAGAAGATAAAGCACCATCTTCGGAAAGTTGGAAATGCTTATTCCATTCGTCTTCACGAGGGTTGAAAAGAGCTGTGATTTTATCAGTCTCTTTATCAAGAGTAGCAATATCACTACCCTTGTATTTGTTACACAAGCTACAAGCAAAGGCTAGATTCTCTGCCGTAGTATCTCCACCATGTTTCTCAGAAATAATATGATCGGTTTGATGGGAGATAAAACTCATGCTTTCGGGTTGTAAACAATATTCACAACAGTCATTAGCACAATTGGCAATAAGTTTGCGTAATTGGGTAGGAATATAGGTATGGCTCAACGCTGATTAATCCGTGCCTGTGCATTGATTTTTGCCTTACGTACTAAGTGCTCTACATACTGATATTGTTGCCAGTCGAGTTCTTCTTCAGCAGTTAATCCTTCTGTTTTATTTTTTTCCAATAACTGTGTGATTTCATTTTGTAGCTGGGTGGAGGGCTTTAGAGCTAGTATTTTCTCTGGGTTAGGTAGGTCTGCCAAGAATTCCAGTACATCCGACAATCCATTAAACTCTTGTAGTTTCTTGACATTGAGTTCACGTAACCCAAGCGTTATGATTTGTGCCAGACTCTTTTGTATTGGGTTGATTTGAGCGGCTAACTCATCGGAGACATTTAATGTTATTTCCATGATAGCGTTCTCCTAGTACTTGTTGTGAAGTAGTCATAATGTGTATTTTACCCTGTATTGGATGTAAATACATATTTTTAGATTAGCAGAAGAATATGCATTCCTAAACCTGTTGGTTAATCATACAAAATAAGGAGAGTTATTCCTATGGTTTGATGGTGAGTTTAGGATTCAACTTGGAGTGGTTGGTTTTAATCAATTATTTTAGCTATGAAATATTGACCAGCTAATTTTTCAGAATAGAAATTTATTTTCCACTAAATTCTGTCTATTTATTGCTCTAACATTTTGATTTAAAAAACCGAAAAAAGGTGCGGGTATGTGTGAGGGATTAGGTACTGTTCTAACTGGAAAATATCAAATAATATCAATAATATGTGCTCATAATTCGAATCCCTGTCTCACATAGTATTAGGAAGTTCTAATACGTACTTTAATCAGCGTTTTTGCTGGTTTTTTTATGCCTGTTGATTCCATGCGGTTCGTTGAGATTCATTGACATACCCACAAAAGTGCGGGTATCTGCACAATGTGCTAAACGAGATACCTCCATGAACCTAACAGCCGTACTAATAAAGGCCGCAAAGCCTAAAGACAAAGCTTATAAATTTACAGATGGTGGTGGTCTTCATCTATTAGTTATTTCGGACACTACTCAATAGCTATCTTTCATCCAACCAAGCTTTTGCACCCAGATAATGCAATCAACCCACTGCGTATCTATGCTATTCACCAAGAAAAGGGATACTCCCATCACACCTTTGTTCGTCCAAAATTAGCAACCAAACCTCCACATGTTTGCAGAAAACTACTGCAATAGATTGCATCAAATTCAACACCCAGTATGCTGTGACGTGGTCAAGCTATTTGAGACAACCCAGTTAAGCTATTTTTTTCATTTCTATAAATTGTTCTTCAAAATCATTGGGACAGCAATAGTCCAAGAATGAATGTAAGCGATAACTGTTATAGAACATAGAAATGTAATTCAATATATCCTGTTGTGCTTCAAAGCGAGGCTGGTAGCTTTTCCATTGCACCCGCTCCTGCTTCAGGCTGCCAAAAAAGCTTTCAGCAACGGCATTATTCCAGCAGTTACCTTTGCGGCTCATGCTACCTTTAAAGTCATGGCTATCAAGAAGCTTTCTAAACGCTTTGCTGGCATATTGTGAGCCTCTATCAGAATGATGAATCAATCCTGCCTGGGGTCTACGTTGCCAGATAGCCATTTCCAGTGCATCACAAACCAACTGGTCTTTCATGCGTGAACTCATGCTCCAGCCCACGACTTTTCTGGAATACAGGTCAATAACAACGGCCAGATATAGCCAACCTTCCTGTGTAAGCGTTCACGCGAAGAATCAACAGGTTATATAACTATCTGATTCAACTCAGCTCTCAAAAAAAGTTTTATCAATAACTTACGAGCGTATTTGTAAATTATTGATTCGTAAGTCATTGATACTATGCGTGAACGCTTACTCTTCCTGTGTCCAGATATAGGTGATATCGGCGACATAAACCTGGTCAGGTTCAGCCACTGTAAACTCACGTTTTACCAAGTTGAAGCGATGTATTACACCGCGCTTACGACCTAGTACGAGCCAACAAAGGAAGCGCCGGATTAGATGATGAAACCTTTGAAGCAATAGAAGCAGAAAAGGGAAGGGAGGCTTATATAAAGGAGATACAGGAAACCCTAAAAGCAACAACCTATCGAGCAAAGCCCGTAAAACGGGTAGACATACCCAAAGCTACAAGGCTACACGCAAGTAATTGATGCTGACCTATCCAAATACTTTGATACCATCCCACACCATAAGTTACTCAGAGCGGTAGCAGAACGTATCGCAGATCGACACATCCTGAGCCTGCTCAAGCAGTGGCTAAAGGCAAAGATTATCAAAGTAGAAGATAACGGAACTACAACCACAATAGGAGGAGGCAAGAAGGCTCGAAAAGGCACCCCCCAAGGTGGAGTCATCTCCCCCTTGCTAGCGAATATCTACCTGAACATCCTTGATCGGATCTGGGAAAGACACGACCTTGCAAAAACACAAAAGGCTCGATTAGTCCGCTACGCGGACGACATGGTCATAATGTGTAAAGGAGATCCCACCCCAACTTATACAACTGTAGAACGCATCCTTGAGAAGCTGGAATTAACGCTCAACAAGGAGAAAACACAGATAAAGGACTCCCGAAAGGAAACCTTTGGATTTCTCGGATTTGACGTAGGAATGAGTAGAAGTATCCACACGGGAAAACACTTTCCCAAAGTAGAACCTTCGGCAAAATCCCTGCAACGGATCAAAGAGAAAATCAAGCAGTTTACCCAACGAACCATGAGTCCCGTCCCCATAGACTACCTCGTCAACAAACTGAATCAAACCGTACGCGGTTGGAGCCAATACTTCCATTACGGTCATGGACATCAGAAGATGAAAAAGATCAAGTATTATCTGGAAGAGCGATTGAGATTACATCTAGGGTATCGGCATAAGTTAAAGAACCACGGGGCGGCTTATACATGATTTCCTTGGAGTTATTTATACAGCTATCTTAACTTGTATAAAGTACCTATCACCTTAGCCTGGAAACGCGCGCAAGTTTAAGGAAGAAGAACATCGGAAAGCCGTATGCGGGAAAACCGCGTGTCCGGTTTGATGAGGAGGGGCTGCGTTGCCATGTATCGGTGGCGTTGTCCTTTACTCTAACCCAAGTTATCAAATAGTGGCTTGAAAATAAACCTTTGTTGGCGTAGCATGAAAGTATTGAATATACGTCAAGAGGTCTTATATGCAAACTAAACTAACATTGCGCTTAGAAAGCGAACTTATTGATCAAGCTAAAGAACATGCGAAGGAACAAGGAAAGTCTCTTTCTCAAATAGTAGCTGATTATTTTACAATCTTTACAACAAAATCAAAAAAAACAAAACTTGCCCCGATCACCCAATCATTAGTAGGTATTTTAAAAGATAGCAACCTTGATGAAGAAGATTACAAAAAACATCTTGAGGAAAAATATCTTTGAAAGTTTTATTCGATACAAACATAATTTTAGATGTTTTACTGGAAAGGGAACAATTTTTCGAGCTTTCTTCTAATCTTGTAAGCTTAGCAGAGACACAAGAAATAGAAGGGTATTTATGTGCTACTACAATCACTACAATTGACTACTTGGTATCAAGGAAATTTAATAAAGACAAAGCGAGAAGCGCAATTCAAAAGTTACTTAGAATTTTTCAGATAGCGGAAATAAACAAAGATATTCTGTTACATTCTGTAGAATCGAAGTTTAGTGACTTTGAAGATGCTGTTCAGCATTTTTCAGGTCAATCAATACCTGTTGATTCGATAGTAACGAGAAACATTAGTGACTTTAAGCAAGCAGAATATCCTGTATATTCGCCTAGCGAGCTATGCGGAATAATTGGGCTTGATTGAACGATACGATCTCAGTTTTCTGTGAAAATCGAACAAACTTATCATACGGCGCTCATTTCCTTATAAATTTTGTTTATGAAACACCTAGAATCAAGCACCTAGTCTAACAAGATTGATCCAGCCGACGGTAGCAAGTTTATATTCATGCTGAACGCTATAGGCAAGATTTACGAGGCTGAGGTGATAGAAAAGAAAGTCGAATCAATAGCATTCAATTAACGACACTCAGGATGTCTTGAAAAAAATTAATGCTGAATTTGAACATATTGCACCTAATATACCTGCTGATCTATCTTGTTGCTTTACACCTACACTGCAAGGGTTTACTGAATATAAAATATTGATTCGTTTAATAGATGAGCTGCCCAAGGATTTATGGCGGTATCGAAATGAGTTGTATGACAATCCCGATCTAGATCCTTTATTAGAGAAAATGACACGTCAATTGGGTACATTAACCCCTTTGCATAAGAATTTGCACGATCATTAATCAGAGGGGTAACCATCTTGAGTCACTAAATTAGAAGAGTTTCATTAAGGAATCTCTGATCAACTCATGATTCGTTTTTCTGAGGCTAGAATCCGCCAGTTTTTCGCTATAAAAGTGACCAATAGATACGGCTATTGCTAACTTTTCTATCAAGAACCTGATAAATTCTATCTCTCAGAAATTCTGATCAGAGTTAATCAGAGCTTCCTTAAGACTACCGCGACGGTGGGAAAAGCTGATTACCTTCAACAGCCTGTCTTGATGGATTTATTGAAGGTGTACTTATACGCGAAGGTGAGTATATGAAAGCAAAGCCTGAATGGGTTCCTGATATTTTTTATGATAGATACTTAGAATTTAAAAATGATTATAGCGCCAAAATAAGTACATGTATCTTTCATTATAAAATCTTAGACTTAACAACCACCAGCTAAAAGCTGGCTGTTAGAATTACGGACTGTAAATCAGATACGTATCGGATAAACGATGTACGTATTACGCTGAGTAGTTACGTTTATTTTATTTATAATT
>JALXAX010000195.1:0-29096 GCA_026991755.1 Thiotrichaceae bacterium | reverse complement strand
CTTTTGCACGAAAGATATGACGGATATAGCAAGCTTAATAATTGAGTTGACCGTTTTGATAAAACGGCAAGCTCACTAAAAAATGGCTTGAATTTCCTCTATTTGGGCTAAAAATTCGGCCAATAGCTCGGCTATTACCCTCTTTTTTTAGCAAAAATAGAAAAAATTATGCTCATTTTTTCTCTCGCCATCCTTTCATGCAAAGGTCTCAATTGAAAACAATCACCATAATCGCATTAACAACAAAGCCACCCGCACCTATGGAAGTACGGGAGGGTGCTGTTTTAGTACTGTACAACGGGCATCTAAATCATTCTTAAATGCCCATAGACTAAAACTCAATTAATTAAAAAAATCAAGCTCTTCACTTTCTGCCTGCACTTGTACAATTGGCTCCTGCGTATTTTGCTGTACAACTTTCTTTTCTACTTTATGGCCACTTGATGCAGCTAAACTTGAGCCAAGAGCAATAATGATGAATCCTAGTGTGATTGGGTCAACAAACCCGCGCATCTTTTTCATGATAATAACCTCATCTGTTATAATTAACCGGTTGGAAAGTGGGTGCTTTCCTGACGTGTGTCTAGTATATGTTGCTAACGTCAATCAAGCGTCAAAGCTAATAAAGTACATAAAATCATGATGATGGCTCAAGCAAGTCAATAATGAAGAATAAAACTCAGACATTCAAGCTCACCTTATTTGGTGGGTTTCAGTTAGAAGATTCAAATAATCATCGTATTGCTCTGAGTGCACGTAAATCTAAAGCATTGCTGGCATGGCTTGCGGTCAACCCTGATTATGAACATACACGGGAGAAGCTGGCAGGTTTATTCTGGCCTGACAGTAATGAAAAACAGGCAAGGCATAGCCTACGACAGGCTTTGGCAGATTTACGCAAAATAATGCCTAATACCGAGGGGCCGCTGTGCACAACGAAGGACTGGATCTGCTTAAATAGCCAGATGATTACTATTGATGCATTGGTTTTTGATCAGGCATTGATTGATGGTGATGAAAAATCACTGGATATTGCCAATGAAGTTTATAAGGGTGAGTTTCTAGAAGGCTGTAATCCTCATACTGATATGTTTGATGAATGGTTGTCAGGTTATCGTTGTGACTATAGCGAGCGTGCGGCAGCAATGATGAATCAACGTATGTTGCAGTTAATCGAAGAGTGTGAGTTTGACAGAATTATACCCTTAGCCATGCAGCTGATTAGTATTGGCCCATTACAGGAGTCTGCTTATCGGTCTTTGATGCGTGCGCACTATGAAATGGGTGATTATGCAATTGCACTGCGTTGGTATCGGCGCTGTCAGCGTGTGTTAAAAATAGAATTAGGCGTCCAGCCTGATCCACAGACAATTACATTATATGAGCAGGTACTATCCGTAAAAGATCAGCTTGAAGGAGAAAATGCAGAACATAGTCTCCTATTAGATAGTCCTGATAATGAGCTGTCATATAAGCAAAAAGATAATCTCAAGGCATTGCAACGATCTAATGCAAAAGTCTTTTTTAATAGTAGTCAACGGATGATTTACCAAGCTGAGGCTGCAATAGAGGGGATTCTTGATCAGATGGGTGGGCAGAGTTTTCTAATAAGAGGTGAGATGGATAGTGGAAAGTCACAACTAGCTAGAGATATTGTTGACTTAGCTGAGTCTCAAGGTTTTTTTATTTGCTATGGACAGGTTACCGTTGGTTGTTCTGCTGCAAAGAGTAAATCCGTACTTGGTTTTACCTATAAATTATCGTGTTGTTTAGATAATAAAATCAATCCTGACTGTGTTGACTCTAAAGATATACAACCATTTGATGATATTGCTGCACTGGTAAAAACTGCTTCTGAAATTATACCTATTTTATTGCTAGTGGAGGATCTACATAATGCGGATACTCAAACATTAGGTTTAATAGCTAAACTGATTTCTGCCGTTGGTAATTCAGCTGCCTTATTGATTATGACCTCCTGTTTTGAAGGTGAGCCACTTGACCCAGTATGGCGTGGGGCAATGAGGGGTGCGCCATTAACCACTATTGATTTAGAATCTTCTTACTGTCAGCTTGATGATTGACGGGTCATCATTTTCTAACCAAACTAGGATGGTCTGTTGATGTAGGCTAAGTTAATGCTATTCTTCCTTATCTATATAAATAGAGACCTTTGCACGAAAGATATGACGGATTTAGCAAGCTTAATAATTGAGTTGACCGTTTTTGATAAAACGGCAAGCTCACTAAAAAACGGCTTGAATTCCCTCTATTTCTGCTACAATTCGGCCAATAGCTCGGCTATTACCCTCTTTTTTAGCAAAAATAGAGGAAATTACGCTCATTTTTCTCTCGCCATCCTTTCATGCAAAGGTCTCAAATACCTAAAAGGAATATCATGAAGAAAGTATTCATACTAGCTCTATTGTTAACTAGTCTTACTAGCACTGTTGCAACAGCGGCATCGCTTAAATTAGCTTGGGAACAAAAAGGCTTTAAAGCGCCAGAGTCTATGTTGTATGACAAGGAACGAAAGGTTATTTATGTTTCGAACGTGGATGGTAAACCTACGGATAAAGATGCTAAAGGTTCTATTGCTTTGCTCTCGGCTGATGGTAAAAAGGTTAATCAGGACTGGGTGACGGGTTTGAACGCTCCCAAAGGTTTGGCGTTAATTGATGCTGTGTTGTATGTGGCTGATATTGATACACTGGTTTCTATTGATGTAACTACTCAGAAAATCATTAAAAAGTATCCTATAGAAAAAGCAAAGTTTTTAAATGATGTGGTGGCTGATAAGAATGGTGATGTCTATGTATCCGACTTTTTAGACAACACTATTTATCGTTTGAAGGATGATAAGTTTACGCTTTGGCTTGCGGATAAAGCACTAGAAACGCCTAATGGTTTGTTTATTGAAAATAACCAATTGTTGGTAGGTTCTTGGGGTGTAATAACTGAAGGTTTTGCTACGGATACAGCAGGGCATATGAAGACGATTGATCTAGAAACTAAAAAGATTACTAGTCTTGGTGATGGAAAGCCTGTTGGCAACCTAGATGGTATTGAGTCTGATGGAAAAGGCGGTTATTTTGCTACCGACTGGATGGCGGGTTCTGTTTTACATATCCAATCAACAGGGGAGTATGAAACGTTGTTGGATGTGAATATGGGCAGTGCGGATTTGGGGGTGATTACTGATAAAGATACTACGATGTTATTGATTCCGATGATGAATGATAATGTGGTGAGAGCTTATCAATATACTCCTTCACGCCCTACACCTTAAGCTTTTTGCTTTCCGTTTCATTCATCTTATTCCCTCCTACTGAAGAAGATAAAAGGATTTATTAATGCCTCATATTATAGTTGAATACGAAGAGAGACTGTGTGACAGCATTGAAATAAGCAGTATTTTGCAAGCTATTCATCTTTCTGTTGCAGAAAGTGGTTTATTCAAGGCTAACCAGATAAAAACTCGTGCTTATTCATTTCATGATCATACCCATGCAGGTAAACAGAACCCTTATATTCATATTCAGGCTCGCATTAAGTCGGGACGGGATGCAGACAATAAAAAGCGGTTTGCTGATGTGATTCTATCAAGTTTAAAGCCACTCGGTATTCAGGCTTCTGTCGTTACTGTTGAAGTGATTGATATGGATAGAGCGTCTTATGGGAAGTTTGTGCCTGATTAGTTCTTTCGATACTTCGTCGGTATATGTTGTTTAGACAAGACTTAGACAAGAGATAATCAGGAAATACTAGTTTGGGAAAATTAAGACTTCATGAAGGAAGGTATCAACCGCTTAATCCCTCTTTTCTCAGGTTCGTTTTTGTGCATGAAAACCAGTTTGTAGCGTCTTCTACGTGCTGACATCCATTCTTGTTTATAGTGATCATTGCCTGTGAGGTAATCTATTTCTTCTACCTTGTCGGTATCTATTACGTATTCCATCAGGTATTGCGTGAGAATAGAGCCTGGTGAGTATTGCTTCCATGTTTCGTCATAGGCTAATTTAAGGATGTTTGCTTTTTTATGTACTACAAACCACAGCTGTGCGGCAACAGGTTGTCCTTTTATATAGAGAATGGCTAGCCTCGTCCATGCCCGTTTTGAGACGGTGTCTGTGAGTCCTTCGATGACATGTTTATGCGGTTCATTGGGTTTCCAGCTGGCTTTGTAGACGGTGTGATAATCTGCTATCGCTTGTTGTACGTCGCTACCTGTGTGAAGTCGAATTTCGTAACCGTGCTCGCGTTCAAGCTTGCGCAGCTTGCGGGCTATGGTGTTTCTAACTCTGGATGAGCGAGCTGCCATATAGTCGGCAAATGTTTGTCCTTGCAATGGGTAGAACCAGTTGAAAAAGCGGAAGTAGCGATTACAGGTTAGTCCAGATGTTTCTAATGCATGTTGCAGGCTGTTTATACGGTGGTCGTCTTCTGCGATGGGTCTTAATGTTAAGGAGTTAAAGGGTAGTAGGCTTAGTCCTTTAGCTAAACATTGAAAAATTTTTTGTCGATTGCTGTCAGTGTCTTCCATTAACAGCGTATAAAGTGAGGTGTAAGTATGGTGCAGGGATGACCAGTCTTTATTATCTCGACTTATGAGTGGCAGGATCGCTAGCACGGTGTCTTCTTCTGTCTTATTTTCTCCATGAGAGTCTGTGATGTTTGCTTTTTCAATGACACAAGCTAGTTGCATTTTTTCATCATAGATGAGGGAAGTAGTGGCAAGGTTTTTAAACCATTGTTGTGAAAAAAACAGACTGCTTTTTTCAGCTTGAGTAAAGAGTGCGTCACTATTTTGAGGGAGCTGATCCCACTCATTGAAACATTTAAATTCCATCGGGCTGTTTTTTGATTCCTTGTTTGTCATCGTATTTTTGGCGGGTGAGTAAGATACCACGAGAGATGAATATCTATTATAACTTTAATTGTGAAGGTAGAGGTCTTAGCAGGGCTGTTCAATGCTAGAAATCAGTTCATGGAATAGACAAAGTTCCCTCCACCTAGCAGGGGGAGGGTTAGGGAGGGGGTAGATAGTCTGATAAAAAAGACGACCTTAGAACATCTCCCCCCTCCCCAGCCCTCCCCCCAAAGGGGAGAGGGAGCTTATTTCATTTAGCATTGAACAGCCAGCCCTGGAGGTCTCAGTGGCCTCATATCTTTCAAGTAAATTGTACCAAGGCATAAGATAAGATAAGCTTCAGCTAATTTTTTCACACGAGTTTTCGTTGATGAGTTTCTGGCAATACCCTTGTGTTGCTATGGGCTTAGGTTGCGTGAAATCGTGCATTGTAGTTTCACTTATTTTAAAGGTAGTTTCATTTGCAATCGTCTAACCAACATACTGAAGTTTCTAAAAATATGGATTGTCGTCTTTGTAGGAAAATAACCGATATGGTTATTGAAAATGACCTTACTTATGCACTTTATGATACGTTCCCCGTAAGCCCTGGGCACTGCCTTATTGTTTCTAAGCGGCATGTTGCTGAGTATTTTGATGCAACTGCCGAAGAAAAGAAGGCGATTTGGGATATGGTCGATGCCATGAAAGTGATCATCGATAAGGACTATCAGCCTGATGGTTATAATATTGGGGTTAATGTCGGTAAGAGTGCAGGGCAATCTATACCTCATATTCATATTCATATGATTCCTCGTTATGCTGGCGATATGGATGATCCTAGAGGCGGTGTGCGTGGGGTTATACCGGCTAAGCAAAAATATGCAAAGCAGCCTAGTCTCGATAAGTCATAAGAAATTTCTTAAATAAACCCTCAATAAAAACAGTAAGGACATATTTTGACATCTAATAAAGGAAGAGCCTACTTCGCTCTCTCAGGCTATCATTTAAACCCTGAGGACGTTACCCGTATGCTAGGTATAGAACCCACTGCTGTTAATGCAGCGGGCGCAAATAGTAGTTTGGATAAACCAGTTATCAGTTCGTGGGAGCTGTCGACAGAGATGGAGGTAGGGGAGGTGGATACTTATGAGTTGACTCGCGGCCTTCTTAAGAAGTTAGAGCCTGTTAAAGACAATATATTGAAGGCTATTGAAGCTTATAATCTTTCTCCCAGAATGGGGATAGTTTTAGTTTTATCGGTAGATAAAGGGGAAGTGGGTCCAGAGGTAGGTTACGGCTCTAGAGCTATTCGTTTTATGTCGGATATTGGTGCATTCATTAATATTGAATACGAGCTTGCTGAGCGAATTTGATTGCAACAAGAAGCAGGGCGGTTATGTTATTAGCTGCTCTGTTACTATAGATATTCTAAATTTATTATCTACTGTGGTAGAGGCGTTGCATGCAGCGCCTCTACGGAAATTATATAAGTGAAAGTCTGTAGTCTCTAACTTAACTTTGTTTAAGGAATCTCTGAGAGAGCTTGTTTAAGCACTAGCAAGTGTTTCAGCTAGATGTTCTGCTTTTATTAATTGCTCGCGGCAATGTTCAAGGCAGTCGTCATGACAAGCATCACTGAATATTTCGGTGATTACTACAAGCTCATCAGCAGCTTCTTGAGCAATGGCTTTGTCGTTGCTTAATTCTGCCAATGTGGTGCGAGCAGTGCTACGGTTTGCCATAATCATTGTTGCTATGTGCCTTGGGAGTAATTGCTCATCCCAGATAAGAAGTGACTGTTCATAAGCTCTGATAGCTTCTTCCATGCGCTCTGCATTTTCTTCTCGTTCTGCCATGTGTTGTAGCACAGCTCCGCGATTATTGTTGGTCATTGAGCGATCAACAGGATTATCTTCTATCTCAAGCTTTGAAATTGCGTTTTTGTAAGCGACCACAGACTTTTGAAAAACACGGTTTCCATTAAGCAGTTTGCCATGAAGGTGAAAAGTAATGCCAAGGGTATGCATGATGGATGCCCACTCGTTCGGGCTGGTCTCACGTGTGAAAACGGTGAGGGCGCTCAAGTTTGCTTCTTCCGATGCCTTAAACCATTTTGATTTGCTTTCAAGTTGAGCGAGAACTAGTAGAACATTAGCCAGATTCTTCTGAGTGGTTGCCCATTCTTCAGGAGTCTCTTTTGAGTCGTGCAGTTCTAGTGCTTTATTAAACGTATCAACTGATTGGTTTAATAGCTCAGCGTCACTTTTATGTTGTCCTATTGCTGCAAGTACACTTGCAAGGCTCTCTAGTGTGATGAGTTCTTCACTGGACTCAGTTAAAACACTATCAAAAGCTTGTTTCATACTTTCTAGTGTATTTAAGCCTAATTGAGAGTGTCCTGTATTTTGTGTATGGCTATAGTGATAGGGGGTAGTTGTGCTACTAGCCGTTTTATCTTCTTCAGGCGTATCAGTGTTCTCAGGGGCTACTTCTTTATAATGATGAATAGCTTGTTCAAGAGATTGATTGTCACGGAAAAAAATATAGTTATTTGAGAAGTTCATTGATATCTGGGTCTGCACCAATTGCGCCACCAGCCTCTATTTCTTCATCTGTAGCATCGCGTACGGATAAAATTTCTAATTTAAAAATGACATCTCTACCACATAGTGGGTTATTACCGTCTACGGTTAATGTTTCTTTACCGACTCTTGTGACAATGAAATTTCTAGAGGTGCCTGATTCACTTTCCATCGTAATGGTAGTACCGACTTCTCGGTACTCTTCTGGAACGTTTTCAATACGATCAGTAAAAACCAGAGATTCGTCTCTAGCGCCATATAGCTTGTTACAATCGATAGGGACTTCGATACAATCACCTGCGGTACAGCCTTGTAATTGAGCGCTAACCTCAGGAGATAATATATCAGTCGAACCATGTAAGTAGCTGATAGGGTATTCAACATGCCGTAGTACAGCATCAGTGCCCTTATCAACTATGAGGTACTTAAGTTCAACTAGTTTGCCGTCTTCAATTATATCGTTAGTCGTGTCGTTCATAGTATATTCCTGGTCCCTAGAAAATAGACACGCTGAAGATTTTTATCTCGCCATCTTCTAAGCCTAGTACTAATCGACCTAGCCATTCACCGTCCTTCTTTTTATGACCTTGTTTAATTAAGACAGTGACGTGTTCTCCACGGCGAATAGTGCCAATTATATCGAATTCAGGAGATAAGTTTTGAGCCAACTCGCTTCGAGCAAACTGTTTACCCATTTCCATTTCATTTGCGCCTTCTCGTAAAGGTTTCGCAAAGTTTTTGATAAACATGAGATAGTTCTTATTATTGGAGTATTTGATTAAGTCACTCCACCATGGCTTGGCTATTTCAAAAAGTTCTTCGTCCGTTTTTTCTAAAATACTCATCCGATATCCTGCTAAACATTACTAATGGGGTTGGGGTATAGTCTTTTTTATTAGCCTACTCAATACTGAAAGTAGATTAGGCTAATAAAAAAGACCAATAAAAAATTATTGGTCTTTTATTGCATGGTAATAGCGCCCTAAAATCAGAGCGCTATCGCAATGCTATTTGGATGGCTCTATTAAGAGTCGTCCGAGCTACCTTCTTCATCAATTAAATGATAAAGAGGTGCTTTTTCCATCGTGTACTCACCTGACTCTGGATTACGATGAGATACTGTCAATACATGCCAGTTTTCATCATCCAATTTCATCTTGTCACCACGGTAGTAGTAACCAGGCCAACGAGTCTCATCACGGAAGAGGGTGTGTTGCATTACAGACTCAGAAGTTAATATACGATGCTTAAGTTCCCAAGCACGTAGTAGCTCATGAATATCTTCAGCAGCAATACCGTTTTCCCAATCTTCTGCTAGTAGTCCAATCTTCTTAAGACCAATATTCAGAAGGTTTGCGTTAGTCATATAACTTACGGTTACACCACCACAATACTCATCCATCATCTTTTGTAGACGGTCAAGACCTTGTCTAGGGTTGATATAGAATGGGTTAACTGAACCAGCAGTGATGTGGTTACGGTAAACGCGATAAGTTTCTAGAGGACGATAAATTTGCTCACGACGCTTATCAATCTGTGCATCAGATACAGTAATACCATTAGCTTTGCCATCATCAATATATTGAATCGCAGCTTTTGCAGCTAAACGGCCTTCCGTGAATGATCCTGATGAGAATGCGTGAGGTGTACCACCTACAGCATCACCACAACCGAATAGACCTTGTACAGTAGTCATACGGTTATAACCCCAGTAGTACTCTTCTGGAGAAAGATCTTCAGGGCCTGAACACCATGCGCCACAACCTGTAGCGTGAGAACCCATTACATAAGGCTCAGATGTTGTTAGCTCAGGGTTTTCATATTTTGGATCAACGTCTGTTGCCGCCCAAAGTACGGCCTGACCTACCGTCATACCCAAGAAGTTATGCCATCCGATTTCTTCAAGATGTGGATCTTGGAAAGCTTCAGTTGTAATCATGTAGATGGGACCACGACCTGCATTAACTTCATTAATGAATGCGTGGTTACGTAAACATGTTGGGATTGGCTTATGAGATAAATGCTGCCCTTCCGTATCTAGGTATTCTTTGCCTACGATATCTTCAGACAGAGAAGGGAACCACTTTGATTCATACTCTTCACCAGCAGCATTTTGCGTGTAAGTCTTAAGATGTAGGAAGTAAGCTCCAACAGGACCATATCCATCTTTAAAACGACAAAGAACGATTTTGTTCTCCATCTGAGTCATCTTAGCACCTGCTTCAATCATTAAGCCGTAAGCTGAACCTGAAGACCAAGGTGCATACCATACACGACCTGCACCTTCACCCACTGAACGTGGCTTATAAATGTTAGATGCTCCACCAGCGCCTACGATAGTTGTTTTTGATTTAAATACGTGGTAGTTACCTGTACGTACGTTAAATCCAACTGCACCGGCTGCACGGTTCTCAGTGCTTTCATCCATAAGTATGTGAGTAACACAGATACGGTTAAATACCTTGTCAGCTGATTTCTTAGCAGCTTCAGCAACTAATGGCTTATAAGATTCACCATGAATCATGATCTGCCAACGACCTTCACGAAGGTAACTGCCTTTCTCTTGATCTTTCATGATAGGCATTCCCCATTCTTCGAACTGGTGAACAGCCGAATCAACGTGGCGAGCCATATCAAATAGTAAATCTTCGCGAACCATACCCATTAAGTCCATACGTGCATAACGTACGTGATCTTCAGGGTTGTTCTCACCAAAGCGAGTACCCATGTAACAGTTAATCGCGTAAAGCCCCTGTGCTACCGCGCCAGAACGGTCGATGTTTGCTTTTTCTGCAACAACGATTTTCTTGTTCTTGCCCCAATAGCGAGCTTCCCATGCAGCACCTGTGCCGCCTAAGCCAGCACCGACAACGAGTACGTCGATGTTGTCTTCAATAATTGTATCGTAGGCCATTAGTAATATACTCCTTCTCTCATTTTCAGCTTATTGCTTTCTAGTGTATGTAAGCCACCCTCGTCAAGACGGATATACTTTGGTTCATTATATAAATAATGACTATCGCGCATGTCAGCAGGAGGTTCAGAAGCTGTCTTAAGGTCTGGAATTGCAGTACCCCATGGCTTAGTAGTAATAGGTGCAACTAGATCCCAGTCTTTCTTGCCGTTACGGAAAATGATTCTCCAAGCAATAACACCTTTCTCTTCATCGCGACGTACACGAACTGAACTTCCTAATGGTGTGAAGTCTGCATAACCACGAACGTCAATAGCGTTGTGTGGACAAGCTTTAACACAGGAATAACACTCCCAACACATATTGGGTTCTAAATTGTATGCACGACGAATAGTTTTGTCGATATGCATGATGTCGGATGGACAGATATCAACGCATTCGCCACAACCGTCACAGCGGGTCATATGTACATATGTAGGCATAATAAATCCTCTTAAAAATTTCGTTTAAATAGCTATTAAAAATGATTCGCAGATTCGCGTCTGATACCTGCACCCATATTAGGTGGGTTCTTACCCATATATGTTGGGATATCTGGGAATTTTTCGTGAACTTCAGCACTGCTCAAGTCTGGAACATCAGGAAGACCTTCACGGCTACCATCTGCCCAAGCAATTTTCTTTTGGTAAGCAGCAGCAGGCTTGAAGAACATGTGAGCAAACTTAGACCAGTATACGCCACCGAATAGTGCAACCATTGATAGAAGGAATAGAGAGAAGAACAACCATGCTCCGCCTGTGATTGACCAAAGTAAACCGAAAGTTGAAACTCCAAGCAATGACAGAATAAACATGTCTGCTTTAGGTGCAATGTCGTACCATTTCTTACCTTCTGCAGCAACGTCAACACGAATAGCAAACCAGAACCAGTAGCCGCCAACAGCAAGCATTAGAGCACCAAGGTGCCATAATAGAGGGAATATAGCAGGAGTATCTGTAGAACTTGCATAACCAAATACCATAATGAATGTCATCACAGCAAATAGGATGAATCCGTACATAGTAAGGAGGTGAGACATGCGTCTTTTTTGATTAGAAAACTCAGAAGACGTTAACACTTCACTTGTGATTGTCTTAACCAGTAGAGCTTTTCTCTCACCAGCACCGACTTCCTTTGAAGCACGCTTTTTTTGTTTTTCTGTATTTTCAAAAAAGTACTTTGCGCTCTTTTTATGAAGCATATCCAAAATAGTACCGCCGATGACGAAAAGAACCATCAGGACGAGAAAGATTTGCATGGCACTGGCGGGAATGTATTCCGTGAGCGCACTGAAAGGATTGGTTGTTAACATAGGTCTTACTCCTTGAGAGATAGATAAAGGGTTTAAAATTACTGATTCATAGTTGCAATGATTGTAAAAACAAGAATGCTTCGAATTATTTTAATAAAAACAATAGGTTGTGTGTGAGTGCATTCCTAGGGCTGAATAATAAAAATACTAACTAATAAATAATAGGGACGAACTATAGTACAAAACCCGTTTTTGCGCTAATTTTGTTTTACAAATGACAAACAAAAATTTATATCTACTTATAAGTATTTTTTATTAATGCCGTTTATGTCATTAGCTCTGTTTTTATACACAATCAAGCTGTGGAAGCTTCTTTGTGCTACTACCCTCATCAAAAATATGCATGACGTACTAAAAAATGTCTAAACCGTTATATGTGTTTATAACTATGCTATTGAATACTAATGTTTTAAATTTAGTTTGATTAAAACGAGAGCTGTTTTCATATTTGCTCCCTGAAAAATGATAATTGTTATACAGGCTGATTATTGATCAGTGTGGCTTATAAGGACTGATTTAGTATGCTGCAAATCGTTTATTTTAGTAAATCCCTTATAAGTTGAACTATGTCATGTTTTGTTGCAAATATAAAAAGTAGTAAGTTAAGTTAGAAATTAATTATATTGCAGTATGCTTATATATTAGTCAAATTTAGCGTGTTGAGACCTTTGGCCAGGTGTTACCGTTTCAGTGATAAATGGATCTTGCTGAGCTGAGCCACTAGAGGTTACCCCTGTATCGGGTTGTCCTGTATCACCTCCGGAACCTTGAGACCCCATTGCGCCTTCGACCTCTGTTGTTTCTTTGTTTGGCTGTAGCGCTTCACGTTTTTTTAGTTCATCAAACCTCGCTTTGCTCCTTTGAATGTTGGCAGTCTGATTGTGGTCTTGCCACCATTTCATATTAGATTTAAGGCGGTTAAGTTCAGTGCGTTCGGTAGGAGTCAGCGGTTATACTCAGCAAATTCGACTTCTGATAAGGGTTGTGAGGATGAGCAGGCCGATACTGAGGGCTGAGCGTTTTGTTGAACTGACGGTTGGTGTTTGCTGGTAACGTGCTTCCATTTCATGAAAGCGTGCATAGTTTTTCTGAATATTTACTGTTTCATTGTGGTATGTATTTGTGATTTATAAGGTAGTTATGGTGGATAATATGAGGGTTGATAGTCTTGATAAGCCTATTCTATCAGTATTATTGGGGTGTTGACTGATTGATGGCAATGGGTTGTTTTTTTTAGACTAATTTTTTTTAAAAAAGACTTGGGTGTGTAATCTTTAATTAATATGCTGATACAAAAGTTTCATTATATTTCCTTTTCTAACACTTCAATAGTATACGTAATTTGCTCTTGTGTATGAGACGAACAAATAAAAAAGCGAAGTCTTGCCATTTTTTCTTGTACAGCGGGGTAGAAAATAGGTTGCACGTTAATGCCTTGATCAAAACAGGTATTAGCAAGTCGTCCTGCACTGGCGGAGCTTCCAGTGATAACGGGGATAACCGAAAACCCAGCACTATGTCCAGTATCAATTCCTTTTTGTTGGCATAAGGTGAGGAACTGTTGGCTACGTTGTTTGAGTATAGCAATGCGTTCGGGTTCGGCTAGCATCAAGTTAAGTGCAGCAAGTGATGCGGCAGCAGCAGAAGGTGGAATGCCTACGCTGTATAAAAAACCAGGTGCATAGTACTTAAGATGTTCGATGAGGGCAGATTCCCCCGCGATATAGCCACCACAGCTGGCTAATGTTTTACTAAGTGTGCCCATCCAAATATCTACGGCTTTACCATCGATATCAAAATGCTCTCGGATACCTAAGCCTTTTTTGCCTAGCACACCTAATGAGTGCGCTTCATCAACCATCAAAAAAGCGTTGTGACGTTGTTTAACGGCAATAAACTGAGGCAAGTCAGGGAAGTCACCATCCATGCTGTAGATACCTTCGATAACAATTAATACGCGCTCGAAGTTACCCCGTTCTCTGCTGAGAATAGTATCTAATGCTTGCCAATCATTGTGTTCAAAGGGTATGCGTTTGGCACCTGATAGCTGAATACCTTGTAGCACGCTATTGTGGATGAGTGCATCGTGCAGGATCAGGTCTTTACGCCCAAACAAGTAGCCAATAGTGGTGACGTTAGTGGCGTGACCGCTGACAAATACAATGCTGTCATCTACACCATAAATATTGGCTAATGCTCGTTCCAATTCTTGTTGAATAGGGCGCTCTCCCGCTACAGGGCGACTAGCTGAGGCAGAGGTTCCGTATTGTGTGATGGCATCACTGGCGGCTTTGGATACTCTTGGATGTCCGCATAAATCCAAATAGTTATAGCTGGCATAGTTGATATAGTCTTTACCCGCAATCTGCGTGGTGTTGCGGGCTACGCTTTCATGGGTTTTGAAAAAAGGGCTAGCAATACCTAATTGTTCGCCCCCTTTGGCGAGTACTTGAATCTGTTGATAACCTGGGAATTGATCGAAGCGAGTAAACTCATCTGCAATATGATGCTTAGTTGCGTGTGCTATACGTGGTGATGTGCCAAGGCGAGAGGATGATGCGTTACGGCTTTCTGAGTCTGAGTTAGCTTGATGAGTCTCTGAAGTATGCTTGTTTTTTTCTAATTGCTTTAAGCGTTTTTCCAATACTTTCTGGGCGAGTTTGTCTTTTACTGATTGTTTTAGACCAAACAGGTTTTTATGATTACTCATTATTGCTGACCTTAACCATGCCCAGTACCATGCCTAGCTTTATGGCTGTTTTCATTTTCATGCTTTTGATCATCTTGCAGCGCTTGAGTGATTTTGTCTAATGCTTGTTTATCCATATCTTTAGCATGACGAGCGGCTGCAATAGCGACGGCTTCTTCATGCTGAGATTCAATAGGTGAAGGCATATTAGCATTTACATCTGCATCACTTTCAGGTGTTAATAATTGGGCGCTTATACGTTCTGCAATACGTGCGATGGTTGCGCCTTCAGTGAGCGCCATAACGGGTAATTTAACTCCAAAACGCTCTTCAATCGCGAGGACTAACTCCATACCCATTAATGAATCCATGCCTAAATCAAACACGGATGAGTGGGTATCTAGTTTTTCACGAGGTAAACGTAAAATATGTTCGATTTCGGTTAGTAACATTTCGGTGATTAACTGCTGTGCTTCGTCTTCGCTCATGGTTGCAATCAGGCTTTGGATATCAGCGGAGTGATCAGCATTAGCATGTTTTACTTTTTGTTGTAGCTCTTGATACTTAGGTGAGCTGGCAGCGGGCATAATGCGCTGAATCACGCTCCAGTCCATGTCAATAATAGCTGCGCCTGTTGTATCGCTCACTATTAACTTTTCAAGCATAGCTAGTGCTTGTTTTGACGTGAGTGCAGTGCCACCTAAGCGAGACTGTAGGGCTTCTTTCACGGCCTCATTACGTGCCAAAAAGCCCACATCACTGATAGCACCCCATGCCGCATAAGTGGCTGTTAGGTTATTAGCCCTACGGTAGTGAGTCAGTGACTCTAAGAACATATTGCCCGCAACATAATTAGCTTGCCCAGGGTTACCAAGTGCTGTTGTTGCAGAGGAATACATGACAAAGAAATCAAGTTCAGTCTTGCTTTCAGTGTTAGCGTTAAGGCTAGCCTGATGAATATTCCAAGTACCTGATATCTTCGGGCTTAATACAGTGTTGAATTGCTCATGAGTCATATTACGGATCAACCCATCATCCAACACCATCGCAGCAAGAATAATGCCTTTTAGTGGGGGTAGCGTTGCATCAAACTCAGTAAATAGCTCATTGACTGCTTGTTGACTAGTGACATCGCAAGCACGTATCTCAATGCTAACGTCACGTTGTTGTAAGGCTAGCAAGCTAGCTTCTGACTCAGCAGGTACTTGTCCTGAGCGGCTTGCCAATACAATACTTTTCGCGCCTTTATCTACCAGCCAATGAGCGGTTTCGAGACCAAAGCCACTCAGCCCGCCTGTGATGAGATAACAACCTTCAGGGTCACAACTAAGCGGTTGATTTTGCTTATTAGCTATAAGCTCTGGCACAGGTAATTGTTCTGCTTTACCTTCGAATGAAATGATGACCTTACCGATCTGTCGAGACTGCTGCATATATCGGAAAGCATCTTCAATTTGTGTAGCAGGGAAGATGCGATGAGGGAGTGGGCGTAACACACCGTCTGAAAATAACTGCATCATCTCGCTAAACAATTCGGCGGCTAGTTCAGGTCGTTCAATAAGTAATTGGTCGGCATCAATCCCGAAATAGGAAATGTTATTACGGAAAGGTCGTAAGCCAATTTTGCTATTTTCGTAGAAGTCTCGTTTGCCTAGTTCCAAAAAGCGTCCGAAGGGCTTTAGAATCGACAAGTTGCGGTTAATGGCTTCACCCGCTAACGAGTTGAGGACAACATCAATGCCTTCATCGTTAGTGATATTCATAATGTCGTCTGCGAATGCTAAAGAACGAGAATCAAGCACATGATCTGCTCCTATCATGCGTACGAAATCGCGTTTTTCATCACTGCCTGCGGTGGCGAAAACTTCCAAGCCCTTATAGCGAGCAAATTGAATAGCCGCGATACCCACACCACCTGCCGCACCATGAATGAGTATCTTCTCGCCTGCTCGAATTTGCGCCAGATGATGCAGTGCATAGTAGACAGTAAAGAAGGTAGTGGGGATGGTGGCAGCTTCTGCATAGGACCACTCGCTGGGTTTGTGGGCAATAGCGGTTGTTTGGGTAATAACGCGAGTGCTAAAACAAGCTGGAGCAAAGCCGATGACCTCATCACCTATACGATAGTCAGTAATGTTGCTACCGATATTGACCACTTTTCCTGATAGTTCCATCCCTAGCGTTGGCCCAGCAAAACCATTCTCAACCGCTTCATCAGAGAGCATTCCCATGGCGTACATGACATCGCGAAAGTTTAGACCTGTAGCATAGGGTCTAATTTCTATCTCATTATCTGCTAACTCTTGTTGAGCTAGTTCTTGCCAATAAAGGTTCTTTAAAGGTCCAGGTGTTTTGAAGCTTAGTCCCATTAAGGGCACAGCATCAGTTGTCTCTTCTATTGAGGGTTGTTGGGCTTGTCGGGGGTGTTGATGCAAATTTTTATTAAGCGATAGTTGTTGCATGCGCATTACATGACGAGAATGTTTAGATAGTAATATTTCGTCATCTTCGGCATGTTCATCCAGTAGCTCGTTAATGAGCAAGTTTGCTCCAAGCATAGAAAGCTGGGTTTTCTCTAATTGTAAATCCACTAATTTACTATCAAGCTCAGGGTGCTCATTCATAATCACTCGGCCTAAACCCCACAACGGTGTTTGAGCTGGATGGGTGACTAGCGTATGGGGATGCGTAGGCTTGTCTATAACCGCAGCATTATGTGTGATTAGCCATAACTTGGGGGGTGTTTTAGTCGTCGATTCAATCGTGTGCTTTTCGATACTTTGGATTAAATCAGTAGTGCTAATACAGCGTGATTCTTGTAGTGCTAGAGGATTGTCTATGGTTAAGTTGGTTGCTTCTAAACCTGCCAAATGCACAATGTGATCAGGCAGAAGACCTTCTCTTTTAAGTGAGGTAAAAAGGGGGTCGAAAGCATCGGCTTCATGGATGTTAATTTGATAATGCAAGTTGTCTAGTTGTTTGAAGCTCTTGGCCACTTCAACAAGCAGTACGTGTTGCTGTCGTGAAGCCAATAAAGCGGAAAGCTTTTTGCTGAGTGGCTTATCTAGTTCCTGATCACCCGATGAGGAGTCCGTTAATAACATCCAGATTTGGCGGTTAGTGTCTTCAGCTGCTTTCGTAGTTTTGTTTGATGATGCAGCCATAACGGTAGTCGTCGCCATGATGAGAAAAGAGGCATCATCACCTAATGACTCAGGCTCGGTAACCGCTGTTATATTTTCAAAGCCAGCTTGCTCCAACGCACTTTTCCATTCGTGTTGATTGAGCAATAACGAAAGCGGTTTGTCGGTGGTTTCCGTATGTTTCCACCAATCTGCATCAAGCCCCAAGGTGAAATCGGTAAAGCTGCTGGGTGGGCGTTCCTGTAATAGCAACATACCTTGTGGTGCTAGTAGTTGCTGGATGTTGTTTAAAGCCAATGCCAGGTTGTGGATTGGGTAGAGTGTGTGGTTGGCAATAATCAGATCAAAATCAGCTAAGGCGATGGTGTCTGTTTCTGTATTAATAGTTTGTTCTATATCTAGCGTTTGCACCTTTGCAAAAAGCCACTCTTCTAGTTCAAAGCCTGCCTTGGAAACTACGTCTTCTGAGGCATGTGTATACAGATAATCACATTGTTCAGCGGGTAATAGGGGTAACAGTTGACGGCTAAGTTCGGTATTGGCAGCGCCAATTTCCAGAATGCGTAAACGACGGTTTTGTGGACGCTGAGCGACTATTTGTTTAATGGCTTCAATCAGTGCTTGGTTAATTGCACTATAACTTTTTGAGGCGTGATACCAATGGGATTGAATACTGCTTTTACTGGGCTTTAGCAGGTCTGTAGACGCTTGTTTGCCCTGTAGGATTTTTGCCAAATGTGTTCCACACCTGCCAAGGAGCATAAGTTCGGGCAAATAAGCGGGTGAGTCGCCTAAGATGGATAGCCAAATATCATTGGCTTCGGGCAAATCACTATCGGCAGAAAGTGTCCAATATCCTTGTTGCTCATCAGCAAGATTATCTTCCGCTAATAGCTGTAATAAACGGTGTAATAAAGGCTCGTAGTGAGCAGTGATTGTATTGTTTTCTACCCATCCTTCAACACTAAAGGGCTCCTCTGTTGTATGTAATTGACGAATCCCCTGCCATGCAAAAGCGGTGATTAATACATCGAATAGGGGAGCTATTTCCTGATAGTGTTTTTTTCTGTTGAGCTGGGGTTCTTCCGCTATTAGAAAGTTTTTGAGATGTTGAGCTAGTTGAGTTAGGTCGTATTTGGGAACGATAGCTTGTTGGCTTTTCTGAGGCATGAGCCAAGGGTTAAACACGTAGCTTGCAGGGTCTTGCTGTCGGCTTTGAGTAAACTGAACACCCTTGAAACGGCAATTGCGTAATTCTGTGTGTATTTCACCTTCAGCATTTAGTAACAGAAAATCAGCCACGACAGACTGAGGGCTTTGCTTTTTAATGGTTACTTGTAAGTAGCTGATGTGTCTTGCTGATTGTGTGGGCTGAGAGTAGCAATATAGCTTGCCAATTTGCACAGGGATGAGAGCCGCCTGTTTATTATCTGCAATGTCCTCTGAAAACACATCAACCAATGCTTGGAAACCTGCATCAAGCATGGCTGGATGTAAGTGATAGAGCGGATAATCAGTGCGGATCTCGGTTGGGATTTTGAGTTTAGCTAACGCAGATGTTTGAGTGCAAACCCATACACTTTCAATACCCTGAAAAGCATTGCCATAGCTTAGCCCAACGGATTCAGTTAGTTGATAATGTCCCGCGCTTGTAATGTGCTTGTTAGTTTGTTTAATGCTAGCGCTGATGTCTAAACAAGCAGGAGCGGTGCGCGTTGTTGAGCCTAATAATCTACCGACGACATTGAGTGTCCACAGGTTATCACTCAAGCGATCACGGCTTTCGATAGTGAAGCTGCCGTCCTCTATTAGTAGCGTAAAACGTGTCGTTTTAGTGCTGTCTAGAACTATGGGTGCTTTGATTTCAAGGTTTTCTATTTCGTGTGATAGGTTGTTATTTTCTCCTGCTATCCCTAGAGAAGAAGCGGCTAATGCCATTTCGACATAACCCGCAGCGGGGAAAATTACGCCACCGTCAACCACATGATCTTGTAGATACGCCAGTTTGTGTGTATCAAGCTGATTTTCCCATTGAATGGATAAACTACTAGCGGTGTGAGATGACTGCATGCGGTAGCCGAGCAAAGGATGTTCACGTTTACGGTTGACTAGGTCTGCACCTTCTTCAGTCAATGTATACCAATGTTTTTCGCGTTGCCACGGATAATTAGGCAATTGAATATAATTGCCTTTTTTCGGGAAAAGTACGTTTTTGTTTAAGTAACAACCTGCCAGATAACTACTGTATAAACCATCAAGCAAGAAGGGTAAGCTGCTAGCTGTTTTAGTCTGGCTAGCTAGTGAAAGCCCTTTTATTTCTTTGTGACGACAACAGTCATTGATGTAACTACGCAAAATAGGGTGGGGGCCTATCTCAAGGAAGACGTTGAAGTCATCATCAATAAGCGTATCCATTGCCTTGTGGAACAGCACGGGTTTACGAATATTCTCCCACCAATAAGTTGCATCAAGGTTGTCTCCTTCAAGCACATCACCTGTTACGGTAGAGACAAAACGAATATCGCCTTTTTGTGGCATTAGTCCGTCGAGCGTTGCTTTAACACGCTTTTCAATAGGCAGCATCTCAGGGCTATGGAAGGCATAGTCGAGATCAAGAATGCGGTAGAAAGTTTGTTTGTCGGTGAAGACTGTTTCGAGCTGTTGTAAATCAGCGAGTGAGCCAGAGAGCGTAGTGGCATTCGGGCCGTTAATACCCGCAATTGTAATGACGTCTTGAAGTTGCAATGATTGCAATAGCTCTTGCATGGCATCATTGCCCATTCCTGTGGCAGCCATGCGACCAGAGCCTTTAGTTTCACCTTGGGCATGGCTACGCTCATAGATGACTTCTACGGCTTGCTCTAGAGTTAGCGCCCCAGCAGCCCATGCAGCACTGACTTCGCCTACGCTATGTCCGACACAGGCATCAGCTTTTAAACCGTGAGCTTGTAATATTTTTATAATACCGACTTGCAGGGTAAACAGTAATAGCTGTGCTATTTCAGTAAATTCGAGACGTGAATTTTCTTGCTTTGCAGTAAATTCATCAATCAACGAAATAGGATCGTCAGCGTGTGCAGTAAGCAGTTGATCAATCTTTTCAACGGTACTTCTAAACAAGGGTTCTGTCTGTAAAAGCTCGCAACCCATGCCTTGCCACTGAGAGCCATTGCCTGAAAAAACCAGCGCCAATTTAGGCTTTTTATTAGATGTTGTATAAGGGTTCAGTTTGTTACTAGTCGTTATTCCTGCTGCTGTTTTATCATCAATAAAGTGACGTAGCTTGCTACGAATATCGTTGTAACTATTGCCATTGAAGGCCAAACCATGCTTCAACGGTTGACGATAATGAGCCACGGAAAAAGCAATATCATAATAAATATCTTCTGGGGGTTTATTATTTTGGGTTTCAAGCAAGTCTAGGTATTGTTGAGCCGTTGCTCGTAAAGCAGGTTTGGAATTAGCTGATAAAAATAGAGGAGGTGTGTAGTGTTTCTGCAATGTATGAAATGCTGCTGTCTCACCTTGAATGTACTCTTCTAGTAAAACATGCGCATTTGCACCGCCAAAACCAAAGGAATTGACCCCCATTAATAACGGAGATTTTGACTTTTTTAGCGGTGTAAAGCGAGTAACTACTTGTAGCTTGGCTGCTTTAAAATCTATGTTCTTATTGGGTGTATCAAAATGTAATGATTTTGGTAGAGCACGATTTTTAAGGCTCATAATGACTTTAAAAATACCCGCCATTCCCGAAGCGGTTTCTAAGTGACCGACATTGGTTTTGGCAGAGCCAATAGGTAGTGGTTTTTTACGTGATGCAGCAAGTACTTTAGAAATAGCGGAAGTTTCTATGGGGTCGCCAACTGCCGTGCCTGTGCCGTGTGCTTCGATATAGCTTAACTCATTTGGATCAAACCCTGCTTTGTTGTATACCTCGGTAAGCAATGCCGCTTGTCCTTTTGCGCTGGGTAGGCTGATGCCGTTTGTTTGTCCGTCGCTATTAATGCCTGATTCCAGAATAACCGCTTGAATAGGATCACCATCAGCAATGGCATCTTCCAGTTTTTTCAAAAACAAAATGCCTGATCCCTCAGAGCGAACGTAGCCATCACCGCCGTCATCAAAAGCATGACAACGACCACGAGGCGATAACATGGAAGCTTTAGAGAAGCCCACAAAACCGAACGGATGCAATAGCATGTTCACGCCACCAGCAATTGCCATCGGTGCATCACCATTCCAAATGCTACTACAGGCTTGATGCAGAGCTACTAAAGAAGATGAGCAAGCGGTATCGACAGAAACACTGGGGCCATGCAGGTCAAACAGATAAGAAATGCGGTTAGAGGCAATGCTGGCGGTATTACCTGTCATGGAATAGGGGTCTAGTGAACTGAGATCATCCATGCGTCGGTGCGCATAATCGGTGCTAGCAATACCAATATATACAGCGCATTTTGAACCTGCCAAGTTTTCAGGAAGTTGTCCGCCATTCTCTAGAGCTTCCCAAGTGAGTTCTAATAATAAGCGTTGCTGAGGATCCATTTGTGCAGCTTCGCGGGGGGAGATGCCAAAGAAACTAGCATCAAACTGATCAATCTGTGAGAGCACACCCGCAGCAAATGTATAGCTTTTACCCGGTTCTTTTTTGTTGGGATGTTGATAGAAATCGGTGCCCCAGCGAGATTCATCAATTGAGGTGACTACATCTTCACCCTTTTTTAATACCTGCCAATAATCATCAGGTGACTGGATATTTCCAGGGAGCCGACAAGCCATGCCAACTATTGCGATTTTCTTTTTCTTAAAAGGCAATGCTTATTCCTCATTGGGTCTATTGGCTTATTGAGAAGCTTCTTGAATAGACTCTTCTCTGTCTTGTAGCTTTACATATATACCTTGGTCTGCCACTGTAACACAATCATATAGTCAGTGTTAATGCTTGTTTTAATTGAACAAAGATATAAAATAAGAGCGTTTTTTAAGCACCTATCAAAGAGCTGTAGTTAATTTATCATTCAAAAAATACGCATGAGAAGTATATTAAGACCATTGGGAGTTGCTAATGAACAGCTGGTCTAGGTTGGCTTTTTTATGCTGATCTTCGTTATGTTAGGTTGCTATTTTAATGGTTGTTATTTAGTCTCTTATCAAGCCCATGAAATGGAATCTAGCTATGAAAACCCACTATTTTTTTGTATTTATTGCTACGACGATACTGACATCATCTTGTTCTAATAACCCTCCTTTGCTGGATAGTAGTAAAGCACTTACTTATAGTTTTGGGCAGCCTAACCGTAAAGAAGTGAGCCATGAACAATCGAAGCACCTTGGTAAACCAAGCATAGGATCAAAACAAGCGGGCGCGTATTATTCTGCAAATGGCAATAGCTGCCGTCGACTTTCGAGTAGTCGAAGCGTTTGTTATATCGGTGGAAAGTGGCTTGAGTCGGTTAGAGTTAGTGGTAAAGGATAAGTTAAGTATAGCCTGAATCTCTATAGAGAGTCATTGATCAAGCATCGCTCGTAACAACCCATGATTCAAACGGTGCGCGGTACTAGATGCTGTAATCTTGCCATGTACGTGACTACCCGAAAGCATTAAATCCCCCACTAGGTCTAAAACGCGATGGCGAATATATTCATCAGGCATTCTTAAACCTTCCTTATTAATTGCTCGATCTCCCACAATAACGACTGCACTTTTAGTGTTCGCACCTAGACAAATAGGGTCTTTTTGGAAACGTGTCAATTGGGCTAATAAACCGTTTTTTAAACGTCCAAAGGTTCGAGCAGCCGCCATTTCTGCTTTAAATAATTCGGGTGTCACTTCACCGCTCCAGTTGAGTCGACCTATTTTTGTAAGCGAAATAGTGATGTCTATATAAAGTGAACTGCTTGAAGGGGCATCTGAAAGTGGTTCTATTTGAATAAACCGATTAGCTTCACCAAAGCTATAGGTACGGTTTACTGTAATGATGCTTCGGGGTTGTGTTTGTTTTGTCACGCCTATGTGATCAATGGCATCGATAAAGGGTTTTGCACTTCCATCCAAAATTGGGATTTCAGTGCCTGATACTTCAATAATCAAATTATCAATCCCACAGGCATAGAGTGCAGCCATTAGATGTTCGATAGTACGAATGTACAGGCCATTGTCCGCAGTGATACAGGTACATAAAGGGAGCGGTTTTGTATGCTTCCAACTGGCAGGAATATCGGTATAGCCCCTTTTTTTATCAAGCTTACGAAAGATAATTCCCGTGTTTTCAGTCGCAGGAAGGAGGGTGATTTGATGATGTTTTGCCGTGTGCAGACCAGGGCCACTAAAGCTAAGGGTGTTGGCAATGGTACCTTGTAGTAGATGCTTGTTCATGTGTGATTAATGCAAAGGCCACGTTAGAAATTTTAATCATAACTCTGAAATCTGAAAAAACATACCTCTCACGAATACATCACTAGTATCTATTGATCATCCATAAGAATATGAAATAGCATCAAGAAAATGTACTAAGCTAATGGATATTTTAAGGATGTGAAACCTTAAAAATCCCTGTTAATTGGATTTTTAAGAGATGATCAACGGATAGTATTTGCAGGGCTAGGTACACTAATCAGTGTGCTGTACGTCTTAAATACGATTGTACGTAATATTTTACGTGATTAAATAGCAAATAACGTGACAAACTTCTATGATAAAAAAACTGTTTGCCTTTTTATGTTTGGCGCCATTGGTGTTTTATACCGCCCATGCGTATGCCAAGGATGTATTTACGGCAGAAAGCCAAGAAAATAAAAACACTCAAGTTTTTGATGATGGTCTACCCCTAGCACAACCTTCCCGCTCTAATGTCTTACCCTATGGTGCTAATTTATTTAGTGGAAAGTTCCAATCACAACGAGATAATGGACTAAATGCAGATTATATTATTGCCCCAGGTGATAAAATTAAGATGCATATTTGGGGGCTGTTAAAAGTAGATCAGATTGTTACAGTTGATGCATCAGGCAAGATTTATATTCCTGAAGTCGGTGCAGTTAAAGTGTCGGGTGTTCGTTCTAGAAACCTGATGAGTGTTATTAAAAATAAAATAAAAACAGTATATGACGATGGTGTTCAAGTGTACGTCAGTATTTTGACAACTACACCTGTGAGCGTCTTTGTGACGGGGCCTGTCGTTAAGCCAGGACAATATTCGGGTATGCCGTCAGATAGTATCTTGGCTTATCTTTCACAAGCAGGCGGTATTGATAATAAGCGCGGTAGCTATAGAAAGATTCGTGTCATGCGGGGTAATAAATCAGTCGCTCAAGCCGATTTATATCAGTTTTTGCGTTACGGAAAGCTACCTAGATTTCATTTCAAAGATGGCGATACGATTCTGGTAGAACAGCAAGGTGCAATGGTAACGGTTCAAGGCGATGTTAGAAATGCAGCTCGCTTCGAATTCAGAAGTAAAACCTCTACGGGGCAAGAGCTTATAAAGTATGCCCGTCCTAATGAGAGCGTTACCAATATCGCTATATCAGGGACACGTAATAATCAACCGTGGTCAGTCTATCAACCTCGTCAACGTTTTAGAGGCTTGCGCTTGCATGATGGTGATGTCATTCGTTTTGTTAGTGATGCTCAGGCTAAAGAGATTGATATCACTATTGAAGGAAGCCACTTGGGTAATTCCTATTTCGCTGTTAGAAAAGGCGTGCGCTTAAAAGAATTACTGGACTATGTATCGGTTGATCCCAAAGATGCAGATATTAAAAATATTTACATCAAACGAAAAAAAATTGCCATTCAACAACGCAAGAACCTTGAAAAAGCACTACAACGTTTAGAAAGAACCGTATTAACAGCACCTGCTCAATCTGATGGTGAAGCTAGTATCCGTGCCAAAGAAGCTAGTTTAGTGTTGCAATTTATTAAAAATGCCAGACGTATCAAGCCAGAAGGAAAAGTGGTTGTAAGCAATGGAAGCCAAGTCAGTAATATCCGACTTGAAGACGGTGACGTTATTGTCATACCTCAACAAAGTGATGTCGTAACCATTGATGGCGAAGTGCAAATTCCACAAGCGGTCGTCTATGCAAATAATGCGGATGTTCTTGACTATATCGCTAATGCAGGTGGCTTTACGGATCGTGCTGATCACAAACGTATCGTATTAGTTCGCCCCAATGGACAAGTGAAAATAGGCGGCAAGTTACAAGTCAAAGCAGGTGATCAAATACTGGTATTCCCTAAAGTGGATTCAAAGAATTTACAATTTACCAAAGATTTTACACAGATTATTTACCAGATTGCACTGGGTGCAAAAGTCTTTTTGGATTAGCCATATAGGGTAAAGAAGCCGAGTATCCATGAGAATTTTCAGTAAAGTCATTCGCTGATTGGATGAAGACGTTATAGCAGGTAGAGCAAGCCTGTTGAACTGATTAGCTATATGGAGACCTTTGCACGAAAGATATGACGGATTAAAATGGCTTGAATTTCCTCTATTTCTGCTAAAAAACCGCCCAATAGCTCGGCTATTACCCTCTTTTTTAGCAAAAATAGAGAAAATTACGCTCATTTTTCTCTCGCCATCCTTTCATGCAAAGGTCTCATATGAAAAAACACATTGAGGAGCACAAACTATTAACTCTTTTTTTGATTACGCCATCAGCCTAACTGAATCATCCTATAGGCTGTAGCGCCTTCACTCTATAAGTGAAGATAGATAAAGCTGCTTACTTTATTACTATCAGTGGTTTATTTAATACTGGAAGCGGTTAACTGAGGAATTTAGGTTTAACAACCGTTATAGATAATTGATAAGGAAAATGAGTATATTATCAGCCTTAAGTATTCAACGTAGAGTCGTTCACGCATTAATACTCCGTGAAACGCGCACACGTTTTGATAGAAATAAACTAGGATACCTTTGGGCTTTGTTTGAGCCAATTACCTATATCGCTGTTTTAATAGCTGTATTTTCGGCTATGGGGCGTTCTTCACCTATCGGTAATGATGATTCGTTACCCATGTTTTTTTTAACGGGTCTTGTACCGTGGCTGCTATTTGCACATACCGTTAATAAAGTAATGGAAGGAATCGCTTCTAATAAAACCTTGCTCGCTTACCCTCAGGTTACTCCTTTTGATGTGTTGATATCTAGAGGGATATTGGAATATGTGACGATGATCATTGTATTTCTCATCGTCTACTTCGTCTTGAAACTATTTGATTACGCACTACCCATTGAGTCTCCTTTACAAGTGTTGTTTGCGTTTAGCTCGTTGTGGTTGTTTGCGCTAGGCTTGGGCTATTTGAATTCGAGTATTAAGCTTTATTTCCCCTCTTTTAGCCAAACCTATAATGCGATACAACGCCCTTTTTTCTTTGTATCAGGGATTTTTTTCATCTCTGATAGTCTTACTCCCTCCTTACGTGAGGTTGCGCTTTATAACCCTATTTTGCATGGTATTGAATGGTTTCGCAGTGCGGTATTTATCTCGTATGAAAGTCAGTATGTAGACAAATATTATTTGCTCTCTTTTGTATTTCTTTTTTTAGCGGTTGGAATGTCAGCGGAGCGCGTATCTAGAAAATATGCAAGACAGCTGTAAAGGTCTACAAACATATGATTTGCTTTCAAAATGTTTATAAAAGTTACCCCATGAAGAATGGGCGTAAGCATATATTGCAGAACTTTACTTTTGATTTTCCTGATAACCAGAATATCGGCATTTTAGGCCGAAATGGATCGGGTAAATCAACCATTATGCGTTTAATAGCGGGTTCTGAATTTCCAGACTCTGGCGAGATTAAGCGTAAAGGAAAATTTTCCTGGCCTTTGGGCTTCTCGGGTGGTTTTAGTACCAGTTTAACGGGGGAAGAAAATCTGCGTTTTATCTGCCGAATCTATGATGCAGACATACCAGCAGTGACAGAATTTGTAAAAGACTTCTCAGAATTAGGGGCTTTTTTTTATGAGCCTATTCGCAATTATTCGAGTGGAATGCGCTCCCGACTGTCGTTTGGTTTGAGTATGGCGATTGATTTTGACGTGATATTGATTGATGAAATATTGGGTGTTGGTGACCAACGGTTTCAGGAAAAATGTCGAGAAAAGGTAGAAGAGAAAACGGAAGAATCAAACATTATCATAGTCTCGCATAGTATGGATACGATCCGAAACTTTAGCGATGTTGCTATTTTGCTAGATAATGAAGAGTTGTCTGTTTATGAAGATGTAGAAGAAGCTATTGCCCTTTACGTGAAGAAATAATATGACTATGCAAAAACGCACCACAAATAAAACCATTCCATCTACTGAAAGACCTTCCATGAATGGAATGACTGCAAGTCTTCAAAAACTGAAAAAGAGAGTACCTCTGTCATTTTGGTTAGTGGTTGTTCTGCCTGTATTAGTCGCTGGCTTTTACTATGCCTTTATTGCATCGGGACAATATTTGGTAGAAACAAAGTACATTATTCAAGGCCACGAGCGGGCGCAAAGTGATGTATTGGGTGCGTTAGCGGGTTTTGCAGGAGGCAACACTTCACCTTCTGCCAAAGATGCATATATCGCAAGAGAATATATTTGGTCAGCTGAATTTCTGAATAAGCTAGATAAGGAACTAGGTATTAAACAACATTATTCGGATACGCATTACGACTGGTGGGCAAGGTTAGATAAAGATGCACTATTTAGTGATTTCAAAGCGTATTGGAATGACACTATTGATATTGAATATGATACTACATCAGGTATTACAACCTTGGGGGTGACGGCTTTTAGTGCTGAAAAGTCCTTTGCGATATCAGAGAGCTTGTTGAAAGCCGCAGAAAAACATGTCAATAAACTTTCAGAAAGAGCACGTTCCGATTCGTTAGATTTTGCCAAGAAAGAACTACATAGTGCTGAAGAGAACCTCATAAAAGCAAGAATAAATATTACTGCCCTAAGAAATGTGCAAAGAGATATTGATCCAGAAAAAACAACGGAAGCAAGATTAGGCCTAGTTACGGAGTTAGAAAGCAAATTAGCAGCAGCACAGGCAGAACTTAAAAATATGTCTGCTTTTATGAAGTCCGATGCTTTTAAAATTCGTGCATTGAGAGGCAAAGTGACAACTTTGAAGCAGCAGATCAGAAAAGAGAAAAAACGTTGGGGTGATAGTAGCAATAGCAGTAATACGTTAAGCACGCGTATTGCAGAATATGAAAGCTTATTAGCCAAAAAGGTAGTGGCTGAACGGTTATATGAATCTGCTTTAGTTTCTTTAGAATCAGCAAGATTAAATGCGATACAGAAACAGCAATACCTGGAAGTTATTGCCGCACCCTATTTACCTAGCGAAGCTGAAAAACCTTATGTTTTTGCCAATATGCTGTCTATTATTTTAGGCAGTTTATTGTTGTGGGTGATAGGTGTGTTGATTGTCTCTGCGGTAAAAGATCACGCTTAAATTTATGAGAGACCTTTGCACGAAAGATATGACGGATATAGCAAGCTTAATAATTGAGTTGACCGTTTTGATAAAACGGCAAGCTCACTAAAAAATTACGCTCATTTTTCT
>JALXAX010000194.1 GCA_026991755.1 Thiotrichaceae bacterium | reverse complement strand
CAGGATTCTCTATGATCATGATTTGTTGTGGTAACAATCAGTTTATCATTTATCCTGTCTTTTTATAAATTATTCAATGGGTTAGTGCTTAAGTAAGTGCCATTCGAGTCTGACCCTTTAGTTTCTTGACCCTTTAGTTTGATTTCCAACTTGTTAAGGCACATATCACATCAGGTAAGGTCAGCTTAATGCGGTATGACGATTGGAACAAGGATGAACCTCTTTTGCTTGAAAGAGTGAAAATCAAACTCAGAGAGCTTGATATTGATTTCTTTGATTATTCTGGGAAATTTGAGCCTGTTCCGCTTTTGAATAAAGCTTCGTTTTAAAGAGTATCATGATTGTTTATCAATCAAGCTAACTATCCTGAATATTACGCAAATCCTCAATATCCTTAGGTCGTCCACTAGCAAGCTTGTTTTTCTTGAAATCTTCAACACTAATGACATGAATGGTTAACCCATCATGCTCCACATCCAATTTCCGTGAAACGCAACCTTTAAATTCAACACCATCAGGTTGTGTTAGCAGATCAATACGCATGGGTGGATAACCTAACTGAATGACATTACCAAGCTTGACAAAATCAGAGGCATCCAGATCCAACTCTCCAAAACCAAATTCATCCAGTACAGATATAACACGTTTTGAGTTTTCCTCAGTAGGATTTACCCATATATCCATATCACCTGTGTATCGGGGATAACCATGAATCCCCAGAGCATACCCTCCAATGAGAAGGTACTCAACTTTATGACTGTTGAGTAACTCTACAAATTCTTTGAAGTCTGGGTTCAACATTCTTATGGAAGTTTAAGTAAGATTGGCGGAGTATCTCTATGGCATCAATGCGCTCAGAGACAGGACGGTCTTTCCAATAAAGATAATCAGAAGGCTGCTCTTTATTAGTTGTTATACGAACAACTTTTTTCATCATACGAGGAGATGTGGTATTTTGATTTTTCATTAATATAATCACTGTTAGTTAATTACCATCTTACCATGGATATACTTCAAAGAGATAAGTCAAAGCCGGGGGTAAAGTAAAATCAAGCTTATGGAAGTGGTTATTGACAATGGTAGATCAGGCATTCTCCAGTTCCTGTTTTAATGGGTTCATATCAACAGAAAAAACTTCAACTCCGTCTTTTGCCAAAGCATCAAGGAAGTCCACCCGATCCATTTCAGCAATCATTGCTGCTTTTTCCTGTGATATTTTACCTTTTGAATACCAATGTATTGCGGAAGCAAGCCGCATTTGCTTGATAAATTCATTAGGCGTGTATTTTAATGAAGAAAAGACCTCTTCAGGGAAGTCTATAGCTAGTGTTGTCATGGTCAATTCCTAAGTAATTCTATGATATAGATTATATCATAGGTGGCCATGATCATTGGTTGACGATTGGATAAATAAGCCTGTATCACTAACGAATAAGTCCTCTTTTGTGTAGAATAACAACACTTCAACATCAAGCTTATTGAAGTGGTTATTGACAATGGTACATCAGGCATTGTCGAGTTCCTGTTTTAAAGGGTTTATATCAACAGAAAAACTTCAACAAGCTTGATTTTAAATCAACTCACGCAAATATATCATGCTGTTGAGTTCACACATTAAGACCCTCAAGCTGCCTCTTTTAATTCCCCACTATTTAACGGTAAACGCATATCAATTTCATCCCAGGGAATAAAAACATGCGCCTCTTCATTTTTCTCAATAATCATCCAGTTCATGAGTGCCGTTACATCCTTGTGGACATTGCGGTAATGCCTTTCTAGTTGTTTAGCAAGTTGGTAGATGGACATTGCTCCTGACTTTTTTAACACACCAATCAGCTCCCATCGTTTAGGGGTAAATACGGTTGCAAACTGAGGTAATGATTCAAAACCAATACTAAAAGTGAGGGTCAACCGTTTTACCTGATTCAAGCTGTAATAAAGTATCTTCAAAGCCTTTTAAGGCTTTATCAGCAGACTGAATTTCTATATGTAATATTTTTTTAGTCATGATTTATCCTCCAGATCCCGAATGGCACTTACTTAAGCACTAACCTATTGAATAGTTTATAAAAAGGCAGGATAAGTGATAAACTGATTGTTACCACAACAAATCATAATCATAGAGAATCCTGCCTTATGAGTATTAATAGCAAAGTTAGACACCATCAGCAACGCCGACTTCAAGAATATACAAAAATAGCGATGCTTATAGCTTCTTTAATCAGCTCACCAGTCCTGAACTCTTATCAACCACAGAAAGTTTACTCCCTGAGCACCGAGAACGCCTCTACCCACCTACAGAAACCCTATCCATGTTTCTAGCTCAAGCACTTAATGAAGATCGTTCTTGTCCAGAAAAATTGGGGTCAGTGTAAAGTTTAATATTCACACAAACTTGTATTCCTGAATCATTACCCATACAGGCGACAAAAGGCAGACTAAACCAGACAAATACACGCCTCGACCTGCTATACTAAAAGCATGGCAAAGAAAGACATCATCAGCAAACACGTCCTCAAGCATCTGGCGGCCGACATAGCCAACTTACTATTAAAATTGAACATAGAAGACGACAGCGTCGAGTTTCTGGAAACCGAACAACAACGCATCGAACTCCGCCGTGCCGATTTAGTGGTACGGGTAAAACAACGCGATACCCAAGCTACCTTTATCCTGCACGTAGAAATACAAAATGGCAATGACCCGCAAATGCCCCTGCGAATGCTCCGCTACTTCACCGACATCCAAATAGCCTATCCCAAAGAACGGATTCATCAGTACCTGGTCTATATCGGTAAAGCTGCCTACAATATGGACGAGGGTCTGGAAGCAGGTGATTTTCGCTACCACTATCACACACTGGATATGCACAGCGTAGATTGCAGGCTCTTATTAGAACAAGACACGCCTGATGCACTGGTTTTAGCGATCCTCTGTGATTTCAAAGAAAAACCGGTACAGGATGTGGTAAACTACATAGTCAAGCGACTACGCGAACTATTAGCAGACGATGAACAAGGTTTCCGGAACTATTTCGAGATGCTGGAAACCCTCTCAGAAAACCGCCACCTACAAACGTATATAGACGAGGCAAAAGACATGCTCACCCAAATCGACGTAAAAAACTT
>JALXAX010000193.1 GCA_026991755.1 Thiotrichaceae bacterium | reverse complement strand
ACGATGAATAGGTCGATTATAATCCTTTTAATAGATGGTTTTATTCTTATCATTATCTATCTGGGTGGAAAGTCTTATTTAATTTTTCATTTGGTCTTTTATAATATTGAAGTCACGGATTCAGGTAATAATAATCATGATTATCTTTATGATAGTTTTCATACTCCGTTGATAAAGGAGAACTTTGTTTCTCCCCACATGAACCTATAATGAGAGGAACAACACTGAAATAACAGAAGGTCACTTTCACTTACAGAGGGGTCGAACCAAGTTAAGACTTCATGCAGATGAGCTTTGACAGGTTAATATGAATAAAAATATTTTAGTACCCTTTCTGGCCTCTGTGCTATTAGTACTTATAAGTTGTAGCTCAAGCAGTACAAAAAGAGTTCCGCTTGAAAATGGACTAGATTATGTGGATATTCATTGCTATCCCTTTGATGTTGAGTTTGTAAAGTAACTTACAGAGGGGTCGTAACTTACAGAGGGGTCGAACCAAGTTAAGACATTGTTATAATAGGAAATAGCAACTATTTATTGGGCGATTATAGAGGGTCGAACCAAGTTAATATGTTGTTATAATAGGAAATAATAGGGGTCAGAGTAAGATTAGTTTTTATTTTACTCTGACCCCGATTATCATTAATAGAATTCGAAGAGAGGTATACCCATGGATGCCAGGTATTTAATCATATTGGTTCTTGCTTTAGTTGGTTGTGAAAGTCCAAATAAGTCACTTTTAATCCATAAACCAGATTTCTTTGAATTCAATTACAGTATCGGAGGAACTAAGATACTTGATGCTGATGTGTTTGATTTTGAGGATGATAGTATGTCTAAAATAAGTTCCTTAGGGGGTAAAGCAAAGAAAGGAGAGCTAGAATACAAAGTCATTTATGACTTTTTAGTGTCAAATAGTAAGCGCATGGGTCTGTTTAATAATGTTGAAATACCTCCACGACATGTTCTGTTGCTATTTATAAGTTATCAGGGTCAATCTGGTAACCTCATAAATATTTCTGTAGGCAAAAACTGGATTGCTTACCATGTGCCAGTAGATTCACTAGGGGAGTCATCCTCTACTATTTATTTAGCCCAAAAAAAGCAAGTCATACGTTTGTTGAACGACTTAAACCAAAGAGTTCAGGCTCCATAGAGATAAATATATAATATAATTAATGATGTGCAAGTTTTACTGGAATATTTCTGAGCTTTATTTGTGGAAGGACTAGTTATAATGGATTGTACTAGACTTTCTAATCAACTGATGAAAGTGCTCTTTTGTTGTATTACTTTATTTCTCTTATATGGGTGTGGTCGAGATTCCGCCCTCAATGTAAGGATCATTAATAACACTGGGGATACATTACAATCTATTGAAATCAAAGATAGTTATGATAATGTTCTTAGTTCTACAGCCGTATTGAAAAGTGGCAGCGACCTAACTGTCCGTATTTTTCATGAGAAGGAAATACAATTTTATCTGACTTATGATAATAAAAAATATTGTTCAATTCTTGTTGATGGCTATATAGAGGCACCTGGAACAAGAAATTACAAAATCACTCTTCGGGATAATTGTCTTGCGACAATTGATTGATTCTTCTTAAGTGAAGATGGAAGGGTCAGCGCGGCAGGTCGGATAAGGAACGCCATCCGACGCAGAGGTAAGAAGAACCTTAGATATAAATATTCGAGAATAGGGGGGGCGCTACCGGAATTTTCAACAGTCTAAAACGTTACACTGACCTCAATGCCAGTAAGTTAAGGCATAACTATATGTTTATGCTAATATATATGAATATTTAAACCCGTTAAGTCTACCCAAAGGAACCATCAAATGAAATTAACCACCCTCATTTGAAAATACATATAGGTACATAAAAAATACTGTTTACTCGGACATATTCAAACATCATCGCCGTCAGTTTGATACTGACTTCACCCGAAACCGAGGTCTCAATTTCCCCACATTAAGTACTCTTCCTTTTAAATCTCAGGAGGCATTCATCTCAAACAGAGCTAGATAGCTTTTCCGCAAGCATCTTGGTCTAGATGATGATGTTCAGCATGTTACAAATTCAGCTTTCTTTCAAGCCAGAATGAAGTTAAGTCATTCCGCTTTTATTGAATCTAAACTCCTCAGTTAACCGCTTCCAATATTAAGTAAGTTCTTGATAGTATAAAGTAAATAGCTTTATCCGGCTTCACTTATACATGCGTTATTTCATAACTCATTTATTGCAATATTTCCCAACTTCTGACACCTGTAGAAACAGGGTCTTCAATATAGACACTACTTCCAACACCTGTTGAGCCACTGGATGTCTGGTCTGATATGCCTAACCCAATTAGTTTCTTACTACTAGGGTGTTCTGCTACATGAAGACGTCTTGCCGTACCTTTTCCTAAGCTAACTCTGCTGGTAATAGCTGAATTATCGCTAGTATTATAGAATGTTTCTGTAGGCACATGTCCATCGGTTAGCTGGTATAAATAATAATAGGCAGCACCATCACAGTTTGTTCCTGTTGCCGCTAAGGTAACGGGTACAACAAGACTATTAGCCACTACATACGAATCGTCAGTTATCATTGCACCTGTAGGTATAACAGTAATTGATGCATCGCTTGTTAGTGTGTTGTTAGCGGTATCCCACTTATTGCTTCCACTGGTAGAGGTAGTCCATTTAATTCGCCAGCTTGCACTGCTATTAGCAGTAGCTGGCTGGTAAGTAAATATGCTTAAACGGTCTTTAGATTGGGCGTGTAGATAGATGGTATTCCCCGCTTTTGAAGCGCTAGCTCCTATAAACTGTACCGCTGAACTATCAGAGGTATGTAGTGCCGCCACACTATTTTGCGAGAATGCGGAGTCAAGGGTCGACTCTGAATTTAGATCACCTTTACTACTACCCGATGTAACTAATAAAGGCGCTGAGTAGATATTGCCATTGCTATCTCCTAAATACATCGTATCACCTGCCACTCCCCCCTGTTGATAGACGGGCATGATGAAGGGAGTAGAGGTAGCTGTAAAACCGAGATTAATCTGATAATGCACGGATGTACTAACGATACTTCTAATATGTAAAGTTGACTCATCCGATGAGTTGGTAATGATATATGCTATATATTTATTACCACTGCCATCAGAGAAATAAGCACGTTTTCCGTGGTTGGGCGAGCTTTCAGCTAATGAATTACTATCTTTATGATCAGTATCCCAAACGATGGAGTCCAATTTACCGTTATCTTTAAGTTTTAAAACATATTGTCCTAGACCATCACGATAACTTCCTACTACATAAGAAGCGTAGTTAGAACCATCTTTTAGATCCATAACATCAATAGTTCCTTGCATGTAGTGTTGCTTAATAAACTTGGATGCATTACGCATCTCTTTGACTAAGCTTCGTGGCGTCCAACCCCAATGTAGATATCCATTGTTCTGCCTAAAGGCATATACAAAACCATCATCACTACTTAAAAGCACTAACTTAGGTGATGTTGCACCTGAAGCATCAGAACGAGCTGAAGCAATATCCGTATAAAAAGCTTTATAATCCGCATCGGAGAGATAACGTGCGACATCAACTTTGTCGTCTAATAAGCCAAGATTACTATTAGGTGAAATGGCACCTAATAGTGCATTTGCAACATTATCTTTAATCTGGTCATTAGAAGGTAAGCCAACGCTGCCAAAGGCATTATTATTGAGTTTTTTAAATTTCTTTTTATTGCCCCCTTGTGTAGAGAACAAACGCTTGCCTCTCTTGTTTTGAGTGTGCATGGCAGTCGATGCATCCCAATCAAGGTTAGATGAGCTTGTAGTGGGAAGGCCGTTAGATGCAATGGTATAGGCTTTTAAATGTCCCTCGTTAGAAGATATATTGGTACTACTAAGGAAGACCTTAGCTCCACTTTTCAGTTTTGCTGCGGGTGTAAACCCTGCATTAATATCCCCCGTTAGACCAGCGCTACAGGAAGAGCCACCATCGTCGTCATAAGTAATGGTACAAGTTACATTATCTCCATTGGGAATAAATACATTCGCTTGAGCAGAACCCTCAACAAAAATTTGATTGAGAGTAACGCCACTTGATCCGCTACAACTCCAATCTCCAGTTGTGTAGTTTGCCAGATTGGTTGCTGAAAGTTGGTAGCGTCCTTCATTTATTGTTACAGCACTACTAGTAAAGCTAGTAGTGGAGCCTGTTGTTGTACCAGAGCCGAAGGTAAGTGATCCTGCGTCAGTAGTAACATTAAGCCCCGCCATTGTGGTTTGTGTTCCACTGTTGTCGTTGATGATTTTAGTAACAATCGTTAGGTTAGTAATACTGTTCTTTGTAAATAACTTACTACCCGTACATGACATGGCCTCAATATCACCATTAACAACGGCATTAATATTGGTTTCAACCTCGGTTAAGTTGCCTGTTGCTAAATCAATTTTGAAGATTTTGTTATCATTGATGGCAGCACCCGCACTCTCATTTTCAGTATATAAGTCACCATTTTCTGAGAAGGCTAACGACTCACCATCTATACCTGCAACGGTTAGTGTAGTTTTCAATGTTAACTGGCCACTACTTTGGTTAACCGTATAGATTTCAACAAAATCCGTACTATCTAAACTATCGTCAGATACTAGTATTTCTCCTGTCACGGGGTTGATTGCTAACCCAGAAACGCTAGCAGCGGTAGTATCGGGGAACAATAACGCAGTGGTGCTTATAGGAGTGCCCGTTGAGAGGCTTTTAGCATCAAACTTAAGTAAACTTGAACTGCCTTGGTTTTGTAAAACATAGAAATACTCCGAGCCATCCTCATAACGAATAAACTCGCCTCCTACCGCTGCTTGAGAGAGGAAACCTGCTTTTATTAAAGTAACCGTTCCGTCCATCTGCACTTTGTATAGATCAGAAGGGTCTGTGTCACTAATAACATCTTGGTGGAAAGCATAAATGGCATTATCGGTTGCTCTATATGCTGAGCCCTCTCCATTTAACATTTTGGTAGTCGCAACTACTGTGGGTGCAGTGGTTGTTTTAAGGTCAAAACTATAAAGCTCTGCTGCATTATCTGGCATAGCAAAACATTGAGCTGTAGGTACTGTAGGTATAGAAAGAATAATATTGGTGGTAAATATCAAATCTCGAATAGACCCAGAGTCTAGGCTCATTGATGTAGAGCCTGCTGTGAAATTTCCCGATACGGTGTCAATATCAAGTGCAGCACCGTGATCACTGTCTGCAAAGTCACTAGGGAAGCTAGGGAAGCTAGTATCTGATGTATTAAGGTATTCACCATCTAAACCAGGGTCTCCTTGTATAGAGATGACGGTCATTGAACCAGCTGTAGAGATAGCTGGAACTTCATAGCCAGAAACAGGGATACTGATACTCTCGTTTTGATAACCTTTTATGCCGTCATAAACATAGATTTTTTTGTTCTCAGTGATGGAAGGGGCTTCATAGATAACGATAAGACTCCAGCTTCGAGCATTCTCTTCAACCAGAGGACAAGCTGAACTTGAAGCGCCTCCTTGAACGTCAACAGTATAGTTTCCATTGATACCACTAGTTACCTGGCTAGTCACATCAGCAAAATAGCCACTGTATTTCCAATATCCTTCCCAACTAAATTTCTTGGTACTGATTTTACGAGATGAGTTAATAGTCCCCGTGTAAGCAGGAAAAGTGACGGGTGCAGACTGCGACAGTGCTCCATATCCGAAGCTATCTCCCCACGTAATGTTAGCGGTCATCGCATACCAATATAAGTACGCTGCTTTGACTTGTGCACCTGCTGGCAGTGCCAGAGTGGCAGTAGTGGCGTTATCGTTACCACAGTTACCCGTCCCCCCCGTTTCAGTTAATTCTGAATTACCAATAGCAGCAACGGCAATATTACCTTCAAAACTTTTATAAAGAGATATGGGGGTGCTTGCGGCAGAAACGTAGCTGGAAATGGCAAGGAGAACAAAACCAAGCATTGTTTTTTGAAAAATTGAATATTTCATAACTAACCTACTTTATTGTCTTTTTTATGGGTAATAACATCCACTTTCGGGGATTGCGTTGACTTTGATGAATGTTTGAGAGCTATCTACCCCACCTTTAGAGGCGGCAACAATAGTCACAGGAAAACAATGCTTGTTCTCTGATCCTGGTCGTAATACAGGATCATGAATGCCTATAATGTATTGAGGGTTCGTCACTAAGCCCATTGGGTTAGTGCGCTGAGAGCTACTTGTTAGTATTTGGGCATCATCTGCTGAGAGTTTATCTAACAGGACAGCATGAGAACTACTGCTTGCCCAGCTCCAATTACTTACATTAAGCATGCTGTTCCATTGGGCTTGGCTTTTAGCAGGTACGGTAGATCCCGAATTAAGAGGGTCAGGGCAAGTTGGGCTGGCGGTAGTGCGTAGATCGTATATACCATTTCTACCACATGTGTTTAACCAGTCGATTTCATTGAAATCATCAAGTTGATTAATGGCATAATTAAAGGCTGATTCAGCAGCAATTCGTGATTTAAACTTTTCGATGGAATTGGTTGTCATGCGTGTTTCAATCACAGCAGTTTTTGACGAGGTTATACCTATAATGGTTAACACTGATAAGATAATAAGCGTCATAACGAGTGCAGCTGCACCTTGTTGTGTAGCTTTTAAAGAATGAATGCGCTGATATGGGTTGTTTTTATTATTCATTATTAGTTATGTTATAAGCTCGGTATTTAGTGATTTATACGTTGTTACGTTATGTCAATGAGTTGTGTGGCTGTTGTACTTGTATTCTTGTATTTTACAGTTTGTAATTTAAAGATTTCGCAGTTTTATATAAGTATTGATGGTTTGTTTCAAATGCTTGGTAGCAGTAGATGATGCTGTTGTATCTTTAGTAAAAGTAAAGTTAGTAGAATCAAAGCTATAGGATGTACTATCATCGGTAATGTTATCCTGATTACTGTGTAAAAGCAGGCTAACGCCAATGGTGTGAACTAATCCCCACTCTGCTGCGGTGACAGTTGAGGCATCAATATATTTGTCGATACTTTTGTTGTTATCAGAATCAATGCCGTAAATAAACTGCATGTTTTCGACGTTAGGGATGATTTCTATGGCTGTTGTTATAGGGTCAACATCAGGATCGGTAGAGGTTGTTAGTCGGCCTTCGTATAAAGAAGTATTTCCATTAGCATTCGCTTTCAAGAAATAGATGACGGTTTCTAACCTGCCTATCGTCGCTGTATTATCAAAAGTGTTTATAGGAAGTGCTGCATTTCCAGGTTTAGGTGAGGCGCCTGCAGTAACCGTTACAGTTGTTTGGCCTACTGTTGAAGTGTCATCAGCATCGCTGATTTGAAACATAGATGCTTTGTTGAGATCAGTAACGATGACTATATCTCCATCGCTATACCCTGATGCCGCATTGATGGTAAATGAGCTACTGGATGTTTGGTTGATTAGATTTGACTCATAAACCATGCTTTTAAGTACTAAAACATCGGTACCCGCAGTAATACCCGTAATACCTGCAATTGTGTCTGAACTGCTTACATTGTTATATCCCTTAATAGGAATTTCAATGTCCCAAAGGATATTGGTAGGAGAGTTTAGTGTGTTTTCTACACCGTCTACATAACTACCAAAAAATCCCGAATAACCTGCACTAGAGATACTTTTTTCTAAGCGACCGATAACGAAACGACTGTTTTTAAGTGTATTAGATATTGCTTGTTGTATTCGGTAGGAATCTTTATTAGAGCTATAGAGGCTTAGCGCCCCAGCTGTCAAAAAAATACCGAGAGCAGATGAAATCATAAGCTCAATAATGCTAAAACCATGTTGCTTGCATGATTTAGGTAGCTTTAATTGATGTAAGTATTTTTTTCTCATAATTGTATTGAAACGACTTGTTCCATGTTCTCAATAGACTCGCTTAACTGAATACGAATCGCGCACATATTTGTGGCGTTACATTCTATTCCTGCCCTTACTCCTGGTATTACATTGTTTAGGTTATTGAACCAGCGATAGGTAATTTTCTGAGAAAAATCCAGATTTGATATGTCGGGGTTAACGGTAAAGGTTTGCAACGTACCATCAGTATTAGCCAGAAGATTAAAGCTCCCCGCTTTTGCGGCATCTTTGTTGGCAAGAAGTTGCCCAACAATTTCTTGCATGGCTATCTGAGCATGTGTGTTTGCGGAAGCTTTAGTAGTGGTGTTAACAGAACTCATCTGAAGTCCCGCTAGACCAATTAACCCAAAGGCCGTTACGACGACAGTTACAAGTACTTCAATAAGGCTAAAGCCAGTTTGAGAAACAGTAGAATGGGGGTGATTATTTAACCCAAATGCGTTTTCTAGGTTTAAGGACATGTTGCACCTTCTTTAACAATGATACTGCCTGCAAAGCTTACGGTTACTGTGCGACGTGACTGTGAATCATTTGAATTTTGACCGCACACCCAGAATTCCACCCCAGATGCAGTACCAGAAGGGGTACTTGGCTCACCCAGTGAATTAAAGGCTAGCCCCGTATCAAAGCCACTTAAACTTGATTCTAATCGGTAGTTATTGGCACTGGGCGTATAGGTTCGTATGAGTTCGTCATCAGCTGATTCGAATGTATTATTGCTATTTCCATCAATGAAAATACTCCAGCCATCTTCCCAGATATCGTTACCTGTGGTTTTAGGAGCTATTAAGACATTAGTATTACGTTTTACAGCCTCGCTTTGAGCAAGATAAAGTGCCATTTTGAAATCATCGGTATAGGCAATGGTTGTATTCTTAAGAAAAATAGCTTGAAAAGAGGGTATTGCAACACCTGCTAGTATCCCCGCAATAGCGATGGTGACCATCATTTCGGTCAGAGTAAAACCCAATTGTTTTCCTTTATTATTCATTTTTATAGGTGTTTTAGTATAGGTGTTCTAGGAGGCTGTCCGAGAATTAGAAGCGTAACGAAAATCACAGGAGCATCATAAGGTGAGATTATTGGAAGAGGCGAATAGCCGTAGCTATTTAACGATTTCAATAAGGTCAGATTATGATGTTCATGGGATTTGTAGTAGCTTCTTAGTTCTCGGACAGTCTCCTAGGTAGTATGTTACTTCGTTTATTATATTTATTATTAGTACGGCACGAACTACACTTTGTACCGTCTTATTACGCTAATTATAGGGTAGCCATCTAAAATAGGATATACCCGTTCATCGAATAGTTGATTCTGAGACCTTTGCATGAAGTATGGCGAGAGAGAAATGAGCGTAATTTTTCATATTTTACCCGTCATATCTTTCGTGCAAAGGTCTCATTTCAAGTTTAAATTTCGGTTAGCACTGCTCCCAAGGTAAATGATGAAATCGCCACCCACCCACAGTACCGCGTTGGTAGCTTTCATTTCTTTCACCTTCAAAACCTTCAGAAATGTGAGAGACGTTAGCAAAGCCATTCTTAATCAAAAGTTCACCCGCGAGTTTTGAGCGTTTTCCGCTACGGCATATGAGAATGATAGGTGTGTTTCTTTTGTGAATGGATACCTTTCCCAAAGCACGCTCAACCTCTATAACAAAGTTAGGGTTAACTTCCCAATCAGGTTCATCAATCCAGGCAATATGTATAGCGCCAATAGGGTGACCTACAAAGAGAAACTCCATAGAAGAGCGTACATCAATAAGTAGTGCATCAGGGTTGTTATTTAAAAACTCAAACCCTTCTTTAGGAAGTAGGCTGGTTAGTGTGGTCATCAGTAAGCCTCTGGTTATTTGTCGAGTTACTATTATTGTAGTCAATTAAGAGCAACATAAGCTGCCTCTCTCTATATATTTATGACTTTGATCCAACAGCCGTGTCTGAAGATTTGCAGCTTATTTGGGAAATGGGCTGGATGAAGATGATTTTGTGTTTGGACATAAGAACCGTCACCGTTTTATATGCTAGAGAGGGTTACTTTTATAGTGATGTGAAATTCCGACGTTGGCTGGATGCGCGTAAGGCTTATCGGAAGAAAGTTGAGAATGTGATGTGTGGCAATGTGCACCATCTCTCCGTATTGCGTTGCACTCCATACGGGCTAGCGACGTAGCCCGTATGGAGTTTACGGAATACGGGGAACTACTGCGCTAACTCTGCCGCTATATACGCTTCTATTGCTGCGGCAGTTTGTCGAGTAGCTCCCGCATCAACAGCACCTTGCACCAATGCGTCGCCACGGAATCCAAACAAATAGCGTAACAGTAATAAACCATCTGTTAATGGTTTTGTTGTTCCGTCGCCATCTATGTCGTTAACCGATTGAATGGAAGCAAGGTAAGCTTCTATCGCTGTAGCATCGGTTCGAGTGCCTGTTGCATCAAAAGCACTGTCAATTAAGGTAGAGCCTGTAAAGTTAAATAAATAACGTATATTCAGTATGCCGTCTGTGAGAGGTTTGACTGTGCCATTGCCATCGATGTCCCAGGTAGATGTTGGGGTTGTTGAATTAATGGTGACAGTGACCGTGGCTATATTTGAAGTAGCAGTCCCATCGCTGACACTGAAGGTGAAGGTGTCTTGACCTGTTTCTCCATTGGTCGGTGTATAGGTAAACGCACCGTTTGTGGTGTTGGTAATAACCGCATTTCCTTTTGTGCCATTGCTGATAATGCTATAAATCAGCACATTGCCATCAGCATCTGTTGCTTGTAGTGTGCCTGTTTTAGCGATACCTTCATTAGTGGTTATACTACTGTTCGTAGCTACAGGCGCTGTGTTGGTCACCGTTTCGCATGTAGTTGTAGCATAGTGAAGCGTCCAGCTATTAAGCTTGCCTGTATCTACACTAAAATTATCACTTACCTTCAACGTCCAATCTCCATTGAGGTTCTCACCATTAAAGCTGGTTAAGTCGCCTACGGGTGCAAATGTGTTAGGGTAATTACCTATTAGGTTCGTCGCATTGTCACCGCTGTCGGCGTTTTTTAGTAGAACCGTTGTGCCCTGTGGAGATGTTAATTCAAGTTTTAAATCACCACGAAAACTATGTGTAATATCTACATCAACGGTTATTTCGGGTGAAATAACCGTTCCTACAGCTGCTAATGTAACGGTCGAAGTAATACCCGCACTGTCATTGTCAGGAATGGTAAGGACGGTCGAGTTCGTTGTCGCAGCTGCAGAACTAGTGCCCACAGGGATAGAAAAGTTTGATGTGGCGGTTGCTGCGGCTGTAAGTGTAAAGTTGGCATCTAAAGTAACAGGAATCGATGTACCACAAACATAATCCGATGGGATTTGCATTTGATACAAGGCTGAGTTACTTACCTGAGAGGAGGGTGGGATATCAGGATACGCGCTATTGGCTACCGTAATATTAACGCCTGTGGCGGAGCTGCTAAGCGTGCCAGATACTTGGGTTGCAGTAATTGCCTCATAACTTTGTAGGGGTATTGATAAATAGACTGTTTCGCCTGGATCTACACTATTATTGTTACCAATATTGGAAAGGATAGCGGGTAGAATGCTAACACCTGAAGTCTGTATGGTTAGGTTTGCGTCTGAGATATCAAAAAATATATTATTGGCACATTCAATTTTAAATCTGCCCGTCGTCGTTGCAGCTACATTGCTGGGTATGGTAACCGATTCACTGCCATCATTTGCAGTCGTATTAGCTATTGTTGTAAAGGTATTACCTTCATCAATAGACAACAAAATATTCACCGCACTACAATTGATCGGGGCTGAGGCAGTATTTGCCACATCCCATGTCACGGTCGTCACTGTGTTTGGTCCTAATGTACTAGTTGTATTATGTGAGGTGATCTTAAACCCTGTTGAAGCAGCCACGGTTATTAGCATTTCATCAGCTTGCACACCTCCTTTTTGATCTCGTACCGCAAATGACATGTTTATATTACGTGCCATGGGAGATAATGTTTCTCCTTTGCTGACGGTATTACTGATAATACTACTTAGCTTTGGAAATACGCGAGTGGGTGTGTTTTGAGGCAAAAAGGCACGAAAAATAGCATTGTCTATTTCAACGACATTAATGTCCGAAGCCGTTCCTGCATCTATTTGCTCCCATGAATAGCTTAGGGTGTCACCGTCGGGGTCTGAGGCTACGCCTGTTAACGCAAAGGGTGTATTGGCGGGAATAGTATAGTCAGCCCCAGCGTTCGCTATGGGTTGTTGATTGGAGAGTGAAGACGCTACACCGCAGGTATTTCCCGTTCCGTTATCAATATAGTCACTCATTTGTGCAATACTACCAATATGGAACATGGCATCTGAGTTGTTTTGTATATTATTCGTACTACCACAAATGCCAGCATAGGCCTGAATGGTCGTACCGCTACCTGGTTCAAAAGCGTGAAGGGCAGAGCGGTTTGAGTTTGAGCAGCTTCCCGTAGTACTGTTAAAGGTATGACTACCGCCAAACTGATGGCCTATTTCATGTGACACAAAATCGATGTCGAAAGCATCTCCCACAGGTTGAGAACTTCCCGTTTCGCCAAAGGCTTTACGTGAGGTATTACACACTACACCTAAGCCCGCAAGACCACCTCCTCCTATTCCTACAACATGTCCTATATCGTAGTTAGCGGAGCCAATAACAGTATCGGTTTGTGCCTGGTTTTCATCTAGCAATAGGTTTCCATCAGCGGGGTCAGTAAAAGGATCTGTGGAAGCATCGGTGAATATCATTAGATTGTTGTTGGCGACCAGCTGTAACTTAACGGCCAAATCACGTTCATAAATAACATTAACTCGGCTGACAGTAGTCGTGATTGCGCTTAGTGCACTTGCAACGGTACCCCCATGAAATGCCGTATATTCACCTGTTGCAGACATAACAAGTCGGTATGTTTTTAGATTAGCGCCTGATCGTTGTGCTGTTTTATTCTGAGTTATTGTTTGTGCAGCGGGCGATGGATCTTTATCGTGATTATGTTCATCAATGTTACATTGAAAGGGCTGTTTTTCAGAAGGATGATAATGCTTGGAATAATAACTAATATAGAAGGTTTCATCAGCAGACTTACGTGGATCAACGAACCATTGGAGGCCATTTGGCATAAACAACATGGCATGAAAGCCTTGCTGGGTGATGTCTATAACGCCATATATTCCGTTATTATCATTAGCATCTACTCGGTAAGTTTTAATTTCAGGGTATTTGGCCGCCAGTTCTGCTGCCATGATACTTTGTTCTGCAACCTTTAGAGATATTAACTTGCCTGAGGGTAAAGGAAGTTGTAACTCATTTGCTATTTTATTGTTTTGCCCTGTTGTAACCGTATTATGTTGCGCCAACTCTGATCGCATACCTGCTTCATCAAGACGATACAGCCTGTATGTGTCGGGCATTAATGAGAGTGAGGTATTTTTAGCAACTGCTACTTTTGCCTGAGATGCATTTTTAGCATGTTCCAACGTCTTAATATCAGACCAAAGTGAGTTTGAATCTGCGAATACTGACGTTGTGCAAAGCAATAAGAATAATAAGCGAAAAGGGTGAAAAATCATGGGAATTACCAAAATATAAACATTAAATAAGTTAGCTCCCGTCCTTGGACAGCTTTTACTCGTACTTGAGAAAATAGATAAACTTGAGGAGGCTCTGATCAAGTCTGATCGGAATTTCAGTGACTAAGGAACGTGCATGAAATAACTTGAACGTTCTGACTTGTACCCAAAGGGTATAGCAACCTTTTATCCCCTGAATCCTTGATCTTAATCGGCACGTAGCTTTAGCGAAACTTAGAAGCTTCAGCAGATAGAATTTATCAGATTCTTGATAGAAAAGTTAGCAATAATAGTAGTTATTGGTCACTTTTATAGCGAATATTGGCCTCGTAAAAACGTAAAATGACTTGTTCAGAGCTTCCTTAAAGCACTAGTAGGCGTTTCCTAATACCTTTAAGAAAAATAAGCAACGGGAATAAATACCAGAAAAAGCTACCTCCCCCTCCGCTGTTAGTCTGTGTAGAGGGTGAAGGTTGTTCAGAATTTTTTTCTATACGGACAACGATAGGGCTAGAAGAGAATGTGGTATTAGAAGCCGCATTGCCCGTTATATTAATTGCAGAATCTGATGATGCACTATCAAGTACTTTGAAACGTGCAGTTGTTAACGGGGTAGATGTTGTTCCTGGCCAATCGCCGTTCAGTGATGCCCATGCAATAGTAACGAGTTTGTCGGTTGAATCATCTTGGTCAAGGTTAGCAGAATCATTAGTTGCTGTTGTATCAGCTGCCAATAAATCCTTATCTAATGTTGATGCTGAAGAGAAACCCTGGAAGGCAAGTTTTGTGGAATCAAAAGCTAATGATACTCCTAGCCCTGCTAAATTAGCTGAGTCTGATGTGTAGTCAAGAGGTATATCAAAGCTTTCACCTGAGGTTGTGTCATATCCAGACGAGTCTCTGGCTGAAATGGTTTGGGTAGATGCCGTTGCAAAGCTAGCTAGTGAGAGAACTGTTAAAGCTATTGCTGTTTTTAAAGTAATGTTTTTGTCCATATTAGTCCCCAATTATGATGTAAGCCACAGTTATTAATTGATCATTATACTAAGTTTTCAGAAGATAGCTTTGAGCTACTTAGATGTTTGATTGTAAATCTGTAACCCATATTGTGTATTCTACACTAATAAAGTCTTCACCTTATAGCATGGGCTTATTTGAACCCGTGAGGTCACGCATTCAGGTTACAAATAAACTATTCAAATAAGCACTATCTGTCACGCCATTCTGAGTTTCAAAGTTAGGCAAATTGGTGAAAATACTAGAAATCGTATTCTCATCGACTCCAAACCATCGGCATAAGCTCGCATTGAGCTGATCTTGCGCTATCGAAGGAATGATTCTGCCCTTTTTATCGTGATCATCCGTTCCTTGTAAAGTGATGTCAGGTAAGTCGCCAATCATTTGCCCGCCATGTAGATTGCCTGTTGCATTCTGTCCATCTCCACCCATTACCAGATGATGTGCTCCCCAAGCGTGGTCTGTACCATCACCGTTATTACTCATGGAACGACCGAAATCGGACATGGTAAATGTGGTTACCTTGTTGGCATGACCTAGCTCTTCCATTGCTTTTTGGAATTTCCACAAACCCAAGCTAAGTTCACGTAATAGCAGAGGGTGTTTGGTTACTTGTCCGCTATGAGTATCAAACCCACCTAGTTTAACGTAGAAAATTTGACGATTAAATGCAGTTCCCTGAAAAGCACCACTAGCGCCCAAATTAATCATCTTGGCAACCGCATCAAGCTGAGAAAATAGTCCACCTTTTATTTCATCGCTGAATCCTAAATCGGCTTTTGATGGTTTGGCAAATAGAGCCTCACCATAGGAGCCAGTACTGGTGTAGTTAATAGGGTTGGCATTCCAAGTGCTGTAAAGCGAATCAAAGGTATTATAGGATTTATTTAAACCCTCCCCATAGACACGTTTGAAATCATCAGTGGTAGTGAAGGTGTTGGTTGTGCCAAAACTCACATTGCCTGATGAAGAATTGTTTTCAATCCCCATCAGAGCTTTAAAAATGGCAATACGGTCATTGTTGGCGTTATTAACATCCTGCACCATTTCTAGAAAACGTGGTGGTGCTCCTGGTCTGAGTACCAAGGGCTTTGATTGATTGCCAATGAGCATGCGGTCATTACTGGCATAAGAAATATTTAAACCAAAAGGGGAGTTGTTATTAATGCCTAACCATTGGTCTGCAATTTTACCTGCCCAGCCGATATCGCTGAGGTTGTCTGCTTGCCCTGTTTGTAAGATGCGTTGTTGGTGATTATGTGCGAATAAAAATAGGGGTAAATTGGCTGTGTCGGCTAGTATTTCTGCACGACTAACGGGGTTTACCAAGGTGCCAATATTGGCTAAAACGCTTGCTTTATTATCAGTGATTAGCTGTGCCAACTCTGGCATAACACCATTTACGCCAAGATCAATGCCTTTATTTGCTAAAGAATACAGGCCACTGAGGTAGGCAGTTTCTGTCTTTAAATCGATATTATAGGGATTGGCAGCACCCGTGCCTAAGTTGCCTTGGTTAAGGTTGGTATTGCTAATAGCAATGTGTGATAAATCGAAGGGGTTATTAGCAATGGCAAGGTTGCCTCGAATAGCCGAATAATCGGCATATCCTTTATTAGCGGCACTCCCCGAAGGGATCAGCATATTAAAGCTGTCATTGCCTCCTGCTAAAAACACACAGACTAGTGCTTTATAATCAGAAAACGCTGGAGCCGCCGCAAGTGCTTGCTGCATTAAGCCTAACTGAGAAGTTGCACCCACTACGCTGGAACTCAATAGCAGTTTCATGAAATCACGGCGTGTTGTTTTGTTCTGTTTCATCGTCAACCCCTATTTTTGAACCATATAAGCACTGGATGTGACGATTAATCGCACTGCATCTCTAATATTGAGCCAAGCTTCTTTATAGTCATTGTTATGTCTGGAGCCTGCGGCGCTCAATAAGTAATGTTTTAGACCTGCGCGATACTCTGTTGTCATTGTCCCTCCTAATAAACGCTTATTAAGATGTTCTAGCAAAGCGTCTATTGCAGAATCTTTATAACGTAGACCTGTCGTCGGGTTAATAAGCTCCATATTGGCAAAGTCACCATTAGTATTACCGTCTAATGCTTGCTCATATACGTTGAGTTCTGTCGTAAAGTCGATTAGGAATAAATTCTCACTGTTGAATTTTTTACTGGCTGCAAACTGGCTTAAGGTTTTGCCATCCAGAACGGTAATTTTGTTGTATTCATAGGTATTGAGCAGGGAATAAAAACGATTGTTCATTTCTACCAATACCTGATCAGTCTGTATTTGTAATTCAGGGGCTACTCTGGCATTTTGGGCGAAGCTACTATCGCTCGGAATGAAATCAGGTGAATAATAATTAAAGACGCTGGGAGAGCGTAGAGGTGCTTGTCCAAAGTGCTTTTCAGGTGCTTTATACCAATACACGTTGTTTACAACCGTTGACTTATCCTTGCCTATCCAACCATTGAGTGGGCGTACAGTGAATGCGCGTAAAAACTGTGTAAAAGCTAATAGGGGCTCTTTAACTTTGCCAAATCCAGTTGCTTGCGTATTTGTTATCAGTCGTGCCTCTTCATCTAACAGAATCGCTTTGACCACTGCTTTTAGATCACCTTTTACACCATTGCCGTTATCATTAAAGGCTTGTGAAACTCGTGCGATATAATCTGCAGAGGGATTGGATGTCACTAATCGCATAATTAAATGACGACTAATAAAAGGCGCAATATTAGGGTGTTGAAATAACACATCAAGTGCTGCATCCATACCACTATGGTCAGCGCCAGAGTTTAGCGCAAAAGTTTGTCCCATAAGGGTAATTAAACCATCGCCGCCTTCAGCCACTTCATCTTCGTGTTGCGCAGTTGTAAATTCCATCGGAACGGTATAATCACCTTGGGTAAATGAAGCTTTTCCGTATTTATTATTGCCTACCAAATCCCAGCCAGTCATGACTTTGGCCATTTCAGCAATATCATTCTGAGTATAAGTAGGGATGATGTTCGTACCCGCATCAGGATAGGTGTTTGGATTGCTGTCTCGATTAAATGAGCCGTCATTATTGAGTTCATATAAACCAATAGTGAATAGTTGAATGACTTCTCGTGCAAAGTTTTCATCAGGGCTGGTTGCTGCGGCTAAATCTGTTTTACGATTACCTTGATGTGATAGATAAACACCCATGGTAGGGCTACGTGAGATTTCTCCGAGTAAGTCACGATAGTTACCGAAGGCATTTTTTGCCAGAATGTCGTAATAGCTAGCTAAGGCTTCACCTCGGCGGTGTAAGGGTGATTCACCGTTCGAGACAACTACAATCTGGCTCAGTGCGTAGGCTATTTTCTGGCGTAGTTGATCTGCTCCATGTGCTGTTTTTGTTGGATGGCTTAATGCATTCTCCCACCAGGCGGCCATCTGGTATTCATCCGCAGTAAAGGATGCTACGGCTTTATTAAATACACTGTTGCCAAACCAGTTTGTATTGGGTTCAGCGGTTGTAGCTATCTCGATAAGTCGTTGCAAGTGTGTTTGATGGGCATCGCTTGTATTGTCATAGGCAGAAGGCAAAGCAAGTTGCTTATCAACCCAGGCTTCAATTCCTTTAGTTTCTACTTCTTGAAGATCATCAGTGCTGGGGCCAAAGGTAGCTTGAACAAGAAAACGGTGTGCTTTCTCATAGCTGGTTGCTTTGTTGCTGTCTAAAGGAAAGTCATCAATATTATCGGCTACGCCATCACCATCGCTGTCACTATTATAGGGGTCTGTGCCTTGGGCAATCTCTACCGTATCTAGTAGCCCATCATTGTCATCATCAGGGTCGTTGATATCTGTTATACCATCGTTATCAGTGTCAATATGGTTGGGGGTTTTTAGCAGGATATATTGCTCTATGTCCGCAGCTAGTGTACGACTTGCGTTTTGATCAACAGCATTTGTAATCAACGAGGTATCATGAAAACCGAATAAGTAACGGAGTAGTAGCAAGCTGTCAGTAAGCGGTTTAACCAGACCGTCGCCATCAATATCACTTTCTGCGATGCCACTGGATAGATAAGCCTCAATATCAGTAGCACTGGTACGGCTAGCAGTGTTACTGACTGCATTGCTAATCAGCGTGTTTCCTCTAAAGCCAAAATGATAGCGAATATGCAAAAGTCCATCGGTGAGGGGTTTAACTTCGCCGTCGCCATCAATATCCCAGGTAAAAGGTGCAGCTGTCGTATTGATACTGGTTAGTAGACAGGTCGAGAAGAGTAGGGCTTGTATAAAGTTATGGTTGGCGGTGTGCATTATCCATCCAATATTGCACCCTAATTTATTAGCTAAGGCGTTTGATTGGCTATGTTCTTGGATATAGCCTTTCTGAGGTGATGTGAGTAATCAACGTATTGTGGCTGTTGAAGAGATCAAGCCTTATAAGCCCCATAGGGTGTGTGCTTAAAAGCACAAATTACCACGCTATCAATGAATATAAGATGAATAGCTGAGCTTTCTATAGGAAGTTTTGATCAAGTCAGCTGAAATTCTAAGCAGAATTAATAGATATTGAAATAATGGTTCTATGAGGAGGAATCAAATGTTGGTCACTATATTATCATCAGTATTTATGGGATAAACTTGTAGAAGTCTTTGTCTCTACCCCCCAACGTTCATGCATCTGTTTTTACGTTTTCTGCAAATACTGCTAGCCAACGGCTGTTTATTAGCTATGACGCAGCTGTATGCGGAAGATCCATTTATAAGTATAGGTGTATTAAGTCACCGTGGTGATCAATTCACATCAAATACATGGGATCCTACTGCCTATTACTTAACCACTCAATTACCTGAATACGATTTTGAAATAGTACCTCTTGATTTTGATGAAGTAGATGAAGCGGTGCGTGAAAATAAAGTAGATTTCATTCTCGTGAACCCTGGTATTTACGTTAACCTTGAATATAAATACCGCGTGTCACGTCTTGCAACAATGATTAACTTGCGAGGTGATGACGCAAGTTATCAAAGTTTCGGTGGTGTTATTTTTACACGCAGTGATAATAACGGTATTCATAAGCTTGAGGATGTGCGCGGTAAATCATTTATGGCGGTAGATGCTACCTCATTAGGTGGCTTTCAAATGGCCTGGCGTGAGTTCAATACTAAAGGTATCAACCCCTATGATGATTTTTCCAGGCTTGATTTTGGAGGTATTCATGATGATGTGGTGCAGTCTGTTATTGAGGGCAAAGTAGATGTTGGTACAGTACGTACCGATATTTTAGAGCGAATGGCCTCAACAGGTGATTTAAACCTAGATGATATTCGTATTATCAATTGGCAGAATGATGATGCCTTTCCTTTTCGACATAGTACGCGGCTTTATCCTGAATGGCCTTTCAGTAAAGTCCAACATACGTCCGATGCGTTAGCAAAAAAAGTGGCCTTGGCATTATTCCAAATGCCACATCAGCACCCCGCTGCACAAGCAGGTAACTATGCAGGTTGGGATATTCCACTGGATTATCAGCAGGTACATGAGTTTTTTCAGGAGCTTAAACTCCCTCCCTATGATGTGATTGGTGGGTTTACCTTAAAAGATGCGATTAAAAAGTACTGGTATTGGGCTATCTTGGCACTAGTCACGTTACTAATTATGAGCGCTATTACCTCCGCTGTTGTGAGGCGAAACAAACGACTCAAGCGGCTACAAAGGCGTATGGAAAAACATTACGAGCATATTTTGGACTCAGTGGGTGATGGTATTTACGGTGTTGATTTAGATGGTAATTGTACTTTTATCAATAAGGCAATGGAGCATCTAACAGGTTGGAAAAAAGATGAACTGATGGGTGCACACCAACATGAATTACTACACCATACGCATGCCGATGGCTCACCTTATCCCGCATCAGAGTGCCCCGTTTATGCGACGTCCCTAGATCATATATCGCGCTATGTGGACGATGATGTTTTTTGGAAAAAAGACGGTTCGTCCATTTATGTTGAATACAGTTGTACACCTATTAAAGGCACAGGTGACAAGGTGATAGGCAGCGTTGTAGTATTTCGTGATATCACTGAAAGAAAGTTAATTGAGGAAAAGAACCTTGAGCACCAAATGCAGCTTACTCATGTCGCCAGGTTAAGTACATTAGGAGAAATGGCTTCAGGTATAGCACATGAGCTCAATCAACCCCTTACCGTTATTAATAATTACTCTAGGGCTTGCGTACGCATGTTGGAATCTAACAAACCGATGCAAGAACAATGTTCGGATGTGATGGAAAAAATATCCAAACAGGCAGAACGTGCGGGTGCGGTAATTAAGCAGATTCGTCATTTTGTGAAGAAAGATATTCCTGATAAAAAAGCCGTTAGAATTTCTGATATGTTGGATGTGATTATAGATCTTACGCATATGGAAATGGCTCACAAACAGGTGATCCTTGAGGTTAACTTAGACCCTTATGTGACCAGGGTTGTAGCGCAAGATACGCAGATTGAGCAAGTCATACTAAATTTGGTCAGAAATGGCATAGAAGCGATGGAAAACATACCCGAAGAGCAACGTCATTTGATAATCAAAACTTCACGTCAAGGGGATGACCACGTCGAATTTCGAGTAACCGACACAGGAACGGGAATGGATGAAGCATTAATGGAGCAAATCTTTGATCCTTTTGTGACGACTAAGCAACAAGGTATGGGCTTAGGCTTATCAATTAGTCAGGGTATTATCGAAGCACACGGTGATCAGATTAATATTGAAGAAAATCTACAGGGAGGTATGAGTTTTTACTTCAAGCTACCTGTGGTAAGTGAAAGTTTAGAAATAGGGGAGAGATCGTTTAATGATGGATGAAGATACCGTTTTCATAGTTGATGATGAGGAAGAAGTTAGAGACTCATTAAAAATGTTGATTGAATCAATAGGCTTGGTTGCCGAGACGTATGAGTCTGCTCAAGCCTATTTACAAAACTTTGATCCATCCCGCACGGGTTGTTTGATTCTTGATGTGCGTATGCGAGGAATGAGTGGTCTAAGTTTGCAAGAGCACATGCAAAATGAGCCCATACATCCCCCCATTATCATCATCACGGGTCATGGTGATGTGCAGATGGCAGTGCGTGCTGTTAAAGCGGGGGCCTCTGATTTTCTGGAGAAACCCTTTAACGAACAGCGCTTACTGGATAGTATCCATCTCGCCTTAGAACAAGATGCCGTACAGCGCGGAAAAGCTTCCAAGTTGGCTGAAATACAACACCGTGTAAACCGCTTAACAGAACGTGAAATGGAGGTAATGGAGTTGATTGTTAATGGTATGCTCAACAAAAATATAGCGTTTGAGCTGAATATTAGTCAATCCACCGTTGAGGCACATCGCTCTAAAGTGATGGATAAGATGGAAGCCAAGACGCTATCAGATTTGATGCGAATGATTATTTCTTTACGCTCTTAATTGCTATCAATCATTTGAATCAGTCTGATTCACCAATAAATGTGCAGCGGTAGCTTTAGCGAATAAAACCGTTAGAACCGCCTATGCCTAGTTAACACAGGGAACCGACTATCAAGCTCAGCCGTTATAAGCTGAGTCACCCCTCACCACTAGAATGCATGAAGTTAAGATGAGAAATCAGCTATTTGAGTCAGCCTATTCCCCAGAGTTTAAAACTCGCAGTTGAGATGTGACCTAATAGCCCGCGTAATTAAATCGGGTAAACCCCCAGCTGTGCTGGGGTGACTCGCATAGGTTTTACCGAGCCAACGGTAAAGAGTACTTTTCGATCTCGACTAAGAGAAAAGGAAGTAAGCCTATGCGAGACTATAAGAGTTTGTCCTATACCCGATGGGATTGTAAGTACCACATTGTATTTATCGCGAAAAAATAGAAAGAAAGTGATTTACGAGCAGTTAAGGAAGTACCTCGGAGAGATATTTCATGAGTTATCGAAGCGAAAAGGAGTGGTGATAGAAGAAGGGCATTTAATGGTAGATCAGTCCATATTTGTATCAGCATACCGCCGAAGTATGCAGTATCCAATGTGGTCGGATATATAAAAGGAAAAAGTGCTATATCGATAGCTTGAAAATTCAAAGGACGTCAGAGAAACTTCAATCCCTTTGGGTTTGATTCCCCGCCCCTTGGGGCGTAAAAGGGTAAAAGAAACTGCCTTATTAATACCTCGCTTTCGAGGTACGAGAAAGTCAAGCATTAAGCGAGAGGGCTTGCCCCGGGGAAGTTTATTTTCCTCTATTTATGCTAAAAATTCGGCCAATAGCTCGGCATTACCCTCTTTTTTAGTAAAAATAGATAAAATTACGCTCATTTTTCTCTCGCCATCCTTTCATGCAAAGGTCTCATATAATAAATGCCTGGCTGAACAACACTTATTATAACTACTCTGGCTTGTGAGAGCTTAGCAGTGGCCATCTCATGATATTGAATATCTTTTTTCAAACTAACTGCATGAGGTTTTCCCCCATCCTTTCTAATCAGTTGATTATATTTTATACTTACTGCTTAAATATCAGGCACGGAAAAGTTAACTTTCTCCTAACTAACTTAATTCACTGAGGGTAAATGCCCAAGGAATGAAAGCGCAATGGGCTATATTGGTTCAAGTTATAAAGAAATAATAATTGATTATGAAGACGGTGGAACGGTCATTTGGGTAGGGATGAAGTCAAAAAGTAGGCAATGTTTTACATTAACTATGCTTTTGGAATTATTAGACTTGTTTCATACTTTGGATGAATTTGGTTCTCCTTACCCTGGAGTCTATGGAAATATAAAGTACCTTGTTTTAAAATCAGAAAACCCAGAGATATTTAATACGGGTGGTGATTTAGATTATTTCTCAGAGTTAGTATCTACAGAAGACTGGGATAAGCTTCTCGAATACGGTATAGGCTGTATAGACTTAATTTACTGGGGGCTGAGTGGTGGAAAACGTGAAATTACCACTATCTCTTATGTAACAGGCAGCGCTTTAGGTGGCGGTTTCGAAGCTGCATTATCATGTAATTATATTTTTGCTGAGAAGCAGGCTGTATTTGCTTTTCCAGAAGCGTTGTTTGGTTTTTTTCCTGGCATGGGCGGCTATGCTTTGCTAGAAAGATTTACGGGTATGAATGAAGCAGACAGGGCATTTTCAACGGGAAAGAGATATTCTGCCGAAGAGCTTAATGAGCATGGCGCTATTTATACACTTTCTGAAAAAGGTGAGGGTAAGCAAGCTATTGATGATTTTATACAGGCTCGAATGTCTAATGAAAATACGCATTGGGCATTGCAGAAAATTAAACAACGCATGCAGAACATCAGCTATAAAACACTTAAACATAGCATTGAGCTTTGGGTGGATGCTGCTAAAAAGCTGAGTAAACGTGATCTGCGAGTAATGAATATTTTAACTAGGAGACAAAGAAAAAAGGTAGCTCCAGCTCCTACTGTTCGAAAGATGGCTCAAGCATAGGACTAATCAAGTAAATAGTCGTGAGTGAGGTGTTAATTGATATAGCATCAGGCTTTAGTGGAAGAACAACTATTAGATACCTAAAGCGCTACAGGCACAGGCTGTACTGTTTTCTTATTAGTAACTTGCTTCTTATCTTTCCAGATACGTAATTTCCATGGATATTTATCTTCTTTTACTTTAGACCAAACTAAAACACCTGAGTCTCTCCATGGGTCTAACACAATCCCTTGATTAAAAGGTTGGCCTATGGCGGTTACTACCATTGTATTATGCTCACGCCAGTAATCTTTCTCGTAGGCAACACCTTCAATAACACGTAGTGTTTTTAGATGCTTCTTTTTCATGTGGGCTATAAGGTCACGTTGCCAGTGGTAACATAAACCACGCGGACGTTTTTTAGAGTTTACCAATACGTTATGCCACAGTGGAGGATAGGTAAGCTCGTATTTATTGGCTAGGACCATAGAGTAGACAATGGAGTCATGCGCCATAATGGTTGCTTCTTGTGGTGAAACATTAGGCCCTAGGTTTTTAATCGCTGCACTTAATTCTGATAAGGATTTCTTTTGCTTAGCTGTTAGCTTGGTTGCAACAGGTTTTCCTGATTTATCCATTTTCACATTATCGAAATGCACAGTGCCACAGCCTGTTAGCAATGCAGTACTCAGTAATAAGCTAAAAAATCGTAATAACATAATGAGTCCTATTGGTCGGCTGCTTGTTTAGTGAAATACATCATGTAATTCACATCTACGTCTGATGAGAGTTTGTAGGTTTGGAATAGAGGGTTGTAAGTCAATCCCTTCATGTTTTTGACGGTTAAACTTGCTTGACGAGCTTGTGTCTCTAGTTCGGAAGGTTTGATAAATTTGGCAAACTCATGAGTGCCTTTTGGGAGCATATTAAGTAAATATTCTGCACCAACAATAGCAAATAGAAAGGCTTTAGGGTTACGATTGATGGTTGAGAAAAAGAGCTTTCCACCTGGTTTTACTAATTTGCTACAAGCTTGAATAATAGATTCAGGGGAGGGAACATGCTCCAGCATTTCCATACAAGTGACTATATCGAACTCGCCTGCATGCTCTTCAGCCATTTGCTCTACTGTTGTTTGTTGGTAATCTAACTCAACATCCATTTCTAAACTATGTAGTCTCGCAACAGATAAAGGTGTTTCACCCATATCAATGCCTGTTACCTCTGCGCCACGCATCGCCATACTTTCAGCAAGAATGCCGCCTCCACAGCCTACGTCGATGATCTTTTTGCCCTGTAAGCCTGCACAGTGCTCATCAATATAGTTGAGGCGTAACGGGTTAATGTCATGTAAGGGCTTGAATTCACTGTTGGTATCCCACCAGCGACTAGCTATCACATCAAATTTACGGATTTCATTGGGGTCGACGTTTTCCATAGTCTGTACTTGCCTTGTAACTAATAGGTAGGTGTAAGTGAGGTGTCACTTTAAGTAAGCGCTAATATTAACAGGTTAGATGTGTTGGAAAAAGTGATAGATTGATTTATAAGGTCAGGAGGTTATACCGTTCTAGGACTTATGATTTTTGGAGGAGCTCGTTATACAAAGAAAAGGTATTTTCAAGTTGTGTCTCAAGCGTAAAGTATTGTTCATAATTGGCTCTCGCTTGTTTACCCATTGCCGCTCTTTTATCGGCATCAGTAATGAGTGAGCGTAATGCAGAGACCATCTCCTCTTTAGAGTGTGTCACATAGCCAGTTTCGTTATGGATGACTGCTTCACTCACACCACCTACATCGGAGGCAATAACGGGCATGGCTGCACGCATAGCTTCAATGATGGTGAGGGGAAAACCTTCCCAGTGGCTACTTAGGACGAAGATTTGGCTATCTGCCATTAGTTTATCGATATCGTTTCGATAGCCCAGAATATGTATCTTTTCTTCTAACCCATAATCAGCAATAGCCTCCTTGGCTGCTGATAATAAGCCACCATCTCCACCGATGAGATTAAGTTCCCATTGTAAGTCTTTGAGTTCAGCAAGCGCTTCAATTAATGTTTTGTGATCTTTTTGTTGGGCAAAGCGAGCTACCATAATGAGTTTTGGTGGTTCACTTGAAGCATCAGCTATCAGTGTTGGGTCTATATCAGGCATGCCGTTTTGCACAGCTTTAATCTTTGTTGGTTTGCAGACATGTTGATCAATGCCTATTTTACGATCATAGTTAGATACGGCAATTAAATGCGTTGGAAACCATGCGCCTATTTTTTCAATCGTCTTATAGATCAATTGCTTTTTAGCACTTACACCATCGGTAAAAGCCCAGCCGTGTACGGTAAAAGTGGAGGGGGTCTTTTCAAAATAAACAGCAAGTCGACCTAATATCCCCGCTTTGGATGAATGCAGAGTGACTAGATCAGGTTGAACTTCTTGAAGTAGCTGTCTGATTTCTTTATAAGCTTTAACATCTTTTGCTGGGTTTATTTCGCGCACCAAATGATTCATCACACGATAGGGAATACCTAACTCCGCTAACATCGTCGTAAACTCTGCGTCTTCACCTACTACCACTAATACCGTATTCCCCAAAGCTTGTAAGGCAGCTGTAATATCTTTTACATGGATTTGTGCGCCACCAATATCCCCTTTAGTGATAAAGGTGACAATACTGACATTACCTGATTCGATTTTCTTCATGAAAAATAACTGTGGTTGGTTTTGAAGGGTTAACCTTCATTATTTTGTTAGTGGTGTTTGCATTGTTCTTGTGCTTTTACGTGGCTCATAGTATAGAAAAACACTTAGGATTAAAATCTTCAATGACAGGCTGGTTGCTTTAGGGTGTTCAAGAAACAAGGTATACCCTACATACTCAATAAAACAAGATGATGGTGTATACACTGATGCATTTATCAGCAAGGATTGTTAAGGTATACTAGTACATTAATCAGTCCAAAATGTCGGTCTCAGCGCTTTTGTGAGGCTTTGCATCAAGGCACAGTGTGCAGGCAATGGCAGCGTCCTTGTCAAGCACTGTAACGCAGAGGCAGAGCCTCACAAATGCGCCCAAAGGGTTGTCCTGTCTGCCTCCATGCCGTTGTTGCACTTTTGGTGAAGGGAACAACCATTCCCTGCAAAGTGCGCCTCGGCAAGTTGCTCCTGCATTGCCCTACCTCCTGCATCCATGCAGTCGTAGCCATGAAGGCAGGCAGGATAACTGAGACCGACATTTTGAGCTGGTTGATGTACTAATTTGGCTGTGGGGTCTATCTAATTAATATAGACCTTTACTAAAATAATTTCCCGTAGAGACGTTGCACGCAACGTCTCTACCATAGTAGATAAGAAATGTAATTTGTGAATATCTATAGAAGTGTCCTTTATAAGAAACTTTAAGTGCAAAGGTCTCTGCAAAAATTAATAAAATAACAATAGGAAATAATAATGTCTGATAACCCTTTTGAAGCACCCAAATCAACCGTCTCCGATGTGCAAGCTAACCAAGAAGTAGGCTCGCTTTTAGATGAGCCCAGAAAAAATCCAATTGGTTTTGGTTTGAAATGGATAAAAGATGGTTTCGGATTATTCAAGCAGTCTGCCTTAATTTGGATAGTCATCACGGTTATTTTTGTCATCCTTAACATAATACCTATCGTTTCAATGGTAGCTTCTTTAGTCTTCCCTGTACTAATGGCGGGATGGTTCTACGGCGCTAATGAGCTTGACCAAGGTAGAGATTTAAAAGTAGGGCACTTGTTCCAAGGTTTCTCTAAAAATGCGGGTAGCCTTTTTGGTGTAACAGGCTTGTACTTGCTAGGTATCGTTCTCAGTCTGGCTATTGCTGCGGGGGTAGCTATTGCAACAGGTAGTTTTGACTCTTTTACAAGAGTAGCTGCTGAAGGTGGTGCAATGGCTCCTGGTCAGATGGATGTTATGAAAGGTCTAATACTGCCTGGGCTTATATATTTTGCCATGGTCATTCCAATTGCTATGGCTGTTTGGTTTGCACCTGCATTAGTTATTCTTAATGATATGGGAGCAGTTGAAGCGATGAAGCATAGCTTTAGGGGATGTCTTAGAAATATGCTTCCTTACTTACTATTCGGTATTGTTGGTACTATATTGATGGTTCTTGGCATGATACCGGTATTGCTAGGCCTGCTGGTTGTTGTTCCCATGCTTATTGCTGCAACCTATACTTCTTATAAAGATATATTTTTAGAGACCTTTGCATGAAAGGATGGCGAGAGAGAAATGAGCGTAATTTCATCTATTTCTGTTAAAAAAGAGGGTAATAGCCGAGCTATTGACCGAATTTTTAGCAGAAATAGAGGGAATTCAAGCCATTTGTATCCGTCATATCTTTCGTGCAAAGGTCTCTTTTAGATTGAAAGCATTTCTTAATTACTGTGGTAGAGACGTTGTATGCAACGTCTCTACGGGAAATTATTTTAGTGAAGGTCTATAGTATGCCTTTACTCTAAGAAGCAAGGATTTGTTATGGGCGTTACAGAAATACTCGCCATTTTGATTACATTGGCCGCAGTGTTTAGTTATATCAACTACCGATTTATTAAATTACCGACTACCATCGGTTTGCTGATTATTTCCTTATTAATTTCACTGGCTATAATTGCTCTTGGAAAGCTTGGCCTACCACTTGATGGCTGGGCAAAAGAACTGCTTTCAGAAATAGACTTTAATGAAACCCTCATGCAAGGCATGTTAAGTGCATTACTGTTTGTGGGTGCGTTACACGTTCATCTTGATGAGCTAAAGAAACAGCGCTGGGTCGTGGCCATTTTAGCAAGTGTGGGTGTGATTACCTCAACCCTGCTGATTGGTTATTCTTCGTATTGGATCTTTGGTTTATTAGGGTTAAATATCCCGTTAATTTACTGCCTTGTATTTGGATCATTAATTTCTCCAACGGATCCTATTGCAGTAATTGGTATTTTGAAGATAGTTGGTGCGCCAAAATCACTAGAAACCAAAATTGCAGGCGAATCGTTATTTAATGACGGTGTTGCTGTAGTTGTATTCTTGGCTTTATTAGGTATTGCTGGCGCAGGACATGGAGGTGGGCATGGTGAAGTCACTGCTAGTAGTGTTGCACTATTATTTGCTCAAGAAGCCTTAGGTGGTGCTGTATATGGTCTATTCATAGGATATCTAGCGTTTCGATTGTTAGCTAGTATCGATAACTATCAGGTAGAGATATTGATTACTTTAGCGCTAGTCTTTGGTGGTTATGAGCTAGCAACACAATTACATGTTTCAGGCCCTATCGCTATTGTTGTAGCGGGTTTGATGATCGGTAATAAGGGTAGAAAGTATGCGATGTCAGACAAAACACGATTGCACCTAGACAACTTCTGGGAGTTAATTGATGAAATATTAAATGCTGTCTTGTTTGTATTAATTGGATTAGAAGTGTTGGTTCTAACGTTCCACCCTCAATACATATGGGCTGGGTTAGTGATGATACCTATTAGTTTATTGGCACGTTTTATTGCGGTGGGCGCACCTGTTTCCATCATGCGATTAAAGACAACCTTCACACCTAGGCTAGTTAGAATATTAACTTGGGGTGGTTTACGGGGTGGTATTTCAATCGCTTTGGCACTAACACTACCTGCGGGTGAAACAAGAGAAGCTATTTTGGTTATTACTTATGTTGTTGTTGTATTTTCAATCATTGTTCAAGGGTTAACGATTAGTAGGTTGATTGCTAAGGATTAGTTTAGATAGGTGACTGATTCACGTATAACTCAGTCCATTGATCTCAGCCATAAAAAAGGGCAACTAAAAAGTTGCCCAATAAAAACCACAATCAATGGTATGTTAAGGAATCTCTGATCAACTCACGATTCGTTTTTCTGAGGCTAGAATCCGTCAGCTTTTTGCTATAAAAGTGACCAATAGCTACGGCTATTGCTAACTTTTCTATCAAAAATCTGACAGATTCTATCTGCTGAAGCTTCTAAGTTTCGCTAAAGCTCAGCTAAGTCTCGGAAATTCCGATCAGAGTTAATCAGAGCTTCCTTAAAGACGAGTCAATAGAGGGTAGCGATAAGTATCAATTCGCTTAGACCAGCCGCGTAACCAGCGAGCTTCGTTTCTATGACGAGGTGAGTTACGCACTCTACGTTGTAGAACAGATAGCGCAGAACTAGCAAAATTGTTTAGTGCAATAGGGCCAGGTCGAGAAGGTTGCATATTTTCCAGCACTTGTAATAAGCCCCAGTTTTGTCCTTTGTAGCCACCGCGTCGGTTTAAGCCTTCTCCTTTAAAGTTCACATAATCAACCAATGCGTACCAACCACCCGGTGTATTCGCCACTGCATTTAGATTGTTCGATACTAAAGAGCGTAAATGTCTCGGAGTCTTCTTAACCAATCTGGGCATAGCGCGTTGAGCACGTTTGATAATATATTCAGCTTGAAGGTGACGAGTACGATAGAGTAAGTTTTCTAACTCAGTTACTTGTCTTGATCCTTTGGCTCGCATGAGTTGAGAACGGCTGCTCCAGGGTGCTCCTTGGTGTTGAGCACGTTTAAGCCATGCAGGTAAACGTTGACCACGTTGTTCTAAATAAGCCAATAAGCCAGGGAAGGTATTACCAAAGCGATGGCGACGTGGCCCTGAGGGATACCATGTAAAATGTCCGATCCCCATAGCTGCAAAGTTTTCACCATGATTCCAGTGAACTAGCTTACTTTTCACACCGCCTGCTTCATTGCGAAAAATTTTGTCACCAATAACGGTAAGCTCACGAGCAGACCCAAGAGGACCGCGTGTTGGAGTATGGCGTTTACGTGCTGTATAGGTTCGCTTCTGATGTTGGCGTAAAGGTGTATGTTTTTGCTTTTGCTTAACGATTACAGGCGTAGCAACGGGGATATCAGCTGCTTTTTGTACCTGCTGTTGGCTACAGGCTGTCATTGCCGATATAACCGACAGTAAGAGAGGGGTGAGTATAATTTTTTTCACGTGTGTTCCTTGTTTTTATTATTTTTATTATTTTTATTAACACTTTTTATGAGACCTTTGCACGAAAGGATGGCGAGAGATAATTCAAGCCATTTTTTAGTGAGCTTGCCGTTTTATCAAAACGGTCAACTCAATTATTAAGCTTGCTATATCCGTCATATCTTTCGTGCAAAGGTCTCTTTATAGAGGTTTGTGTGTACTATACCGCTAGTAGTTTAGGTTTTCAGAAATTGCAGATAAGGTGTAGGAACTATTAGCCAAATACGAACTCAAATGGTTATAAGGCTTGAAAACAGGTAATAACACCTTATTTTGGGAACAGTAATATTTTTGATCCTGATTTTTGACCCCGTCAAAGAGCAACTCATTAGCCTCAATCATTAATTTGATATAGGCTAGTAGAAGGATCAATGATTATTTTGGTTAATAAGAGGGTAAATTGTGACTACACCAATAGCATCATTTAACATCGGTCAGATCATCCATCATCGTAATTTTAATTACCGAGGTGTCATTGTAGATGTTGATCCCAGCTTTCAAGGATCAGATGAATGGTACGAAGAAAATGCTAACACGCACCCGCCCAAAGACGCACCTTGGTATCACGTATTAGTGGATGATGAGAGTGTCGTAACCTACGTCGCAGAAAGAAATCTGGAAGTAGATGATGAAAACGCACCGATTGAACACCCCATGGTCAAAGATATGTTCTCAGGCTATTCTGCGGGGAAGTACAACCTTAATGTAACTATCAATTAATCGATGGAATGGCTATCCCAATCTAACTATCTGGGAGCTTTTCTAGTAGGACTCTTCGGTGGAGTGCATTGTTTAGGAATGTGTGGTGGCATTGTTACTGCACTTTCTTTTAACGTCCCTAACGCTTCAGCTAACAACCTCGCTAATCTAACAAAAAAACCAACACCTCCTCCATCCAAGCTCAGTATTTTATTAGGCTATAACCTTGGCAGAATCCTCAGCTATACCTTAGTAGGTGGTTTAGTCGGTGGATTGGGTGCTATCAGTATTCTAGGTATTGATGCCATTACCTTAGGCGACATTCAATACACTCGATCTATATTTTCTATTGTCGCAGCATTTTTTATGATAGCTCTAGGCTTATACCTAGCTGGAATCTGGCAAGGTATTTCTTACTTAGAAGGTATTGGCAGGCACTTGTGGAAATATATAGAGCCAGTCAGTAGAAGGTTTATACCGGCAACCAACTTCCAAAAAGCACTACCGTTAGGACTACTTTGGGGTTGGCTACCCTGTGGTTTGGTATACACCATTCTTATCTGGACACTATCGGCAGGTAGTGCGGTTGAAGGTGCATTGCTGATGTTGTCGTTTGGGTTAGGTACACTACCTAACTTATTAGCAATGGGCTTAGCTGCCGAAAAGTTATCCAGATGGACGCAAAAGAAATGGTTGCGACAGGTTGCGGGCGGTTTGGTGGTAGTTTTCGGGGGGTTGATGCTGGTGAATGCGCTATAGGTTATTAATTACTGGGGCTTAAATAACTTTTTAAAGTCTTCAAGCACCAAGTAGCTAGCAGGTATCAATATCAGCGTTATAAAAGTTGCAAACAAGATGCCAAAACCCAGGCTAACTGCCATCGGAATTAAAAATTGGGCTTGTGTACTTTTCTCCAAAATCAATGGGGTTAACCCAAAGAAAGTCGTTAATGAAGTAAGCAGAATAGGGCGGAAGCGTGCTTTCCCTGCGGCTCTTACCGCTTTTGCCATCGACACGCCTTCACGTCTGCGCCTATTGATATAATCAACCATAACGAGTGAATCATTGACTACAACACCGGTAAGTGCCAATAAACCCAACATACTACTAATACTTAACGACATTCCCATAATCGCGTGGCCGATTAACGCCCCGATTAAGCTAAAGGGAATAATCGTCATGACAATGAGTGGCTGTACGTAAGATCTAAAAGGAATAGCAAGCAGCGCATAGATAGCAAATAGTACGAAAGTTAGCCCTGTAATCAGGCTTTGTATCATTTCTTTTTGCTCTTTTTGCTCGCCTTCAAAGCTTGATTTTACACCAGGGTGCTTACTCAGAGTATCAGGCAACCATGATTTGATATCATTAACAATGACTTTGGCATTGCCTTTTTCTTTATTGAGGTCAGCCGTTACGTTGATTACTCGTTGCCTGTCTACGCGGGTGATAACAGGTAAGCCACGTTCCGTTGTTATTTTTGCAGCTTCGGATAAGGGGATTTCTGCTCCAGCAACAGAGCGAATAGACATGCGATTGAGATCATCTAACGAAGCGCGCTCATCTTTGGGAAATCTCACCATTACATGAATATCATCCCGATTGCGCTGAATACGTTGCGCTTCCGCACCATAGAAAGCATGACGAATTTGTGTGCCCAATTCGCTAAGCTGGATTCCTAATAAATCAGCATCATCGTGTAGTGTGATTTGTAGCTCTTGTTTACCGCCATCAAAGCTACTTTTAAGATTGAAGATACCGTTGTCACGGTAAGTTGATGCTATTTTTTGTTTGACTTCATTGGCGGCTAGCGTTAATTCATCAAAATCTTGTCCATGCAGCTGGATATCAATAGGCGCTCCACCATGCGCAATTTCAGCGCGAAACTTGAGCTCTTGTTTGCCTGCAATATCACCAATACCTTTGCGCCATTCACGGACTAGCTCGGAGCTTGTGATGGCTAGCGTGCGTTGCTCAGGTGGTGTGATTTCCAGCTTAACTTGCCCAAGGTGGGATTTACCTTTGGTGCTACTCAATCTTGATCCTGTTGAGCCGTAGCTAACAAGAATATGCTGAATAATGGAGGTGTGGCTATCAGGGTCAATATATTTTTCCTGTAGTAATTTGGCTTGCTGTGCAATGTGATCAATATGCTTAGAAGTGACCGAAAAAGGTGTTCCCGTGGGCATAATTAACGTCGCATTAGCATATTCAGATTGCACACGAGGGAAGAAGGTATAACGATAATGTCCCGTTTTGATGAGAACTACTGAGATAACCAACATAACAACAAAGAGAGATAACGTTAGATAGCGCATATTCAATGCGCTGTTGAGAATCGGTTGATAGATTTTATCAATAAAGGCTTCTAAACCATTGGCTACCTTTTGTTGAATTTTCAATAAAGGATTGATATGACCGTTTTTAGGAATGGGTTTTAGATGACGTAAATGGGTGGGTAAAATAAGTTTGGATTCTATTAATGAAAATAACAAAACAGGGATAACCACCATGGGTATAAAAGCAAAAATCTTGCCTCGATTACCCGCTAGCATTAGCAGTGGCACAAAAGCCGCCACCGTTGTTAGCACACCAAAAGTAACAGGAACGGCAATCTCGTGAGTGCCATCAATAACCGCTTGTAACGGGTCTTTGCCTTTCTTTTGATGCGTGTAAATATTCTCAGCGGTAACGATAGCATCATCCACCACAATGCCAAGCACAACGATAAAGGCAAACAAGGTGATTAAGTTAATGCTTACGTTTAAATAAGCCATTACGCCAAGCGCGCCCATAAAGCTAATAGGGATGCCGACACT
>JALXAX010000192.1 GCA_026991755.1 Thiotrichaceae bacterium | reverse complement strand
TTGTTACACCAGGAAATGTAGCACCAATTGCACAAGATGATAATGCGACCTCAAATGGTACCCCTGTTAGCATTGATGTATTAAACAATGACAGTGATGCAGATGGAGATGCACTCTTTATATTCGTAGCGAGTCAACCTGGTAACGGTAGAGCGAGTGTTCAAAATGGTCAGATTGTGTATACACCCGATCAAGGTTTTGCAGGTACGGATACGTTTACTTATAACCTTTCTGATAAGCATGGTCATGTAGTAACGGCGACAGTTTCGGTTATTGTTACACCAGGAAATGTAGCACCAATTGCTCAAGATGATAATTCTACTTCTGATGGTAATTCTGTAGCTGTAGCTGTACTCAGTAATGACAGTGACGCAGATGGTGATACGCTTTCTATTGATAGCATTACACAGCCTAACAATGGTTCTGCTGCTATCAGGTTTAATCAAGTGGTCTATACCCCCAATCAAGGCTTTGCTGGTATTGATACCCTTAATTACACCCTATCAGATGGTAATGGGCATAGCACCACAGCTAGTATTACCATCATTGTGACTCAAACGAGTAATGGGAATGTAGCGCCAGTTGCTCAGGATGATAATGCAACTTCTAATGGAACCCCTGTTACTATAGATGTATTAAACAATGACAGTGATACTGATAACGATCCGTTGAATATTATTGGTTTCACCCACCCTAATAACGGCAGAGTAGCTGCGGTTAATGGTCAGATTGTTTATACCCCAGATCAAGCTTTCTCAGGAACGGATACTTTTACCTATACAGTATCTGATGGTAATGGTCATTCAACGATAGCTAGTGTTTCCGTCGTTGTAACGGGGGCAAGTAATAACGTAGCTCCTGTTGCACAACCAGACCAAGCTACATCAACAGGCTCATCGATATCAGTAAATGCTTTAAGTAACGATACAGATGCAGATGGTGATACGTTGAGCATTGTTAGTAATGATCAACCACAAAATGGACAAGCTAGCATCGCTAATGGACAGCTTTTATATACTCCTCGACAAGGGTTTACAGGGGTTGATAGTTTTACATACACTATTTCGGATGGTAACAACCATACGAGCAGTTCTGTTATTTCCATTAACGTAACTGCTGCTGCTCAAAATCAGGCACCTGATGTGAACAATGATCAACTAGGCGTGGTTGAAGCAAATCAACCGTTTACATTCCAGTCATTAAATAATGATAGTGACCCCGATGGTGATGCTTTGCAGGTTGTATCCGTAGGAAGCACTCCTAATGGAACAGCTAGAATCAATGCAGATGGTAGCATCACATTTAACCCACGAAACAATTACTGTGGAGATATCCAGTTTACCTATACGGTAACGGATGGAAATGGGCATAATAAAACAGCGACGGTTTTTTTACAGACAGATTTCCTTTCTGGTAATGGTAATAGTCACGCGGCTAACTAAACTTCGTATTGTGTAAAACTAGGAGGCTGTCCGAGAACTAGAAGCGTAGCGAAAATCATAGGATTGTCATGATTTGGACTTATTGGATGAGGTGAATAGTCGTTCTATTTAACGATTCCAATAAGTTCAGATTATGATGATCATGGGATTTGCAGTAGCTTCTTAGTTCTCGGGCAGCCTCCTAACTACGACTTGAAAGCCACAGCCTCTGCTGTGGCTTATTTGTTTTTATAAAGTTCCTATTGATAGAGTCCCAAACTGAGTATTTAACGTATACTTCTCAAACTCTCAAAGTACTATTAGATAGGTAAAACAATGTCGAAAAAAAAACAGCATACGAATAAATCACGTATCGTTAGTCTATTAAAAAACATTGTTTTTTTTATCATCATTTTTACGGCTATTTTAGCGTGGAAGCAGCGTAATATGACATCAGGAGAGGCTCCTGTTTTTCAAGCAACATCCATTACGGGTGAAGCAATCAACCTAAGTAGTTACCAAGGTAAGCCCTTATTACTACATTTCTGGGCAAGCTGGTGCCCTATCTGTAAATTTGAAGAAGGAAGTATTTCTAATTTAAACAAAGATAAAGATCTACAACTGCTTACTATTGCTTTCCAGTCAGGGACTGATAAGGATGTACAGTCTTTTATGATGCAGAGAAACATTGAGACATGGCCTGTCATTGTTGATTCTGATGGAAGCTTGGCAGCAAAATATGGTGTAACGGGAGTACCTGCTACCTACTTTATCGATAAGGATGGCCAAATTCGTTTCAAAACTATGGGCTTAACCAGTAAATGGGGAATGAAAATACGTCTATGGCTCGCAGGGTTATAAGTTGTGGATTAAGGAAGTCCGGAAGGCTCTTGGTACATACTGAGACCTTATTGACTAGAAGCGGCATTAACCACCGCTCCTTGCTGCGCATCACTAGAATAAATCAACTCCAACAAGTCACGAATATATTCTCCATCCCTGGAAGAAAGATAATGATCACCTTCCGTTAATAATACGGCTGATTGTCCACGTATTGCAGAAATATAATTCATATCCTGGCTCTTTCTAGGGACGACATAATCAAACTTGTTAAAGCCTGTCTTGCTTCTGCGAATAACAGAAATATAATGGATAGCAGGGTGCGACGAGTGATTTAATCGATATAAATAGTTATTGGGTTTTTCTTTTTTTAAGTCCTGAAAAATAGCTGCGGATTTCCTAAAATTTTTAATTCCCAGCATACGACTCATTTCATTCAAAGGTGTTTTGATGCCTAGTGCAGCCCAACTGGCTAGCGGTGTGCCTAAATGGGGAGAGGCAATGGTAATTAGTGCCTTTGTAGGAATAGCTTGAGGGGAAACTAACCAAGCTCTTGCAACAATACCCCCTGCAGAATGGCCAACAAGAACCAAAGGCTCTTTGCGTTGATCGTAAAGATGCTGCAAATAATAACTTAGTACTTGTGCTTGTGTTTGTATAGAGGCATCAGCAGGCAAATCAACCGTGTAAAAGCGCTTACCTTTCGCCGTTAAATCACTAATAGCAGGTGTTATTACCCCAAACTGCGCGGTTCGCGTATTGGTGTAATTTCCACCATAGCGCCAGCCCGCAGCCTCTATAGGTCGAGTAACCTGGTTTTCCTTCCAATCGCTACTGCTGCTCAAATAACCGTGTATAAGAACAACCGTTTCAGCACGGCACAGGGGTGTTAAAAAGAGTATAAAAAGTAAAAATATTGTGACCGAAGTCTTCATCTTTCCTAACCGCCATCATTTATTGAGTAAAATCTGTTAAGCTCTATGTTATGAAATCTAGTCATCACTCTGTAGATTCCTCTCAAGGGCTTATCGAGCTATTAAGTGTTTCCGATAAAGAAGAGGATCGTCAACTAGTCAAAAAAGCAATTACATTAGCGTTAGAGAACCGTGTAAATAAGGACAAACTACCTTATAGCATAGAGGTTGCGCTTATCTTGCTTAACTTTGATGTGGATCAAACTACACTATTAGCTGCTATTCTAAGCGATCGAGATTTCATCAAAATACTCTCTGATACTACCCTGACTGAAGAGTTTGGTAAAACCTATCTGACGTTAGTAAAAAGTGTACGTTGGCTCAATACGTTTAGAAATTGTGAAAACGGTGAATCGCCTAGTCCATCGGTACCTGAACAGGCCGAACGATTAAGGCGAATGTTATTAGCAATGGTTGATGATGTACGTGCAGTGCTTATCAAGCTGGCATGGCGGTTACAGCATTTGCGTATCTTAGATCAAGCTAGCTATTATAAACGTCATTGTGTTGCTCAAGATACGCTAGATATATTTGCACCTTTAGCCAACCGTTTGGGTATTAGCCAGATGAAATGGGAGCTAGAAGACCTCTCTTTCCGCTATCTTGATCCGCTTACTTACAAGCAAATTGCTAAAGCGCTTAATGACAAAAGAGTCGAACGCGAAGGCTACATAGAAGCTTTTGTAGATCTCATTGAAGAGTTGGTGTCTGACCTTAATATCGAAGCCAAAGTCTATGGACGACCTAAGCATATCTACAGTATCTACAAAAAAATGCAACGTAAGAACCTTGATTGCATTGATAACCTCTATGACTTACGCGCTATACGCATCATTGTAGAAGACACAGGTGCCTGCTATAAATTATTAGGGGAAATTCATGCGCGTTGGACCTACATCCCTGATGAATACGATGATTATATATCAAATAAAAAGCCTAATGGTTATCAGTCACTACACACCGTTGTCTATGGGCCAAAAGGAAAAGCAGTAGAAATTCAATTGCGTACTCAGGATATGCATGCAGCCGCAGAACTAGGTGTTGCATCTCATTGGCGCTACAAAGAAGGGGGGCCTCAAGATGCAATGATGGAAGCGGCTATTGCTTCATTGCGAGATCTTCTTTCTCAAGATGAAAGCGATTCAGACTTATTGGAAGATTTTCGCTCTGAAATTTTCTCAGACCGTGTTTTTGCCCTGACCCCAAAGGGCGATGTGATGGATCTACCGAAAAACTCAACGCCGCTAGATTTCGCTTACGCAGTACATACCTCTATAGGCCATCGTTGCTATGGTGCAAAAGTGAATGGCAAAATGGTGCCTTTAACGCATCAGCTTAAAAATGGTCAACAAGTTGAAATCTTGACAAAGAAAGAAGAACAACCGAAGCGTCGTTGGCTCAATAATGCCTTAGGCTATCTGCAATCATCAAAAGCTAGAAATTCGGTCCGTCACTGGCTAAGGCAACAGGATCATGATACCAACAAAAAAGATGGCTTAGCTGTTTTAGAAAGAGAAGCTCACCGTCTAGGTATATCCCACCTTGATATGAAAAAGCTGGTTGAACAGTTTAAATTGCAAAGTAAAGATGAGTTTCTTATTGCCTTGGGCAGGGGTGATATTAGTGCGCAGCAAGTCACTAAGGCATTGTCACCTACACCACCTATTAAGAAAAAAAAGAAAGCATCAGTAGGAAACAAAACAACTGCAGACTCACATAAACAGGCTGTGGATGTAGAAGGCGTACAAGTCGAAGGGGTTGGTAACATATTAATAAATATTGCAAACTGCTGTAAGCCTGTACCAGGTGACAGTATTGTTGGCTATATCACATTAGGTCGTGGCGTCTCCATACATCGCGAGAATTGTCCGAATATTCGATTAGATAACCTCTCTGAGGAACAGCAGTCGCGCCTAGTTGTCGTGAGCTGGGGAGATGAAACCAGTAATTATTCCGTAGATATTCAAGTAGCAGGCTTAGATCGACCTGGACTACTTAGTGATACCGCTAGTGTATTAGCAGCTTCACGAGTGAATATTCTTGATATTGGGATACAACACGAAGAAAACACTCTAAGGGCAGCGATTAATATTACGGTGCAAGTAGAAAACACACATCAACTAGAGTTAATACTGAAGAAATTATCACAACTACCCAGTGTGCTTGATGTGAAACGGGCAGGATAACAATAATCTACTCTGAGACCTTTGCATGAAAGGATGGCGAGAGAAAAATGAGCGTAATTTTCTCTATTTTTGCTAAAAAAGAGGGTAATAGCCGAGCTATTGGCCGAATTTTTAGCAGAAATAGAGGAAATTCAAGCCATTTTTTAGTGAGCTTGCCGTTTTATCAAAACGGTCAACTCAATTATTAAGCTTGCTATATCCGTCATATCTTTCGTGCAAAGGTCTCACTCTATAATACGAGCTAATTTTCTCGTGTAACGCTTACCTTAGGCTGTCCATCCATGGATACGGCAATACTCATAATGATAGGTTGACAGCAAACTTCACAATCTTCGACATATTCCTGATGTTCAACCGAGCAATCAACGGTGATTTCGATACTGCTCCCAGCAGTAAGGGCATTGGATGGTAGTGGCTTCAAGTCCATTCATTTTTCTTGCACTTCAAACTTGATACTAAGGCAAAGGAAGGAAGTATTATTATACGACCCAGAGCTAAATTTGAAAATCAATAATACGGAGAAATCATTGTTGACAAGCATGTTTCTCTATAGCTTATACACGTCTAATGGGGAGCACTTAAAAAAGCTAGGCATAAAAAAGCCCAGCTAGGCTGGGCTTTTATTAGCTACTTAAAGCAAAGCTTATAGTAAGCTCTACTTACGAGCGCCAGGACCGTTAAACTCTAATCCGTTACTCATGTAAGCTTCGAAGTACTCAAGCGCTTTGTACTGCTTGCTTTGAGCTTTGAATGGCTTAGCACGCATTTGCTTGTTACAACCACCATAACGACGGTGAAGTGTACCTAGGTTACCCCATTTAGAGCGGTAAACTGGGAAGTGAGTGGTATGACCTAGTGCAGGGCTTAATGTATCACCACGGATTCGTTGACCTGAGTAGTAAACATGACAATCTGCACATGCCATATTTAGCTGACCACGTTTACCGTAGAAGAATGTTTTACCTGCGTTATACCAAGCTTCCGCTTTTTCGCCTTCAACTTTAACGTCGCCTTTGCCGCCACGTCCTTGATAAGCAATATAAGCAGAAAGCTTAGCTAATTTGCCCTTCTTCCACTTGAATGCTTTTTCACCGTTATCTGTACGACATTTGTTGATAGCACCTTCTAGAGTAGCGATATCATCATTCTTTGCGTCATAGTGAGGGAACTTTGCGCGAATAGCACCGACTTCACCCAAGCAGTCAGCATAGCCTTTGCCATTTGCAAACTTCTTGTTCCAAATGCTTTCGCCATCATCAATAGCTAGTTCATAAGGGGGAAATTCTTCCATTTCTTCCCACTGCTCGCGTGATGGAGCGTCTACTGAATAAACACCATTTTTATAGTCGGCAAGTTTAGTATCAGGGAAACGCTTTTTGAAATAGCCTTGGAACGCAGAAAGATCGTCGGCAGGTGATGCTTGTACGCCTACTAGAGGTGTCAAGCCTAATGCTAGCGTTGTCGCAGCAATTGTTAATACTTTTTTCATTTATAAAACTCCAAATCTTTTAGTTCTAATTACGACAGTCTTATAAGCTAAGAATAAAGTCAGCAATTTTTTCAATCTCTTTTTCAGAAACAATCGAATATGTTCCAAATGGAGGCATTATAGTGTTTGGGTTTTTCTCCCTTGCATCTGTAATTTGGGCTATCAAAGCATCTCTCTTGAAACGAGCTTTCATGGCGATAAGAGGAGGCCCAATGTTGCCAGCCATTTCACCACCTTGAATCATGTGGCAAGCTAGGCAGTTGCCTTTTTTCTTGTTAAAAGCTAATTTTTTTCCTTCTTCTAGCGGTGAAGCGGCTTTATCTTCAGCAGTAGCAATATTTGTTGTTATGCCCATGACCGCAACTATTGCAATAGCACTTGCAGAAGTTATCATCTGGCGAAAGTTTATTCGCATATCATACTCCAGGTATTTTATAATTAATTTCATAATTGGTGTTAAATCGGTGGGTAAGCCCCCGAATCATCCAATGAAAGCCATAGTAAGTGAAAATGGCTTGGTTCGCAACATTCATGATCTATATCAAGTTTATTAGCATGTTCTAATATTCTGTTGTATCTCTTATATAGCGCGGTTTATTACATGAGTTTATTAAGTTTTGATTGTAAAAGAGCCGTATCTTGCCCACTCATTCCTGATAGCTTCATGGCTTGCCTTAATTGTGCAATAGCATGCTTCGTTTCGCCTATTCGAATATTTCTATCGGCAGCAGCAATATAAGCCTCGGCAATATAGCCTTTACGCTTAGCTATTTCTTGTTTTACTTCAAAAAAGGACAAGCTGGTTTGTTCTGTGGGGACAACATGTCTTATATGTTGCCAAGCTTCATCTATTCTTCCTTTGGCCAATAAGGCATTGACGAGAGGGATAAGTAGTGACTGTTCTCCTAACCTTGTTTTGGCTAAAGGCGTTAGTAGGTCAATTGTTTTTTTATATTGATGAGTGCCATTGAGGGCAGTGGCTATAGCAATGGCTACTGCTGGTTTATTGCTATGGGTTCCTAATAGTTTTAAGGCGGCGCTATGTTGACCACGGCTTATCAATTGCATCGCTGAAGCATAGTTTTTGAGAGGAGTATTCGCTAAAGAGGGAGTTTGTGATTGATATCCGTAATTCATGAGCGCTCGTATTTTCTCTCTTGCATAAAGAAAGCGAGGATTGTCTCTTCCTTTGTTACCTAATCGTTGTGCTCTGCTTCGTGTATCACTCACTCGTTCGATGGATAAAGGGTGAGTTTGCAGATATTTGGTTAATTGGGCATAGGAGCTATTACTGAGGCGATCAAGTTTAGTCATAAAGTCAGGCATGCCGCTGGCCTTAAAGCCTGCTCCACTAAGAATACGAATGCCTACTCGATCGGCTTCTGCCTCCATCCCTCGTGAAAAAGAAAGTTGTTGATGCTGTTGGGTTGCAAGTGCGCCTGAAATGATGGCACTACCAGCTTCAGAATTCTGACTGCCTGCAACTAACCCAGCGACGATAGCTGCGCTTGTTCCTAATAGTTTGCTTTTAGCATTTGCGGTTAAGCGAGCATGATGATTCTGAGTGACATGAGCGATCTCGTGAGCAATAACTGCGGCTAGCTCACTCTCTGAGTCGGAGTTTAGAATGAGCCCTGTATTGACAAAAACGACACCACCTGGGGTAGCAAAGGCGTTTATTGCAGGATCTTTGATGATTAAGAAATACAGCTTTCCATGTTGGGGGGATTTAGTGGCCAGTTTGTTGCCGATTGATCGTATCCAGCTATTTAACTCAGGATCCTCAACAATAGGCTTATATCTGCGGTAATAGCGTACTATTTTTAGACCGAGCTCACTATCTTGTTCTAGCGCTGATGAACCCGCGCCAAAGTCGGGTAGATTTAAGTCAGGTAGTTCTAAGTTTAACTCCGCAAAAGCAGGTGCAGACAATAAAAACCAGTAAAGTAGTAGAGTTGTATATTTGTTTAGCATATCAGCATCCCAATAGAGGAGGAGTTGTTTAAGGAAACTCTGATTAACTCTGATCGGAATTTCTGTGAGATAGAATTTGTCATATTTTTGATAGAAAAGTTAGCAATAGCCGTAGCTATTGGTCACTTTTATAGCGAAAAATTGGCAGATTCTAGCCTCAGAAAAACGAATCATGAGTTGGTCAGAGGTTCCTTAAATGAGCAGACACTTATAGTACGTCTAAAGTTCATAACTGGACATTATAGAATTATCTTTGAAGAATATTAATTAATGAGCTTGAGTAAGCCCGTTAATAACTAGATAGAGAACTTTAGAAGCAAATGAATGCATTTTAAGCTCAATTAATGGTTTCGTATTGACTTTCAAAACAAAGGCTATATATTAGCGTATTAATATATACGAATATTGAGGAAGCGAAGTGTTTGGAATTAAAGAAATAGATGCAAATGGTTTAAAGAAGATGATTGATGATGGCGAAGCAATCAAGTTGATTGATGTTCGTTCTGAAGCAGAATATAACCAGGGCATTATTGAAGATGGAGAGTTTATGCCTCTTCATACACTACCTGCACATTTGAATGACCTACCCAAAGATAAGACTATTGTATTTTATTGTCGTACAGGTGCTCGTTCAGGTCAGGCATGTGGTTTTGTAAAGCAAAATACGGGGATTGAAGCATTAAATTTAAGTGGCGGCATCGTACGTTGGTATCAATCAGGACATCCTGTTGTACAACCTACTGCTTGATTTATATGTAACAACATTGGGCTAAGAGGGTCGGGAAGATTAGAATATTATTTACTACTAATTTTTGTTATAATGTGCTTACGACCCATTTGAAAACGCTATGAGAGATTATAAATATGTCTGATCAAAAGAAACTTGCGATGATCGCAACTAAAGGAACCCTTGACTGGGCCTACCCTCCCTTCATTCTTGCATCAACAGCAGCTGCTCTTGATTATGAAGTTGAAGTTTTCTTTACTTTTTACGGCTTACAGATGCTTAAAAAAGACTTAAGCTGTCTTAAAGTTAGCCCATTAGGTAACCCTGGTATGCCAATGAAGATGCCTATGGGACCAAAATGGTTTCAAGACATTAACTGGAACATCCCAAATGCGGTTCAGGCCATCATCCCAGGTTACGAGAACCTTGCAACAACACTGATGAAGAAAACTATCGCTAATAATGGTGTTGCAACGATTCCTGATCTACGTGAAATGTGTCAAGAAGCGGAAGTTAAGTTCCTCGCTTGTCAGATGACCGTTGATCTATTTGGTTTTGATGCTGAAACCGACTTCATTGATGGTATTGAGTACGTTGGTGCTGCTACCTTCTTTGAATTTGCAGGTGAATCTGATATCTGTTTGTATATCTAACTCCTTGCGAATTAGTAAAAAGCCGAGCTATTGCTCGGCTTTTTTATTGCTTAAGGAATCTCTGATTAAGTCTCTAAAATATGAGAAAATATCCATATTCCAAAATTAAGTAAAAACTTCTGTTATTTTGTCAGGATTCATAACATGAAACAGCTCAGTTTCTCTAGCCTCAAT
>JALXAX010000191.1 GCA_026991755.1 Thiotrichaceae bacterium | reverse complement strand
CTCTGTACACGACAAAAAACCTAATATATTGATTAAATAGCATTTTATCGGTTATTTATTGAAAAACACATCATTCATCTGTTCTATTGTCCGATGATAAAAATAGAATTGAATGATGGATTACGAAATATACTAAAAGAGCATTTAATCTGGAATAAGGCGCATTTAGATTGTTTTATTGGAATGCTCTTAAGTTTACTCCATTTAAAGCAAATTAATTTAACTCAACTAGCCCTTGGATTTAAAAGTGATGCCGAGCTAACATCACGTTATCGCCGTTTACAGCGCTTCTTTCAAAAGGTTACTTTTGATTATGATGCTATTGCTCGATTGATCATGCAACTCTTTAGTTTTTATGATAAATCATACTATTTAACGCTCGATAGAACGAACTGGATGTGGGGAAAAAGCAATCTCAATATTTTAACTTTGGCGATTGTTTATAAAGGTGTTGCTATTCCCATTTATTGGAAAATTCTCAATAAAAAAGGTAACTCCAATCAAGATGAGCGAATTGCACTTCTAGAACACTTTATTAATGAATTTGGTCAAGCCAATATTTTAGGGATATTAGGTGACCGAGAATTTATTGGTGAAGAATGGTGGAAATGGCTGACTGATTCCTCAATTCCTTATCTAATGCGAATGAAAAAAAGCCAAAAAATGAGGGATGCCCAAGGTCGAGAAAGAACGGTTGGCTCTTTATTCAGCGATCTCAAAGTGAATAAAAAACGCATACTGAGAGGACAACGCTGGGTTGGGAATCAATTAGTCTGGCTTAGTGGAATGAAACTGGATACAGGTGAATTATTAATCTTAGCAGGCAACGAACGCTTTGTTCATCCTATTGATATTTATGGGTATCGATGGGAAATTGAAACCTTATTTCAATGCCTGAAAGGACGAGGTTTTCACATGGAGGAAACCCGTTTAACAAAACCCTCTCGAATTAAGAAAATGATGGCTTTGTTGGCTATTGCTTTTTGTTGGGCGCATAAGGCGGGTGAGTGGAAACATAAAGTAATCAAGCCTTTAAAAGAAAAAACTCACGGTCGACTTGAGCAGAGCTTATTTCGATACGGGTTAGATTATCTTACGGATCACTTGTTGCACGGTCTGAATGAGATGATTGATATCGTTAGGTTACTTATCCTATTTTTATGCCCTCCTGATATGATTCCCATCAGGAGAAAGAGGAAAAGGATAACTTATTCTGGTGAAGCGACATGAAAAATGTCGTGTACAGAGACAAACTAGTTACCACTGCCATCCTGCTGCATCACCAACCCCCCAAGCTGTACCGAGTGTTCCATAAGCTCCTGCTGTAGCCAATGTTTCTCCCCAACCTAAAGGACCTGCGATAGCACCAGCTGCAGCTCCTGATGTTGTAGCTAAACCAAAAGCACTCCACGACCATGATCCTGAAGATAAACCATACGCTGTATACCCCCAAGCTCCTAGCCCAGCACCAATAGCCCCTCCCCACGGTCCCCATGCACCCTCAGTCTCTTTCATCTCTTGGTTGGAAAGCATAGAAACTTGATGCGACTGTTTACCACTACCAACAGGAAAGCTATTTCCAGTTGATCCAGTAGAAAAAATTTGATTCATATCGTCTTGCGCAATGTTAGGTGAAGCTTGTACACTAACGGTTGTGAGGCTAGCTGCAAGTGCAGTTGTAATTAATAGTTTTTTCATGACTATGTTCTCCATATTTAGTCGTTTTAAAATTAAGCGAGTATTCGCTTGTTTTCTATGAGCAGGCATCAAGAGTCTAATACTGGATGTCTGCTGTATAGAAACAGGTTGAGCATACAGTTAAGGCTATATGCTGTTTTTAAGATCGTTATTAGTTAGTGCTAATAAGCGAGCTTAATTAAATCGTTGTTACTTTTTGTGCTTGTAGCTTGTCTTGCTATTTATTCTTAAATATATTTATTTTTTATCTAGTTGATGTATCCAATTCATTTTAATCTGAACATCACCTTCCCCTGATACTTTAGGGCTGATACTAAGGTTTAGCGTGTCTTTTTTACTAAACGCATAGCCTAATCCTAAGTTAAGACTAGTAGAGCTTTTACGTGCAGTGATTTTTTCACCATTAAGCTTATCTGCTAATTGAAGTCTCCAGCCTAACCCTGTTGTGAGTGTTACTTCGTCATTGACGGCAAAGCCAACAGAAGGAGAAAGTGTCAGGTTGTGACCAGGATGATAATTCTTTTTATCCTGCTTGCGTTTGGCATTTAACTGAATGGAGGTTGTTAGGGAAAGGACAACGGGATCATAGGTTTGGTAGGTCGTGCCACCTAGTACCAAGGATTTACCATAAGCCATTTTAGAGCCGCGTCGCTTTTCCGCTACTTGTAATTCTGCAAAACCTAATAAAGCGGGATGATCTATGTCATTACGAAAGCGATGGTTTAAACCTACCCATGCATCGGTAAAATGACCATCCTTATTTTTTATGATAGTGCCATTTAAGGAAGTTGCACGACGATCAATCCCTAAAGCGGAAGCGCGAGCATAAATTTCAGTATCTTTTGTTGCACCATAGCGAATGCCAGCTGTTGTGACCAGTATGTCGGTATTATTAAGACGCTCTCCCACCTGTGTTGGAATAGTGGTATAAGAATTTTCGCCCGTCTGGATTATTATTGGCTTAGCAATTTCTACACCACGTTGTTCTTGATTTAGATAAGAGGCTGAAATCTCAACACGCATTTTCCCTTTGTCACTTAGAAGATTTTCAACTGTGAGAGGGAGATCGGCTGATGCAATCGTAGGGTAGAGCAGTATAAGAAAGGAAAGCGAAATCAGTCTACTTGAGAAACTGAGAAACTAAATATTTTTATGAATAAATACATACAAGTCCGTTTGATATCTTATGTTATTGTTGATTTTTAACCATAGTATAGTGCCTTTTATTGGACTGCAAGTACTATTTGTATAAAATTCATACTCTTTCGTCTTAATAAAATGCTAATCCTCATTGTCCTGAATCAACACTCATTGTAAATAACTTCTGTATTTTGAATCAATATTGCAAAGAGGTCGTTATTGATTTTGATGAAAATGAACGTGTTATCCGCTCAGAAGTGACCTATTCATCTGAGCCTAATTATGTTGTAAAGACACGCTATAGTGCTAGAACAACAATAATGGAAAGAAAAAGT
>JALXAX010000190.1 GCA_026991755.1 Thiotrichaceae bacterium | reverse complement strand
ACATTAAACTCCCAGCCCGGGTGTTGTTCCAGTACTCTGTATAGTTTGTCATAGAGTGGCTTAGCTTCATGTTGCTTGCTTTGATCACCCTTTGGATTGGTGACTAGGCTGAAATCATTTACACGGGTATTAAATATTAATAGTGATGTCCTTGCATAAGGAATATCAAGAACAATCCCTCCCCCTAATTCAACTGTTACTGGGGAACGAACATTGATTTGACCAATGTAGGCTAACCTTTCAGGGGGCACTGACCAATCTTTAGCTTGCATCTGGTTAAACTCAATAATGGTGCTACCTATTTTCAAATGCAGCATGGAGACTTTTTCTCCTCCAAAACTACAAGAACTCAAAAAGAGAAGCGTGATTACGAAGAAATAAAATTTGTTTTGGAAATGGCTCATAATCTGTAGACCAAATACTTAGAAATTAGTTGCATCTTTGGCTAATCTGTTTAGATGGGTTATTAACTGTACTTTTTTCCCACCGCTATAAAGTGCATCGTACCGCTGAACTACTTTCTGAGTAAATGGATAACGAATATCAGGGTTAGTTATACTTCCATCGCCTTTAAATTCCAATAAAAAATTGTCAGGTACACTATCCTTCTTATTGTAGCTATATTTCATATCACCATCTAGCCAAGCAAGTTTGGTATTCGTAACAAACTCAAGCGGGGCTTTGCCTTCAAACATCTTTTCCCACATATAGTCTTGTAAAGTGTATCGTTGTTCATTATATAAAATCCTATCTCTTGAACCTCTAAGAGATCTGCCAGACAAACAAAGCTCAATGCCTTCTCGTATAAGTTGGGATCTATCAACCTTAAATGAACCCTCATATTGCTGCATAAGCTCTTTAACTTCACCAAATGGTTGTACAGCACTCCGCCAGTATTCGACGAAACGATCCAGCGTATGACGAAGTTCTTTTATTTCTTCTTGTGTCTTTGGTGTGCCTGTTTCCTTAACATACCTGATAGTGAAGTCGATAATTGGAAATATTTCCATAAAGACCAAGTAATTACCTGCAAACACCTGATTCAGGATGCTATTTATATCTGATGTTATTGTATCAAGCTTTCGCCTGACTTTTTCTGCAACGTACTCTTGTATATCATCTGGGTTCACTAATAAGTCTTTCGGGTCATAACCTCTTTTTAGTGCTTCCTCTGATACTTCACGATCATAAATTTTTAAAAGAACAGGGATAAATGGGAAAGGTAGCGGTATCATCCTGGGAAACGAAAATGACCAATCTTCATCGTTATCCGAACTTTGTGGAGGTTCTTCGCTATAACCTGTTAATATATCGAGATAATACATTGTCTCTTCGACATTCCACCTGACCACATTCGAGGCAAAGGCTGCGGTGCCAACAAAAGGGATATAAATACCTAACTTTTCCAATTCAAAGAAGGAGGCCGCGTAAAGCCCTGAAATACGTTTTATGCGTTCCAGCCTTTTCATATTACAGTCATGATTATATTTATCTGGTAATGCACGAGCTGGTTTATTTCCACATATTACCGCCTGTGCTTTGCTTACCCTGTCAACTACTTGTTGATAAAGGTGAGCGTGTGTGTTGGTGCTGAGAGTCTTATACTCTTTAACTGTAATTATTGTTTTTGCACTGTTATTAACAGGTGAACTAGTCACACTATAAGTATTATGAGTACTTGGAGATTGTTGAGGTGCTGTCATTTCTTTATCCCTATTGTTATTTAACGATTACCAAATCAGGTGTATCAAAACGAATGGTATATGCCCCCAACGGAGCATCTGTTATTTTAATCTCTCCTTTAGAATCAGTATTACCTGTATACATACAAAGTGGATTGATATCAGAGATCAATGTATAAGGAAGATTAGCCTCTGGCAGGTTAGTATCTTTATTCATTACCAAAAGATCGATAACACCAGCGTTCACATCAACCCACATCGACACTTGATGTTGCTTGTTATTCTCGCTGGTTACAGTTCCTCTGACCCGATACTTACCTGGAGATAGACCTGAAGTATCAACAACCAAGTTAGCCTTTGAACTTTTTTGAGCAGTAGCTCCATTGCCATCAAATATCCAGTAAAAGCGCGTACCTTCATAAACAGCATCCAAGCTAAAAGTTACTTTATCGCCAATAGTCACAGTTTCTACGTCTTTTACAATAGTTGGGATACGTGTTGTAAATTCAGATGTAGGTATTGTAGGTTTTTCAGTGTTCGTACTTGTAACTGCTTTGTGTTCCGTCACCTCAAACAACCCCATCCCATTCATCTGGCTTCGAGCAGTCTCCCCATTGACCTGCTTATAAACAGCCACACGTACCACATGCTGATCACCAATCGTAAGTTCATTGGTTTTAACCGTATAGCTGGATTCATGTCCGGCTTCATTTGCAGCGGTTGTCCAGTAATAAGTCAGTTTGGCATTACTGGATTCTGACTGGATATATTCCGGGTCTATTGAGAAGGTAATCTCTTCACCTTTGGCTACGCTTTGTTTGTTAACCCTGATTAAAGCACCCAGATCCCCGTAAACTTTACGAGGTTCTGTCAGGCTGGATTCTGTTGCTGGGGTAGTGGTACTTGCTGTGTTATCGGTAGTAATTGCTTCCGGTCTTACATTGATATAGGCACTCCCCGTTACTGTATTGCTTGTCCCGTTTTCTCGCAAGACAAATTGAACCCGTTGCTTTTCGCCAACGTCCAGTTTGCTGGTGTCGATTTCATACAGGGCTTTATAACCGTAGGGTATTAACCTTTCAACTATGCCACTGACCTTCCAGAAGTACCCATAGCCGATATTAAACGGTGATCCCTTGGCAAAGTAGAGCTTAATCATCTCACCTTTATTTACGGTCTGGGCTGACAGTCGTAAATCCTTTTTTATGTCAGGGTTATGACTCCATGTATCAGTAGGGGTAACAGCGGCAGGTGTGGTAGAAGTCTCTTCAGCAGGTTTTGCTTCTATATTGATATAGGCAGCCTGTAATAGGGATTGATGAACCTTGTTTGTGTAGCTCAAACTGTACTCTCTGTTTTTCTCCTACTTCCAACCTGCCTGTATCAATTTCAAAGGAAGATTGTCTCCCGAAAGGAATGACATCATTGGTGGTACCACTAATTTTCCAGAAATAGCTATGATTTGCATTGAAAATAGAACCTTCTTTAAAGAAAAGCCTGATGGTTTCACCTTGAGTTACTGTTTGTGCAGACATCCTCAGGTCTGCCTTGATATCGCCGTTCCGACTCCATGTATCGGTTGGCGTTACAGGTTCAGGTGTATTTGATGAGCCTGCTGTTTCTGGAGGTAAAGTGCTGGCATTGTCTGGGTGCGGGTTATCAACAATATTTCTTAATTGCTCTTTTGTTAACAGGTGTTCCAGTGTCGCTTCCCTACGCTTTTCCAGCACTTCTGCAGAAACCATGATTTTCCCCGTTCCATCGCGTCGATTATTGATCGCTACCAAAGGTTCAAGCTTGCCGTGTCGAAGTGCTATTTGTTTGAGTGTAAAGGTTCGTACTGGAGTTTCAGGAAAGTTTGATAAGCTAAAAGAATCCAGGTTATTGCTGTAGATGGCATTAGTTCGTGCTCTTTCCAGGATCCCGCCTATCAAGGAGAGTTTCTCATCGCCCGCCTTAAGGGCTGGTAGCCTGTCATCTGGGCGTTTTCCGGTTTTAAATTCTGTGATTTTTTGGTCTAGCCATTTCTTGAGTCTTGTGTAGTCTTCAGCATATCGACTTTTGTATTCACCAAAGGTTAACGTACTGAAAGCATCTAAAAACTCGTAATAGCGAAAATCTGTTAATGCAAAACTCATGGCTCTTGCACTTTCCGGAATGTCTTTACGATCATCAATGACTTGTATTACTTTCCTGTTTGATCCGGTAACCCGATAATTTTCACGTTCGATGACACTCTTGTAAGACAGCGTGGGAAATTTGCCTTGATCTGGATATTTAGCCGTTTCATTGGCAAAACCCAAGATAAATGCCATGCCTTCTTCTGCCTGGTTACCTCCCATTCGTGCAGGATAAAGGTGGATGTTCGGTTTGCTGCCATGTGTAGGGCGTAAAATATTCCCTGATATTTCACCATTGAGAAAGCCGTTGATATTAATCGAGTGCGCGCCTGCAATCTGTACATCATTGTCAATAATGGATAGATTAGTAAATAACCCGTCTGAGCTAAAGATACCCTGTAATGGTCCATCTGGTGCACGAATTACACATTTCTCTACAGTAGCACTGTCTAATACTGCACCTGACATTTGGTCACATATGACCCATGCTTGTAGTGGTTTTCCCGGTATTTCTACTTTTCTGTCAGGGTTTATTTTCTTGGGTGGAATCAGCTGTATTGCATCACGATGAGCGGTTTTATAAACACGGTTATCAGTGATAGTAAGGTTTTTCAGGTGAGTATTATTTTGCCATATACGTACGGCATCTGTCTGGTTGTCTTTTAATTCAATATCGTGTTTGTCCGAGAATACACAGCGACAGTTTTGTGCCTCTTTATTTTTTTCTGACCCTATCCCTTGACAACGATACCTACAGGTTTCTTCATCCAGTACATATAAATATTCTTTTTGTTTTTCATCAGGTGCAAGAAATGTCTGGTTGGTATTAAGTAGCACTTCCAGCTTGGCTTTATAAGCTGGCAGATTTGCTTTTGCTGCATCGTATTTTGGCTGGTATTCGTTTAAGCGAGCTTTTGCGCTATCAATTTTATTTTGGAAAGAGGGAATTTGTTCAACCGGTATGGTTTGTTCACTGATAGCCGTTTCCAGTTTGCTGATATAGTTTGCAAGATTGGTGCTGGGGTTACCATCAAGTGCAGGATCTACATACTTTCCATAGTTTTGTATGTCTTCTTCTGCTTTTTCTACTAACCGTGCATATTGAGAATATTGGGTATGCGTATTAACAGCCATTCGAGCGACTCCTTAACAAGGGTTGTGTACTACAAAAGGGTTTTGGAAAACCACTTTTGATTGTTATTTATTCTCCGCTCGTCGCTATTTATACACCGGATGTCTTTTATTTTCAATTAAATTTCTTTATTATTATCAGGGTAATAAGGATTACTCTTATCTTCTTTAGTATAAAGATGTCAGACAGAGTCTTATTATTCAACGTTAATCAATATTATTATTAAGGATAAGCTATGAACAAGGTGCTTTTATGGGAAAGATTAATTTTAATAGTTTCTCTGTCAGTATTATTGTTATCAGGTTGTACCTCGGTAAGCCCTAAAACGTCAGTCAACATCCCTCAAAAAGCATCAACTAAATCATCTAAAATCCCCCCTCACGCTAAGCCTGTACACGCAAATCAAGCATCATTCTTTAGCCAGTTAAAAGGCAATAATATTGTTATTCAGTTGCCAAATACAAAAAAACAAGCTCATGCAGAGGCACTTACTTATGTAAACCATAAACTACGCAAATCTATTCCCTTGCCTTTAACTTCTGTTTCGAGTGCGATAAGATCGGCTGTGGTGGATTATGAAAAGCGTAAACCTACGGTACGCACCGCCACTTCGGCACAATTGGCAAGGTGCCAGTTGGTCAAACTACCTGTAGAACTGGATGACAGGGCTAACACGACAGAATGGTTGGTGACAATTGGCAATAATTGTCCTAATCCTTCCGCTGGGAAATTCAAAACATTCTGGGTGACAACGCAAACGGCGAATAAGCAGCCTAAAGTTGTTATTGCTGATAAAGCAGATGTTGTTTCGTTTGAAAGTTTGTCTAAAGGTCGGTCTAATCGGAAAATATCGGTGGCATTGAGTGATAGGAATTTCAGGTGTGAAAGATACTGGTCGAAGGAGTCCGGCGTGTATTCTAGTGCATCTGGGCATAGCGTTCAGGGTGTAGAAGGTCAGTACCTTGATACGAGTAAGTGCCCGCTATACTAATCCCACTATACAAAACATGAGTGATAGCGATATAGTTCCTTATCCCAAGCTACACGGTATCAATAACTTTAGAGCTAACTAGTACAGTAAACAGCAATTACGACTAATAATCTGACGCTCTAATTCCTTGATAACGACGTTATCATTCCTCCCCATAGTCCTACTATGACTCGTCATGATGCCTTGTTCTCAAGGATTTATCCTCGCCAGAGTTATTAGCCTTAATTACCGTTTACTGTACTAGCTAATGGCAAATAAACATCATACCGAGTAGATTTTCCCGTTATCTGGAATGCAGGTTTCGGGTGTAAACATTCCGCTAATCTAGGACGCTTTACCACAATTCGTTTCTTAGCTCGCGGTAAGGCAGCACAAATCAATGCTTCAGCATCATTATCTTTACCTACCAGATGATGAAACATAACCATTTCTTTCTTTACTTTTGCTGATTTCTCGCGAGGCGGGAACATGGGGTCGATGTAGATCACATCGGGAAACTGGTTTTCTTTTAGGTTAAGCAAATAATCTTTACTATCGCTATGCTGTAAAGACATCCGTTTAATAATGCTAACAATAGTCTCATCATCTGATTGGTTTGCGCGTGATAAGGCGTCTTCTAATAACAAATATACGGGGAGTATTCGCTCCAGCAAAGTGACATCACAGCCTAGCGTTGCGAGTACAAAAGAGTCGCGTCCTAGCCCTGCTGTTGTATCAATAACCGTTGGGTTTTTAAACTTGTTTAGCCCAATGGCTTTCGCTAATTGCTGACCTTTTCCACCACCGTATAAACGACGATGTTGGTTTTTGCCGGATAGGAAATCAATAGTCAGTGCTTTAAGTGAAGGGTCTTCGTTAAAAACGAGCGCTAACTGAGAATGCGTAAGATGTAAGGAAAAAGCAGCTTCAGGATGAGCTTCTTGCAGGGGGATATGTGATGTTTTCGATAGCTCTAAGGCTTCTGCCTTCATCACATCATCATAACTAATGGCTACCTGAGAGATCATGGCTATACGGAATAAATAACAGTCAAACTAATAATGAGGAGGAGGCACTTCTTCCTCTTGTGGTTTAACAGCAGACTCTTCTTGCAGCGTCTTAAACTGTAAAGCCAGTGTGCTCAACATCTTATCCAGCTTTTCGATATGTAGTTGTTGGCGATGCATGGTAGCGCTAAGCGATTCGATAGCATCCTCATGTTGCATAATGAGGATTTCTAGCTCTTCGATTCGCTTAGCTGTCATTAATTATCTACCGCGTTTGGCAGCAATTTTTAAGCGCAGTGCATTCAGCTTGATAAAGCCTTCTGCGTCTTTCTGGTCATACGCACCCGCATCATCTTCAAATGTGGCTATGTCTTCATCGAATAAAGAATCAGTTGCAGACTTTCTTCCCACAACCGTAGCGCTACCTTTATAAAGTTTTAAGCGGACTGTACCATTTACATGCTTTTGTGATTCATCAATCATCACCTGCATCATCTCGCGCTCTGGGCTCCACCAATAGCCGTTGTAAACCAGCTTGGCGTAGCGTGGCATCATCTCATCTTTCAGGTGCATCGCTTCACGATCCATCGTAATAGATTCCATGGCACGGTGTGCGGATAGCATAATCGTGCCGCCCGGTGTTTCGTAACAACCGCGAGACTTCATACCTACATAGCGATTCTCAACAATATCTAATCGACCAATTCCATTATCACCACCCAACTTGTTTAGTGTTTCTAACATGGTTGCAGGAGATAAAGCTTCACCATTAAGCGTAACAGGGTCACCTTTTTCGTAACCAATCTCAATATAAGTAGGCTCATCAGGTGCATTCTCGGGAGATACCGACCAACGCCACATATCTTCTTCGGCTTCTGTCCAAGGATCTTCTAAGGGGCCACCTTCATAAGAAATGTGTAGCAAATTTGCATCCATAGAATAAGGCGACTTTTTGCCACGCTTTTGCTCTACAGGAATACCGTGCTTTTCTGCATAAGCCATCAATGACTCGCGTGAGCTAAGATCCCATTCTCTCCAAGGAGCGATAATCTTTACGCCTGGTTTTAGCGCATATGCACCTAGCTCAAAACGTACCTGATCGTTACCTTTGCCCGTTGCACCGTGTGAAATAGCCTCTGCACCCGTATCATTAGCAATTTCAATTAATCGCTTTGATATAAGAGGGCGTGCAATCGAAGTACCGAGTAAATACTCACCTTCATAAATCGCATTAGCGCGAAACATGGGGAATACAAAGTCTTTAACAAACTCTTCACGAAGGTCTTCAATATAGATTTCTGTTAAACCCATTGCCTCGGCTTTAGCGCGTGCCGGCTCAACTTCTTCACCCTGACCCACATCAGCGGTAAATGCGACGACTTCGCACTGATATTCATCTTGTAACCATTTAACAATGATTGAGGTATCGAGGCCGCCTGAGTAGGCTAAAACAACTTTATTGATTGACTGAGACATAGGACTATTAGGGCATTAAAGTGATGTTGAAATAAAAAAGGCTTACAGTCTGTCGATTGTAAGCCTTTTTGAATATGGTGGCTATGCCGAGATTCGAACTTGGGACCCCATCATTATGAGTGATGTGCTCTAACCAGCTGAGCTACATAGCCATTGAGGGCGGTAATTATAAGCGGGAAATAAGTTGTGTCAATAGCTATATCCTGTTTTATCGGTATCGCTTGGACTAATCTTTTATAGTTTTGTATATAGCTTCCTAATTACCCAGATGTCTCAACCATAGTTACAGACATCACCATGAAAATAATAAATGTTCATATGGAACTGTTGCGGGTGAGGAACGAACCCCAACAATAGTGCTACGTCATTTGTTGGGCTTCCTAGCGTCAGCCCAACCTACAGATTCTATGAGATATTTATAAGTATGGCTGAGACAGCTACGTAATCAGGTATAGCTTTGTTTTATTTCTTGTCTGTTTGCTTAGCTGCGGGCGTGCTCACCGATTTATTTACAGATTTATTCGTTGCTTTATCGTCAGAGCTACTAGCAGAGCTATTAGCAAAAGTATCGGCACTTACTGAAGTGTCTACATTGGTTTTTGCATCATCTGATGTTTTCAATAGATCCTCCAACGGAGGCTTACCCTCTTTTTTGTCACTATCCTTAGCATTATCCTTATCATCAACACCATCAACTTTTGTTTTTTCTTCTACTGAGTCTGTAGCTGTATTAGCCGTAGTATTTATCACTTGGTCGTGATCAGGCACCTTCAATTTAGTGATAGGCTGATTCGCTCTAAAGGCAAAAAAGACAATAGCCCCAATTAATAAGGTAAGAAGAAGGATACGAAGAAAACGAGCCATTTGATCATCCTGATGAGTTGAGTATTTAAAATACTAACATAATGAGACCTTTGCACGAAAGATATGACGATTAAAATGGCTTGAATTTCCTCTATTTCTGCTAAAAATAGAGGAAATTACGCTCATTTTTCTCTCGCCATCCTTTCATGCAAAGGTATCATAATAGCTAATATCCGAAAAACAGCTGATAGCATTGAACTTATATGGGTAATTAATACACTAACCGTAAATACAAAACATACTGGCATAGGATAGATAGATAGATACAAAAGCTAGGCTCAATTGCTTCTCCCATCAATCTTCCTACCCATGTCCTCTACTTTGATCAGGATCTACCCATTATGAGCACTCGCTTTTCACTCTTCTTTCTCATCTCTGTTCTAACACTTGCCATCAGCACCACTTCTCAAGCTTCTAGCTTTTCAATGCCTGATGATGATATCGAAAAAGCCATCTCATCAGCCTTATTCACTAAAGTCGATGTTGATAAAGACGGCAAAGTCAGCCTTGACGAAATTATTAATTTCAGAATGTTAGAAGAGAAAAAGAGAAGTGAAGATCGAGCTGATGAAATGCTAGCTCAATGCGACAAGAATAAAGATGGAAAAGTAGGTGGTGATGAGTTACAAAAGTTCTCCATGGACGAATACATTCCTACGGAACCTGCCGACCCCAATGATTGCCGTGTACCTGAAGAGGTACTGGATATGATGGATACCGATGGTGATGGCTTTATCAGCAGAAAAGAAGTGATTGAAGGCTCCATGCAACACCACCGCCCTCCCAAAAAGGTCGCTGATAAGCTTAAAAAGAAGCAAGATGAACGAATGAAGAAGTATCAAAAAGAGCAATTTGAACGCTGCGATAAAGATAAAGACGACTATTTAACCTTGCGTGAAGCAGCCTCAATGAATTGCATGATGTACACAGAAATGTTCGATGCTCGGGATAAAAATACCGATTCTCTCATCTCTTTAGAAGAAATGATGGCCGACGTTAAAGCACCTGTGTACGAAGGGTCTGAAGGTGAGCAGCCTGATATGGGCGACTATGAAATGCCCGCTTCAGTTAAGTTGGATATGCTTCTATCCACCTGTGACAAAAACGATAATGGAAAGCTAGAACTTAGTGAAACAGCAAGTAAAGAATGTGAAGTAGAAATGAGCCTATTTAATGCTAGCGACCACAATAGTGATGGCGCTATCGACTATACCGAAACCAGACGCTTAGGCATCAAAGATACCTTTGACGAACTTGATCTCAATAGCGATGGCTGGCTAGATAAAAAAGAGTTTAAAGGCTCTCGTATTCGATATATGTAATACCCAGCTAACCATTTAATGATTAGCATTTCTGGTGCAAATACCCAACGCTTTAGCGGTTTAGCGGTTTAGCGGTTTATCAGACAGCAACATATTAATCGTTGCATAAGTCTTTACATACAAGCACCGCCTTCGACTCCGCTCAGGCAACAAAGTAGCACCCTGAGCGGAGTCGAAGGGCGCGGTTTTTAC
>JALXAX010000189.1 GCA_026991755.1 Thiotrichaceae bacterium | reverse complement strand
ATCTACCCCCTCCCTAACCCTCCCCCTGCTAGGTGGAGGGAACTTTGTCTATTCCATGAACAGATTTCTAGCATTGAACAGCCCTGATTCATCATGAAACAGCATATCAGACCTTCATTAATAAGCTTTAATTGCCTGATTAATCTGGATGTAAGCCTCAATCGGTGTTGTCTCAAAGTATTTGATATTATGTTTTTTAGCGAAATCACGGGTTAACTTTTGCACTTTAAGCAGATTAAACCGAGGTGCACTTGGGAAGAGATGATGCTCTATTTGTGTGTTTAGTCCACCATAGAACCAGTGTGTAAATAGTCCACCTTTTAATGATCGGCTAGTACGCATTTGAAGTTCCATCCACGATAGCTTTTTACTTTCTTCTAAGTCAAAGACTTCACAACCTAGGTGATTGGTAATAAAACCTAAAGATAACCATGCTGAAAGGACAAAGTAGAGTGTTACAAAAATGGTAATAGCGGAAGAAAAAGGAAGAAAATAAAAAATAGGCCCCCAAATAATAGCCCAGTGAAGTAGCATTAATGCTATTTCACCGTATTTTTTCCAGTGAATTACATAGCTAAAAGATTTTATGATAAAAGCAGGATACATAAAAAAAATTGCACCCCAAAAAATAAAATGTTTGTACTTTTTTAAGAAAGGCTTGCTTCCTTTTCTATCAGGTATGAAAGTGCCGTCTAGCGCTAGAATATCTTCATCTTTTTCAGGAACATTACACCAGTTGTGGTGATTGATATTGTGCTTCCAAATCCACCAAGAAGGTGAATTACATAAAATAAGGGCTGAGAATGGATAAGATAGCCACATGGATATTTTCTTACTTTTAAAGTATTGAAGGTGCAAAATATCATGTGAGACAAATACAGAGCGTGTAAAAATAAGTGTTAAAAATAGTCCCAAAAATATAGGATTCCAGTAGCTTACGGTAGTAAAAATAACAATTAAAGAAGCAATGATTGCAGTCATCTCGATGACCCCACGACGTGGAACAGGTTTTAAAAGCCCCGCTTTTAAAACCTGTTCTTTTAAATTATCAAAAATATCTGGGTATTGAGATTCTGCCATGGTAATTACTCCAAGTTATATTTGCCTAGTACATCAACCCGCTCAAAATGTCGGTCTCAGTTATCCTGTCTGCCTTCATGGCTAGGTGCACTTTGCAGGGAATGGTTGTTCCCTTCACAAAAAGTGCAACAACGGCATGGAATGGAGGCAGACAGAACAACCCTTTGGGCGCATTTGTGAGGCTCCGCCTCTGCGTTACAGTGCTTGGCAAGGACGCTGCCATTGCCTGCACACTGTGCCTTGATTCAAAGCCTCATAAAAGCGCTGAGACCGATATTTTGGACTGGTTGATGTTCTAGTGTAAAACAAAAATAGTTAGTTTGACTTGACCTATTCTTGATTGTTCACAAATAGATAGATTGTTTTTATACTTACCCGTGCTATATCTAAGACCTGAATCCGTGACTTCACTACGGCACAGAGAATAAGCTATTGATTCATCACGGGTTTAAAAAATACCCGCTTAACCTAAGGGTGAAGCTACGATTTTTTAAATTCCCGTGCTAAACCAATATCTTATCCCCTGTTATCCGCATTGAAGTCACGGATTCAGGTAAGAAAGTACGTTTTTGAGGTTGTCAATATGATGGCTATTCTAGCTTCAGCAAAACGAACCATGAATTAATTGAGGTGTCCTTAGGGTGATAAGTAAAGCTTTCATGTTCGCATTAATAGATTAAGTGATTGATTATATTCTGTTTATTTCAAATAAGTGGGTACTTTAATTTGTAAAACTTGTACTTTGGTTTCTGACATTCAATAGATCATCAACCCTTTATTAAGGTATGATGTCGCAATGAACATACTACCTAACTTTAAGTTGCTTTTTAGAACACTTACACTTGCTCTTATGCTGCTTACTTTTTTTCAAACAGCATCTGCTACACAAAAGGATGATCTTGTTACTGTCAGTATTGCTGTTGTTAATGTTAGATACCTGCTACAACACGCTCCGCAATCAGATGCTGCTAGCAAAGAACTAAAAGATCGCTTCTTAGCAAAAGAAAAAGAGCTGGATGCAGAAGCGGATTCAATCAGGCTATTTGAAGAGTCTATTCGACAATCTGAAGGTCGGATTACAAGAGAAGAAAAAATAGAGAAAGAACGGGAACTAAGAAGTAGAAAGCGTAGTCAAAACAGAGCCTTAGAAGATTATCGAGAAGATTTAAGAATTGCCAAAAGTGCCGCACTGGATGATGTTCAGAAACTGGTTTTTGAAACCATTGATGAAGTTCGTAAAGCAAAGAAAATTGATATAGTCATTCAAGACTATGTCTCGGCGAGTGAACGCGTAGATATTACCGAAACTGTCATAGAGAATCTTGCAGAAAAACTAAAAAAAGAACACGTAAAGAAATCGGCTAAGAAGTAATCAACTATAATCGTTAATATAATAGTAGTTAGGAGTTTTCTATGTCTGTTACCTTAAAGGAACTTGCTGAAAAAACGAATGGAATCATTAAAGGTGATGAATCTTGCCTTATAGAGGGAGTATCTTCACCCGATAAGGCCAACAAAGGAGACCTTTGTTTTATCACAGATCCAAAATGGCTTGCTGCACTTGAAGGCTGTAATGCTTCAGTCGTAGTTCTGAAAGATGAACATAAAGACTACTTTAAGGGCACAGTGCTAGTACATGAAAACCCCTATTATGTTTATGCTGTTGTTTCTCAATATTTTTCACCTTATCCCGCTGTAGAAAGAAGCATTCATCCTTCTGCTGTTATTCATGAAACCACAATGATTGGAAATAATGTCAGCATTGCGGCGAATGTTGTTATTGAGCAAAATGTAACGCTTGCTGATGATTGTGTCATTGGCGCGGGTAGTGTTATTGGAAGTAGTTCAAGCTTAGGTGTAGCTTGTCAACTAAGAGCTAACGTAACATTACATGCGAATACTCAATTAGGCGAGCGTTGTATTATCCATTCAGGAGTTGTGGTCGGCGATGATGGCTTTGGTTTTGCACCGAATAATGACCAATGGCAACGCATAGAACAAATGGGGAATGTAGTCATTGGTAACGATGTGGAAATTGGTGCTAACTCAACCATAGATCGTGCCGCTATTAACTCAACCGTTATTCATAATGGCGTTAAGATAGATAATCTAGTGCAGATTGGTCACAATGTCATCATCGGCGAGAATACGATTATCGTGGCTTGTTGTGGTATAGGTGGTAGTACGGTTATAGGAAAAAACTGTAAAATAGGCGGCGCTGTCGGTATGGCGGGTCATCTTGAAATTGCTGATGGTGTGATGATCACAGGCATGAGCCAAGTTACAGGTTCATTGGTCAAATCTGGTGCTTCTTATTCATCGGGTACGGGTGTATCTGAAACAGGGCTTTGGCGTCGTAATATTGTACGCTTTAAGCAGTTAAATGAAATGGCAAAAACTGTCAAAAAATTAGATAAACACATGCAACAAATAATAGATAAAGATCATGGGAGTGATAGTTAATATGTCAGAAAATAAGTTGGGTGCAGTATCGGGTGTTATGGAAGTTGAAGAGATCAAAACATTTCTTGCGCATCGTTATCCTTTTTTACTCGTCGACAGAGTACTAGAGGTAGAAGCAGGTAAAAGTATAAGGTGTATCAAAAATGTGACGATTAATGAGCCACACTTCACAGGTCATTTTCCCAATGCACCTATTATGCCAGGCGTTTTAATTATTGAGGCTTTAGCTCAAGCAACAGGCTTATTGGGCTTTAAGACTATGGGAAGTGAGCCACAAGATAACATGCTGTATATTTTGGCAGGCGTTGATAAAGTTAAGTTTAGAAAGCAGGTTGTTCCTGGAGACCAATTAGAACTACGTGCTGAGCTAGTTAAACGTAAAGGAAAAATCTGGAAGTTTTCAGGTACTGCATTTGTTGATGGCAAGAAAGTAGCAAGCGCTGATATAATGTGTGCAGTTACTGAGCAAGGTTAAAACTATTTAGTGATTCATTCCACTGCCATTATAGACTCATCCGCGACTATAGCGGATGATGTCGAAATATCCCCATATGTCGTTATAGGGCCCGATGTGACGATTGGCTCGGGTACTTGGGTTGGCCCTCATACGGTCATCCAGGGGCCGACGCGCATTGGCCGAGATAACAAGATATTCCAATTTTCTTCTATTGGAGAAATGCCTCAAGATAAGAAATATATTGAGGGCGATAAGACCGAGCTTATCATTGGTGATCGTAATGTGATTCGCGAATTTTGTACGTTCAATCGTGGCACTACGCAAGATATTGGCAAAACAGTACTGGGTGATGATAATTGGATTATGGCTTACGTTCATTTAGCGCATGACTGTATTATCGGCAATCATACTATTTTTGCTAACGGAACCACGTTGGCAGGGCACGTCATAATTGATGATTATGTTATTTTAGGCGGCTTTTCACTGATCCATCAATTTTGTCATATTGGCAAATACGCCTTTACGGGTATGGGAACTGCGGTAGGTAAAGATATTCCGCCTTATGTGATGGCTATGGGAGCACCTGGTATCCCGCGTGGTATTAACCGAGAAGGCTTAAAACGTCACCAATATAGCAAACAGAGTATTAGTAGAATCAAAGAAGCGTATCGCATCTTGTATCGTTCTGACTTGGCCTTTAAAGATGCAGTAGCTAAGTTGAAGCAGGAGTATACTGAGTTTGATGAAATTCAAGAGTTGATCAGCTTTTGTGATGCTAGCCAACGCGGGATCATTCGTTGATCAAACGTGTCGCTATTATTGCAGGTGAAACCTCTGGAGATATATTGGGCAGCCGTCTGATTGCTTCTTTGAAGGCATTAAATCCTGAGATCCAGTTCGAAGGTATCGGCGGTAAAGAGATGCATGAACAGGGTTGTGATTGCTTATATCCGATGGAAAAGCTTGCTGTAATGGGTTTTACCGAAGTCATTGCTCGCTTACCTGAATTATTAAAAATCCGCAAAACACTCATTAATCGCTGGCTAGATAACAAACCTGATCTAGTTATTGGCATTGATGCGCCAGATTTTAATCTTAAACTTGAAACCATTCTCCATCAAGCAGGTATACCTGTGGCACATTATGTTAGCCCATCCGTATGGGCTTGGCGTTCCAAACGTGTGCAGAAAATGAAGGGTAATTTGGATTTAATGCTCACTTTGTTTCCTTTTGAAGCAGATTTTTATCGACAACATGACATTCCGGTTGAATTCGTTGGACATCCGCTAGCGGATGAAGTCCCGCTACTAAGTGATAAGCAGCCTGCTCGTAAACAGTTGGGTCTTTCAGCTCATGAGAAAATACTGGCTATTTTACCAGGAAGTAGAGCTTCAGAGATCAAATATCTGGCTCCTCATTTTATTAAAGTCGCGCAACACCTTCAGAAAGAAGACCCGGAGTTACGCTGTGTAGCCCCGATGGTCAATGATAAAATTGATAAGACTTTTAGACAACAATGTAAAGTATTAGCTCCGTCTTTAGTCATTACTATCATTAAAGGTGAGTCCAGAAAAGTAATGGCGGCTTCAGATGCGATTTTAATGGCATCAGGCACAGCAGTATTAGAAGGTATGTTTGTGGGAAGGCCAATGGTTGCAGCAGGTAAGCTATCGCCTATCACGGTGTGGTTAGTTCGCACCTTTGGTGGTTTAAACGTGACTTATTACACGCTACCCAATAACCTTGCCAATGAAGAATTGGTAGCTGAATTCATACAAGAAGATGTCAGTGTTGATAACATACTACCAGCTGTTAAAAAGATGCTGTACTTAGACAGCCAGGAAAAAGCAGGTTTATTGGTTAAGTTTAATGTACTACACCAACGGTTGAGAAAGAATGCTAGTGTTACAGTAGCGAAAGTGCTGGCGGAAAAGTTTGCTCTCATTGAGTGATCTTTGCGAATAAATATACCAGATTTATAATAAATAAGAGTCATTTATGAAAAAAATAGTAATGTTGTTAGCCATGATAATGGCATTGTCATCCTGTTCTAATGGTATCAAAGGGGTGGCAGAGCCTCCCCAGATCAGCGTCTACAATGTAAGAATGGCAGGTTTATCTATTCTGGAACGTAGTGCTAATGCAGTAATTGCACTTCGTATAAAAAACCCTAATCCATTTAGTATTCCATTACGTGGTTTAGATTATGGATTGTCATTGAATAATATTAAAGTAGCCGAAGGCTCTGTTGAGAGAAATTTAACTATCACTGGTCATGAAGACCGCATTATAGAGATTCCTATAAGCTTTAAACTGGGTAGTTTGATCCAAGCAGTCCCCGATGTACTTAGGACTCGTAAATTTACTTATGACTTAAGCGGTCATACACGTTTTCCTTTAATTGCTGTTCCCTTTAGTCGTGTGGGTAAGGTAGGCGCGGAATGAGTATAAAGTCTGATGCCTGGATAAGACGAATGGCGAAAGCCGAAGGGATGATAGAACCGTTTGAAGCAGGGCAAGTAAGAACGCGTGATAATGAAAAAATAGTTTCTTATGGTACATCAAGCTATGGCTACGATGTGCGTTGTGCGGATGAGTTTAAAATATTTACTAATATCAACTCCGCTATCGTTGATCCGAAAGCGTTTGATGAGAATAGTTTTGTCGATATTCAATCAGATGTGTGTATTATTCCCCCTAACTCGTTCGCTTTAGCACGTACCGTAGAGTTTTTTAGGATACCAAGAAGTGTATTGACGATTTGCTTAGGTAAATCAACCTATGCACGTTGTGGGATTATAGTGAATGTCACGCCTCTAGAGCCTGAGTGGGAAGGTCATGTAACCCTTGAGTTCTCTAATACTACGCCGTTACCTGCAAAAATTTACGCCAATGAAGGAGTAGCTCAAATGCTGTTTTTCGAAGCTGATGAAGTATGCGAGACCTCTTATCGTGATAGAGGGGGTAAATATCAGGGGCAACAAGGCGTTACCCTTCCTAAAGCCTAGTTTGTCGCCTATAGTAGCTGTTGATTAAGAATTAGGTACTGTAGGTACTCAGTTTTAGTTTACTGTTACCTGAATCCGTGACTTCAATTCAGCACAGTGAATAAGCTATAGATTCATTACGGGTTTAAAAACACCCTGCTAAACCAATACCTTACCCCTGTTATTCGTATTGAAGTCACGGATTCAGGTATTATTCATCCTCATAAATATCCACATTAGGAGTATTCTATGAATTCAGAAAAAGTCATATTTGCCTTTTTTATTGTTTTAGCCATGACCTTAAACTTCGGTTTTTTTATAGGAGGCATGGACAATGTCTCTCACCATAGTGAATACGAATTATTTGCGGCTATTGTTGTTAACTTGATTGCAACCGTGCTTAAGTTTGGTGATAGAACACACCTGGGAGCTGTATTTTTAGCGACTAGTTTAGTGGCTGTTATCCAGCTAGTCGCTGCTGCGATTATATGGGGTTTAAGCGAAACCGTCTTTGAAACCACTAGCGGTGGTGACTGGTTACCCATCGTAGTTTCTTTATCAGGTGGTGCTTTAATGGCGAATATTACCTCCATCATTTTACTAGTCGCTGAAACACTGAGTGTACGTCGTTAGTACGCACTAGTGTTGCCTAGTATAATCATATGAGACCTTTGCACAAAAGATATGACGGATTAAAATGGCTTGAATTCCCTCTATTTCTGCTAAAAAAATCGGCCAATAGCTCGGCTATTACCCTCTTTTTTAGCAGAAATAGAGAAAATTACGCTCATTTTTCTCTCGCCATCCTTTCATGCAAAGATCCCCATATAAATAAGTATTTAGGTATTCTATGCCCAGTATAATATACATACTGCTCAGACGTTTACGATCTCCCTTGATCGCGCTTATTGTTGTATATGCTATCTTTGTTGTAGGTTTTGTCATTATTCCTGTTGAAGGAAGTGAAAAAGGAATGACCTTCTTCAACGCTTTCTATTTTGTAAGTTATACAGGTACTACTATCGGTTTTGGTGAACTGGATAACAATTTTACTGGAGCGCAACGGGCTTGGACGCTGCTAGCTATTTACGCAACGGTTATTACCTGGTTATACGGTATTGGTTCGCTGTTTACTATATTACAAGACCCTGCATTCAAGCGCCTTCTAAAGCACAGTAAATTCTCACGAAAAGTACACGAACTGCGTGAACCGTATTACATTATTTGTGGCTATGGTGATACGGGCAATCAACTCGTACAAGCGCTGGCATCAGAAAATATCCGCTCGGTTGTGATTGACCATAATGAGCAAATGATCAATGAACTAGAGGTTGCAGACTTACAGATACCAAGTCTTGGTGTAGTTGCTGATGCATCTCGATCAGAAGTGCTGTTAGATGCGGGTATACGTCGGGTGTGGTGCAAAGGTGTTATCGCATTAGCCACTGACGAATCGACCAATTTATCGGTAGCTATCACGGTGCAGTTGCTTAATCCTAAAGCACGATTTATTGCTCGGGCAGATAGTCTGGAAATGCAAAACAACATACTTTCATTTGGTGCCAATGAGGTTATTAACCCGTTTGAAACCTTTTCAGAATCGTTAGCGCTACTCATAAAATCACCTTCACTTTATATCCTTTTCGAATGGTTATCGGGCATCCCTGGTGAATCATTGGTAGACCCTTTCTTTATTAAAAAAGGCCACTGGATCATGTGTGGTTATGGTCGTTTTGGTAAAGCGGTATACAACCATTTAAGCGATATTGGCATTCCTGTACGTGTTATTGAATCCGATAGTGAAAAACGTGATGTGCCATCAGGTAGTATCCTTGGTCGTCCTACTGAAGCAGTCAGCTTAAAGAAAGCGGGTATAGAAGAAGCCATTGGTATCATCGCGGGCACTGATAATGACCCTGATAACCTCTCGACTTTAATGACAGCATTAGAACTTAACCCCAGTATATTTACTGTCGCACGACAAAGCGCTCATCAAAACGATGCCATATTTAAAGCAGCTGAGTTGGACTTAGTGATGCAACGTGGCGAAACGGTAGCGCATAAGATATTCGCTCTGATCAGAACACCGTTGCTGGGTGACTTTCTGCGTATTGCTATTCGTTTCAAAGATCATAAAGCGAATATGTTGGTCAGTAGAATTATCGGTGTAGTTAATGACGAAATTCCAAAGTTATGGGAATTTGTTATTTGTGAAGAGTCTACCCCAGCATTAGCCAAGAAAGTACAGGAAGAGGGGGTCTTAGTCTCTGACTTATTACGCGACCCTCGTGACCGTAATAAAAACCTTTCAGCTCTACCCCTATTTCTCAAGAGAGGCAATGGTAATGTGATGTTGCCTGAGGATAACCGTATATTGCACTTAGGTGATAGAATCCTCATGTGTGGATCTGAAGACTCTGATGGGTTAATGCAATGGTCTACAAAAAATGCCAATGTACTTGAGTATGTGATGACAGGACATACAGAATCAAATAGTTACCTACTACGTTGGTTAACCTCCTACTATTCGCAGTCCAGGATGCGGTTTGTAAAAAATAAAGAATACAGGCTAAATAAGGTCAAAAAAGGCTTGAATGATGAAGGTGTTTATCGTGATGGGCGTGTGGTCAAGCCTGTTGACAAAGCAGATGATGAAGCCACTGAACCTAACACGAAGAATAAGGAGAGAGTCGATAAAGCAAATGATTTAAATGCTGTCATTGAGCAGAAAATATCATCCAAAACTGATAAAAAGAGCGAATAATAAAAGGTGATAAGAGTCCTGCTATTGCTATTATCACTATCGGGGCTAGCTTATAGCGCAAAGCAACTTATCAGTCATTGGGATTACCAATCTGAAGTCGTCAATGTACAACAACTACTCTATGCAAGTGCCTCAGCAGACAAACTAAGTGAAATGGTGGGCTCAGCCATCAATGAAGATAGATTAGAAGATGCTAAGTTGTACCTAGCTATTGGTAAGCGTTATCAATATCCACTGCATTACGATTATTATTATCAATATATTAATCAACGTGATACTCAATTACGAAAACTTAAAAAAGGCCTTGTTCATTTCTCCGAAGGGTTTATTACGGGCAAGGCCAGCGATGCATCGGGTATAACAGGTGCATTTGCTTCAGATTTTACAGTTATCGGGGATGCGAGAGACTTATATCAGCAATACCAGTTACATAATAAGGGTGAAGAGGTAAATCAATTGATTGTTGGTTTGGCGGGAGTGGGTATTGGGCTAACTGCAGCCACTTACGGATCAGCAGGTTCTGCCTCCGTTGCAAAAGCAGGTACCTCTACGCTTAAAGTAGCAGCCAAGACAGGACGCTTAACGAAAAACTTCAGTGCCGAACTGGTAAGAATATCTAGTAAGGTATTCGATTGGAGGTTATTTAAACAATCGGTTAAACAAACCAATAATTTATCTGATCTGTCACGAGTAGCCAAAAAGTCATTTCATCCTTCTGCCTTAATGCCATTGCAAAAAATGGCTAAGAATATTGACCATATTCGGGTGAATACTTCACTGGCTGATACTTTGCACTTACTACGTTATGTTGAGAATAGTGATGATCTAAGAAGACTAGAAAAATTCACCCTAAAGCATAAACAGTATTCGAAAGGTATTCTAAAAATAACAGGAAAAGGAGCATTAAGGACAGCTCGTGTACTGAGAAAAACAACAGCCTTTTTTCTATCAGTGGCAGGTACAGTGTTATCGGCTATTTTTAGTCTGTTATTTTTATTCTCAAGAAAGCCGAGTACTAAGGACATTCACTAAAATAATCTCCCGTAGAGACGTTGCATGCAACGTCTCTACCACAGTGGATAATAAGAGACCTTTGCACGAAAGATATGACGGATAAAAATGGCTTGAATTTCCTCTATTTCTGCTAAAAATTCGGCCAATAGCTCGGCTATTACCCTCTTTTTTAGCAAAAATAGAGAAAATTACGCTCATT
>JALXAX010000188.1 GCA_026991755.1 Thiotrichaceae bacterium | reverse complement strand
TTGAATTTCCTCTATTTCTGCTAAAAATTCGGCCAATAGCTCGGCTATTACCCTCTTTTTTAGCAAAAATAGAGAAAATTACGCTCATTTTTCTCTCGCCATCCTTTCATGCAAAGGTCTCATAAAGAAACTATCTAAAGGCAATTTAAGCAATGAATATAGCTGAAAAATACAAATTTGATGTTGATGGATTACAAGAACAAATACGGAGTGTCGGATTCTTATTAGGTGATGTCCTAAAAGAGCAGGGCGGAGATCCTAGATTATTGGAAACCGTCGAAGAGCTGCGTAAAGGCTATATCAGCTTGCGTGAGAACAACTTGCGCGAGAACAAAGAGGACAACCCAGAGCTTCGTCAGCAAATGATGTCGCTGATCGATACCGTTGATTCAGACTTATTAGAAAATGTAATCCGTGCTTTTAACGTTTTTTACGTAGTTGCCAATATAGTAGAAGAAGACTTCATGCATCGTCAGCGTCGTAATGAATACCGAGCAGGTGGCGGTGATTGTTTATGGGAAGGCTCTTTCTTAAAAACCATTCAAGAGTTAAAACAGGATGGTTTTACAGCCAGTGAAGTGCAAACACTGGTTAACGAATTACACTATGCTCCCGTCTTTACAGCACATCCTACTGAAGCACGTCGTCGCACGGTAATGGATATCCAACGCCGTATTTTCCTCTTAGTTGATGGTTTATATGATAGCGAAATGATTGGCGAAGAAGAGCGCTCAATAAAGCGTAGAATCAGAGCAGAAATCCAGCTGTTATGGCGTACTGATGAAGTTAGAATTAGCAAACCATCGGTTGAAGATGAAGTGCGTTATGGTTTGTACTATTTCCGCGCTAGCTTGTTCGAATCGATTCCTATGGTGTATCGCTACTTTGAACGCGCCGTTCGTAAAGTTTATCCTGAAGAAAAAATCGAAATTCCAAGCATACTAAGCTTCGGTTCATGGATTGGTGGTGACCGCGATGGAAACCCTTTTGTAACCCCCGACGTGACAAGAAAAGCCATACGTTTGCATATGCAATTTGCATTGCAAGAGTATACGCGTCGAACGCAAAAGCTGGTTGATTCACTCTCGCATCACATAGACTTGGTAACACCCTCTGATGATTTCACTGCAAGCCTAGAAAACGATAATAAATTATTCGCGAGTAGCGTCTTTAAAAATGACCCAGATTTATACGATAAAGAGCCTTATCGTCGAAAATTAGCGATTATGAAATATCGTCTTAAGTCACTACAGAAAACAGTGACTAAGCGATTAAATGGCCAAGTTGCTAAATTATCAAGCAATGCATACGTGACATCAGCTGATTTCTTGGCAGATCTTACGCTTATTCGTGAGTCATTAGTTCATCATAATGATCGACTCATCGCTGATCGTGATCTTAAAGATTTGATACGTTTAGTACAAACACTGGGCTTTAGCTTATACAAACTAGATGTTCGCCAAGAATCTACCGAGCATACAGAAGCAGTTACAGAAGTGATGCAGCAGCTCATGCCAGAAGTGGACTACAAAGTACTATCTGAGCAAGAACGTCTTACACTACTCTCTGAATTAGTCGGTAGACAGAAGTTGCCAAAGGCAAATGTAGAAGTATTGTCTGAGCATGCCGCGCGGATTATTGAAGTGTTCGAAGCCATGCGCGAAATGACGACCGAAGCGGGCGAACCAGTCTTTGGAACGTATGTTATATCCATGACGCATACCGCAAGCCACGTGATGGAAGTGATGTTTTTAGCGCGTATGGTAGGACTGGCAGGTATTGATAAAGAAGGTAATTACTTCTCCAATATCCAGATATCCCCATTGTTTGAGACGATTGAAGATCTTAGACATATCTCAGGTGTATTAACCCATTTATTTGAAAACTCGGTTTATAGAGAGTTACTAAAAGCTTCGGGAAACCTACAAGAAGCCATGCTAGGTTATTCAGACTCCTGTAAAGATGGTGGAACCTTAGCCTCGCAGTGGAATTTGTATAACGCACAGAATCAGGTTATCGAACTCACTGATAAATATGGCGTTAAATGTCGGTTATTCCATGGTCGTGGTGGAACAGTGGGGCGAGGTGGAGGACCTACACACCGTGCAATTATTTCTCAACCTGCGGGAACGGTACATGGGCAAATAAAATTCACCGAGCAAGGTGAAGTACTCTCGAATAAGTACAGCCACGAAGAAACGGCTGTGTATGAGCTGGGTGTAGGTATTACAGGCTTACTCAAAGCAAGTACAGGCATCATCCATAAGCAAAAATCTTCTTCTGATAGCTTTAAAACGGCGATGTCCGAACTGGCTAAGTCAGGTGAAGTTTGTTATCGAAACCTAACGGAAGAAACAGAAGGTTTTCTGGATTATTTCTACGATATTACACCCGTGCAAGAGATTGGCTTACTCAACATTGGATCACGTCCCTCACATCGCGCAACAGGTAATCGCTCCAAAGATTCTATTCGTGCTATTCCATGGGTATTTGGTTGGGCGCAAGCTCGACATACCTTACCTGCTTGGTATGGCATGGGAACGGCTCTGAAAAACTATGCAGATGCTCACGACGATGGTGAAGCACAGTTAAAGAAAATGGTAAAAGAGTGGCCTTTCTTTAGTGCGTTAATGAGCAACGTGCAAATGGCGTTGTATAAAGCAGAAATGGAAATAGCGAAAGAGTATGCGGAGCAATCACCTAATAAAGAGCAAGCATTGAGCATCTTCAATAAAATTCGTGAAGAATATGAATTAACCGTTAAGAGTGTTCTGAAAGTAACGGACTTGTCTGCACTTATGGAAGATACGCCTTTCTTGCGCTACTCGTTAGAGCGTCGTAATCCTTATCTTGATCCACTTAATCACATCCAAATTAAGTTACTAGGACGACATAGAGCGGCTATTGCAGGTACAGATAATGTTGAATCTGAGCATTTAGATGGTTTATTAAGAACTATTAATGCGATTGCTGCGGGTATGAGAAATACAGGCTAACTGCAATAACAGATGAATCTAGAAAATGCCTAGGAGGCTGTCCAGGATGAATAAAAAAGAGCCAGCATAAAGCTGGCTCAGAGTGGACGCATCGTTGTACGCCCTATTGGGGATTGTTTGTTATTTCTCAAAGCTTGTTTATTGAGAAGCTTTGAGATCGAATAAAAAAGAGCCAGCCTATAGCTGGCTCTAAAGTGGACGCATCGTTGTACGCCCTATGGGGATGTTCGTTATCTCCAAAGCTTATTGGTATTGAAGCTTTGTGGCTTGAATTAAAGAAGAGCCAGCCTAACTGGCTCTAAGGTGGACGCATCGTTGTACGCCCTATTGGGGATTGTTAGGTTATACGCCTACTCTTACCCCTTGGGGTCTGAAGTAGGCATCATTTGAGTTTTATTCGGCTAATACAATATGACCGAAGCTTTGTGGGTTTCTCCATGAGTCATCCTTTTGAGCGCTCCATGCTAGCTTCCCATCACGTTGTGAGCCGTTATCATCATCATTGATTTGCACGTCAATACCAAGGTTGTGACCTGCTGTAGGACGTACTCCAAGCACTTTCCAAGGGATAGAAGTTTCAAGTACATAACCTTGTTGAGTCTTGATCATTTTCTGCTTAACCGATCTCATATTCTTTCTAGCTGAGTTCTGACCCATGCCGATACCGTAGTCCTTCCAACGATATATAAACTGGAAATCATTCTTCTTATCATATGAGCTAAGACGGCTGCCATCTGCATCAATAAAGATTTCGATAGAATCATCACCCCAAGGTACTTTTGAGTCTTTGATGAAGTTGTCATCACTCACATCAACACGAATATGTAGGTATTGGCGATCCCAATGCGCCTGCCAGTTAGCGGCTAGATCTCGGCTATCTTCAATATCACCACTGACTACGTTCATTAGACGAAAATTAGAATGACGAGAATAGATGCTACTGCTATCGCGTACTTTGCTGATCTCATGTCGTTGCGCACCCCAGCGACCTTTAACGGTCTCGATGGTTTCAGCTATAACGCCTTGTATCGGGCGAATAGTGGCGGGCTTTGTTGTCGAAACCTTAGCAAAGTTCGGTGATGTATGACTAACAGGCGTCGGAGTGCCAAAATCCAAAGGATCAAGTGCTTTAACCTTTGCACTAGGTCTAGCGGTTGATACCTTTGCCACTACCCTTGCAGGTATGTTTTGGGCGCGAGATTTACAGCCATCCCACCAGCATGGCTCATTCTTGTTGAAGGCCAATAATGCTTGGTACTTAGGCGCTTCGTTAGCGGGCTGAGTGATGTATTCTTTAATCCCCCAACTTCCAATCCATGTATACAAACGAGGAGCAGAGAAGGCTACGAATAACTCACCGCCATTTTGTTGCCATCCTTTAAGGAACTGATAGTAAAGCTCAGCCATTCGCTTATCTTTGTTCGCAAAAATCAAGTAGCGGTTAGGTCCTTCACGTACCGTATGTGTTTTGTAGGCAACAAGGTGCTGACCACCTTCATAAGCAATCAAGCTCACTTTATATTTTTTAGCGATCTTAGACTGAGTCTTTACATGCTTTAAAATGTTAGGGATAGAGTAAGGATTTGAAGGTGATCTCAGTTTCTTGAAAACCGAGTCAATACTTCTAATACGATGTACTTCTTTTTGTCCAATATAGAAGTAAGGAGCAATTGCCAGTGCATCTGTATGCTTATACGCATCCTTATATTTTAATAAAGTCTCTGATAAGCCTTTATTGGTGGTGAAAGCACCCATTACGCGAACGATATTTTTATTCGCACCGTAGACTTGCTCCCAAATCTTGAAAATCTGAACACTACGCATGGAAAAATACTTACTTCCAGCGGTATATTTATTCTTATCAAGATGCATCTGTTGGCCTTTCTTCACCATGTAATGATGCTGTGAGAAAATCCCATTCCATGCTTCATTGGTGTATTCGATATAAGGCTTTAGCTTGGGGTTAAGATTATCCTTAACGTATTTTGCATAATTACGCACAAACGTATCGTCCGCTTTATGCGGTAAATTGAACCATGGATCAGCACCAATTTGATTGGCTAACTCGACCATTACTTCCAGAGGCACACCGCGCACACCTTCTTTGCCGCCCCATGTTGCTTGACTCATTTTAGGGCGTTTATCCCAAGAGCTTAGGTCATTACGAGTAATACCTGACATATTCATAAAACGAATAACTTTAAAGTCCTTCATGAAATGTAAGTAGTCAGGGTTAAAAAGTATCTGTTCGTGATGTTGTTCGAAGGATAAAAACTTTTGGTTACCACACTGGCGCGCTTCGTTGACACGTTTAAAAGCATTGCCAGAGCAAATTCCGCCTGGTAACAGGATGCGGATATCACGAATATAGTTTTTAGCATTACTTTCTTTAATAATAAGAGAGGCGCTGATACGACCATTTTTACCAGGTTTTATGCTGATAATGTCCTTGCCTTTAGTATGGCTCACTAGCTTGGCATCAACACCATAAGTTAGTTTGCCTTCACCGTTATAGAGAACGGTATATAAACCACTTGGAATAGTCTTGGCTGGTAAATTACTGATGAAGCGAGTTCCTGCTTGTCCACCGTTTAGATTTTTAGGCCAGCCGTTTTTATCATAGACAACTTTGCCCTTTGTTAACCAAGGGCGCGCATGTTCAAAGGCAAGAGATAGCTTAAATAAATCTACAAAAGGCATGCTGGAATTAATATCCATAGCCTCATTGGTATTGATGCCTAACGGAGAGGCAATATTTTGCGGACTTGCGTAAGACGCAGGTAATAATTGTGCAGCCAACAGCGCACTGGTACTTAACACTCTAATTATAGTTTTCATTTTTCCCCAACTTCAGATGCAATAAAGAATCTGAGCTATTTAGTTATTAGCAACGGCAATGGTTTGTGGGTATCGCCTAAGACTTTGGGAGCCTTGGTGCTATTTCTTATTTTTATTATTAACTACTACCTGAACCCGTGACTTCACTACGGCATAGGGAATAAAACATTGATTCATCACGGGTTTAAAAAATACCCGCTTAACGAAGGGTGAAGCTAAGATTTTTTAAATCCCGTGCTAAACCAATCTTTTATCCCCTATTATCCGCATTGAAGCCACGGATTCAGGTAAGACAATGGTTTGTGAGCATTGTCTATGACCACTTTATTTTTATTGTTGTTTCTGGTTTGTTTTGGTTTGTGTAGTGGTGGAAATGAATTCTACTTAAAAAATAAGCAAAAGATAGTTTTTACAGATAACTGGGGATCAATATCTTTTTCCCTATGGCGTAGTGAAGTTGCCATTTTTGTAAAGGGCATCTCTATTAATTCATGGTTCGTTTTGCTGAGGCTAGAATTTGCTATATTTTCGCTATAAAAGTAACCAATGGCTACGGCTATTGCTAACTTTTCTATCAAAAATCTAACAAATTCTATCTCACAGCAACTCCGACCAGAATTAATAGAGATGCCCTAAAGTAGCTTCTTTCTTGGTCTGTTGGTCGCCAACAGAAGATCATTATGTTTTCAGATAGACGGAGTGTATAAAATTTAACCACTATGCTATAGTGTTAGATATAAGAATAAAAAGAAACTGCTCGATAAAATGGATATTTTTCAAACGTATTACACGGTGAGTAAAGGTTGGCGTGATCCGCTTCCGCATTTGGATTCACCCCAAACACTAGTTTTAGTATTTGGGCATGCTAATTATTTAACCGTATCAGAACCCTTTAAAGACATACTAGAGCGTTATCCTAATTCTGTTATAGCAGGCTGCTCAACGCCAGCAGGGATATTGGGCGATAGAGTTGCAAGAAAAAGATTAGTTATCTCTGTTACCCAATTTTTTGATACTCGTTTACGAGGGGTGGCGATAGAAAAAAAAGAGTCGGAAACATCACTTGAATTAGGTAACCAAGTAGCCAGTTTGCTAAAAGAAGATTCTTTGGTGGGTATACTGACTTTTGCAGACAGTGCTGTCATCAATGGTAGCCAATATCTACAGGGTATCGAGCAGATAGTGGACAATGACATTGTGATTACAGGCGGCTTGTCTGCTAATAGTGGCGGTACCTCAAAAAATTGGGTTCTAAAAGCGGGTAGGGCGCAGGAGAAGGTCACCTGCGCAATTGGATTTTATGGTAACTCTGTTAACTTCCTGAGTAGTAAGGGTAGTGGTTGGAAACCCTTTGGTATCAAGAGAATTATTACTAAATCAAAGCAAGAAACCATCTACGAACTGGATGGAAAGCCTGCGTTAAGGCTCTATAAAAACTATCTAGGCAAAGCGGCGGATGGCTTACCTCAAACGGGTTTGTTATACCCATTGGCTATTCTGTCAGAAAAGCCAGAGGACAATATCGTACGCAGTATAATGGGTATAGATGAGGCTACACAATCTATCTCTTTTGCTGGTGATATTCCACAAGGTGCTTCAACACAGCTAATGTATAGCACATTGGAAAACTTGATTGAAGGTGCTGAAGAAGCGGTCGATAGCCTATCGACCATACACACACACAGTGAAGGTGTGTTGTCGATAGTAGCGAGCTGTATTGGACGATTACTTGTCCTTGGCAGTGATGTTGAAATCGAAGTTGACTCTGTTCTAAAACGGCTACCTTATGGTACACAACAGATAGGTTTCTATTCAGCAGGGGAATTTGCAACGCTTGGTAAAGGGGCGTGTGCACTACATAATGAAACACTCACACTTACGGTGATCTATGAAAAATAATAATAAGCCACACCAACGATTACTTAGCCAGTTAACCAAAAGCGCTTTATCGTTTAACTCAGTACCTACTGATTTAGCACTATGGCAGCAATTTCTATCCGTAATCAACCGTTCTTATCACGCAGATACAGAGTCAAGGCAGCTATTAGAGCGCTCATTGGAGGTCTCTTCTGAAGAAATGCATTCGCTGTATGAAGAGCTAAAGGATGAGTCTGAACAACGTATTTCTGCTATTCAAAAATCAGAAGAGAAAATGCGATTCATGGCGAATATGAGTCACGAAATCCGTACTCCCATTCATGGGATTTTAGGTTCACTTGATGTCGTTAAAGAAACAGACCTCGATGAACGTCAGAAATTATTTATTGATACTGCACATGTCTCTTGTGAAGGCATGCTGGAAATCATCAACAATATTCTCGATTACTCAAAAATCAGCGCAGATAGGTTAGAGCTAGAAATAACCGAGTTTTCACTTCACGAGTTAGTCGATGAAGTGACCACTATCATGGCGATGACGGATAAAAATAAACCGGTAGAAGTACTGTCTTATGTGGCTAGTAATATACCTGATTTAGTACGAGGAGATAGTTCACGTATCAGACAAATGCTGATTAACCTGATTGGCAATGGCTTAAAGTTTACTGATAATGGGGAAGTTTATACCCGTATAGAAAAACGTTTTGAAAATAACAAAGAAGTAACCTTACGTTTTGAAATTAGGGACACGGGTATTGGTATCCCTAAAAATATGCAGAAAAATGTATTTAACTCCTTTGTGCAAGTGGATGCTTCTATTACCCGTCGTTATGGAGGAACAGGCCTTGGTCTGACCATCGTAAAAGAATTCGCTGAGTTAATGGGTGGAGAAGTAGGTGTAGAAAGTATTCCAGATAAAGGCAGCTTATTCTGGTTTGAAATTACACTACCTAAAGTGATGAAGCCTCTTGGCAAAGACAAACAAACTACGTTAGAAGGGTTATCGGTTCTTATCGTTGATGATATGAATGCCAATAGAGAAATATTTAGCGAATACTTAAGCTCATGGGGAGCCATTCCTGAAGCAGTGAGCAGTGGGCAGCAGGCACTAGAAACTATGGTTGATGCCTATAGCAAAGGCACTTCGTATGATTTGGTTTTGTTAGATTGGTTTATGCCAAGGATGGACGGACTAACACTAGCTAAGCAGATTAATACAGACCCTAGATTTAATGATACACCTATTGTTCTTCTTTCTTCATATACGATTGCACAGGAAAAACTAGATAGAGCAGGGGTGCAATATGCACTGACCAAACCTATTCGCTCTTCGGTACTTAAAAATATGCTGACTTGGGTTGTCAATAAATCAGAAGAGGAAGATTCTGCAGTAGCTCGGTCTCACAAAATTAAGGGGCAAAAAGAAGCTAATCATCAGCCCACTATATTGCTAGCAGAGGATAATGAAGTAAATGCGTTGATTGCTAAGACCATGTTGGAAGATGAGGGTTTAGTGATTGAACATGTTGTCGATGGAAAGAAAGTCGTCGAAGAAGTTAAAAAGAAACGCTATACCCTTATTTTGATGGATATTCATATGCCCGATGTTGATGGTTATGTGGCAACGAAACTTATCAGAAAATGGGAAAAAGAGAATAATATAGAACGTATTCCTATTATCGCAATGACTGCAAATGCACTGAAAGGTGATCGTGAGAAATGTTTGGATATGGGGATGGATGATTATCTAGCTAAACCTGTCAGCCGTGATAAATTGTTAGAGAAAGTTAAAATTTGGATGAAGAAAGTACAAAAGGAAAAAGAGGCTTGTCCTGTTTAACCTAAATTCCTCAGTTAACCGCTTCCAGCACTGATTAAACTACTGATAGTATTAAAGTAAGAAGCTCTATCAATCTTCACTTATAGAGTGAAGGCGCTACAGCCTATAGAGCAACCCTCTTCAGCTGACTGGCTATGTAAAAAACTCATTATGGATCAACCATTAATTCCTTTTTTTACTACGCCATTCAGCCGAAGAGAATCACTCTATAGATTGTTTAACTGAGGATTTTAGGTTTAAGGCGGGCAACAAGTGCACGATTTTGCGTTAAAAACCTATTGCCACATCGCTAAAGTGGTAAAAGGTTTTGCTACAGGTATAATCGCCACTTCTTTGAAGCGGTCTTATTTAAAATAGTATCGTCCATTAGGTTTTTCGTTTGAGTCTAAGCGGATGATTTTATAGAAACACCCTTCAGACTTTATACCGAGGAAGCAGCATGAGTGCCAATGATTCATGCAACGATACCAGTTGCACAATGCCAGATATAGCCAATGAACCCCATTCAGGACCCAATGCAAAATTGAATTGGGTGGGCATGAGTGGAATTGAAGTTCCCGTGTTCATGATCAATGGCTGTAAAGAAAAAATCCAAATGGTTTCAAAAGTGCAAGCTTATGTAAACCTTACCGACCCAGAGAGCAAAGGCATCCACATGTCACGCTTGTATCTCACGGTTGATCAAAAACTGGGGATGGGAACACTTTCACCCAAACTTCTGCATGATATCGTGACGGACTTTGTAGAATCCCACGAAGGCATCAGTGATAGTGCTTATTTGGAGTGTCGTTTAGAATTTTTCGAGCGCCGTAACTCACTTATTAGCGATAATACAGGTTGGAAAAGCTATCCGTTTAGAGTCATCGCATCCATGAAAAAGGGTGTGATTACCACTGAACTTTCATTGCAAATTCCGTATTCATCAACCTGTCCATGTTCAGCTGCATTAGCGCGTCAACTTATCCAAAAAGGATTCCAAGAGAAATTCTCCGAAACAGGTATGGTCGATGTGGAACAAGTGCATGACTGGTTAGGAACAGTAGAAGGCATTAGTGCTACACCGCATAGCCAACGAAGCGTAGCGCAAGTTCGTGTTAGATTAGATGAGAAACTCGAAGAGTTACCCATCTCACGTTTAATTGATGAAGTTGAAAATGCATTACAAACACCCGTACAAGCAGCCGTAAAACGTGAAGATGAGCAAGAGTTTGCCCGTCTAAATGCAGCAAATCTCATGTTCTGTGAAGATGCAGCGAGACGTATCCACGCCAAACTGAATGAAGACGATACTTTGGAAGACTTCTGGGTACGCATCAACCATATGGAAAGCTTGCACCCACATGACGCAGTAGCTATTGTGACCAAAGGTATTGTTAACGGTTATCGAGATGATCCGAGAGAATTCCCGATATACTAAGCTAACCCCAATGCATCTAACTCCCTCCCCTTAGCAAGGGGAGGGTTGG
>JALXAX010000187.1 GCA_026991755.1 Thiotrichaceae bacterium | reverse complement strand
TTCTGTGAGAAATTGTGAGCCTACTGGAGTTGTGATGTTGAACCCTGATCGGGATGAAAATACTGTCTTGAAAATGACAGGTTAAATACTAAGCAAAAGGTGACAACTACCTTGAAAAACACCGGTAATAGGACATTTTAGGTACTTATTTGAACATCTAGGAACTTTTTTCCGCCAGTATTTTTTTGCAATGGATCGGGAAGAGCTACCCTTTAATAGAGCACAACGCACATGGGCCTACAAAGCATCAAAAGATGAAAATAATACCGTTGCTTTTGGGTCTACCAAAGATTTACGCAAAACAGGTGCCGTATTATTCATAAACTCTCCTTTTCCAACATTAGATGAGGATGCGGTTCATTGTAATCCACTAACGATAGGTAAAGGCTGCGTAATACCGTTTACTACTTCAGCATTAGTAGGAATATCTGCGATGAGTTATGGGGCTATTTCTAAACCCGCAGTACAAGCCTTATCAATGGGAGCCAAGCAAGCAGGTATCTGGCTCAATACGGGTGAAGGTGGGCTATCCCCCTATCATCTGGAGGGTGGGTGTGATGTGGTGATGCAAATTGGAACGGCTAAAAATGGTGTTAGTGATCATAAAGGTCGTTTAGATGATAGCCTCCTAAAAGAAATTGCGGGGCATGAAGCTGTCCGAATGTTTGAAATCAAATTAAGCCAAGGTGCAAAACCAGGCAAGGGTGGAGTACTTCCTGGTGGAAAAGTAACTGCTGAGATTGCTGAAATTCGTAATATTCCAATCGGTGAAGATGCTATAAGCCCGAATAGACATTTAGATGTTAGTTCTAACTCTGAATTAATTGATCTTATTAACCATGTTCGAGAAGTAACGGGCAAGCCTGTCGGATTTAAAGCGGTGATTAGTGATGCTAGTTGGTTAGATGATCTTTTTGGTCATATTGTAGAACGTGGAATAGAGTTTGCACCTGATTTTATAACAGTTGATAGTGCCGACGGCGGAACAGGCGCAGCTCCTCTTGCGTTGATTGATGACATGGGAATGCCCTTGAGAGAAAGCTTGCCATTACTAGTCGACAAACTACAACAATATGGGCTGAGAGAACGAATATGTGTGATTGCATCAGGAAAGCTTATTACTCCAGCGGATGTAGCTTGGGCGCTGTGTTTAGGGGCCGACTTTTGCGTATCTGCTCGAGGCTTTATGTTTTCGTTAGGATGTATACAGGCGTTGCAGTGCAATAAAAACACCTGTCCAACCGGAATTACAACACATGATCCTGATTTGCAAAAAGGCTTAATACCTAATAGTAAAAAAGATCGTGTAGCAGCTTATGCAAAAAACCTTGTTTATGAAGTGGGAACGATAGCCCATTCTTGCGGTGTAAAAGAACCACGAGGTTTACGTCGCCATCACGCTAGAATTGTGATGGATAATAGTTTATCTATTCCCTTAGATCAGCTTCACCCCTACAATGAGCATTAACACGGATTCAGGTAAAACAAATCACAAGGCGCTATGCTATTAGGGCGTGAATATTGGCTTTAACCAGGTAAGAAAACAAAAAATGATAATTAAAAATCTTATACACATAAAACTAACGCTTTTGGGTTATGTTTTTTTAATTGCCTCTTGCTCATCTTCATTTTCTGAAACTTTTCCCTATGATTTAGTTCCTAAAGAGGGTTTCTATTCTAAACCCTCAGATATAAAGATCCTCAGTACCATTGGGCTAAACCTTACCACTCCACAGGGAAATAAGGCGGTTGAACTATCAGGAATTAGTTGGGATGAAGATGAGGGGATACTCTATGCAGTGGGTGATGAAGGAATGCTTTATCACTTAAAATTGATTATGCAAGATAATAAAATCAATGGAGTTAAAGTGATAGCTGAATATGATTTCTTGAAAAAAAATGGAAAACGGCTAAAAAAGAAATGGAGAGACTCTGAAGGTTTATCTAGTTTGAAGCATAATAATGGCATTAAAGGTGATACAGAGTTAATTGTTTCTTTTGAAGGTAAGCCACGAGTTGTAGGCTATTCGCCTCAAGGTCAATATATGGGTGAGATAAAATTGCCCGCTAAATTATGGCGTAAGAAAGAATATAGAAGTAAAAACAAAGCATTAGAAAGTGTTGTTGTTCATCCTGCTAAAGGAGTTATTACCGCAGCAGAATTCCCGTTAAAAAATAAACCCAAAAATGTGCATACGCTTTATTCATCATCAGGTAAAGAATGGGACTTTAATGCATCAAACGCGTTAAATAGTGCAGTAACGGGCTTAGAGGTTTTAGATAATGGAAATATTCTTGTACTAGAACGTGCGTGGGCGGGAATTCAAAACCCAATAGTTATTAATTTGTCGGAAATAGATCTAAATAATTGTGATGATAAAGCTAAGTGCAATAAGAAAAAGCTAGCAAGTTTATCGACAAGTGAAGGGTGGTTGCTAGATAATTTTGAAGGGCTTGCACATTATAAGAATAACCAATACTTGATGGTTAGTGATAATAACGATAAAGATTATCAAACGACGGTGCTGGTTTTATTTGAGGTGCTTGATAAAAACACTACAATGAAAAAGGTCAATACTAGCCATTCTCATCAATAGTAAGAGCTATTTGATGAGAATGAGCTATAAAGCTGCCGCTTAGTTAGTCTATAGTAATAACCAAATTGGCATGACTTATTCTAGAAGCTATTTAATAACTACTTAATAATTAAACTAGTTAGTTTCTTACCTTTGTTAAGATGCTCTTCAACCCACTTAGGTTTTCTTCCACGCCCAGTCCATGTCTGATCAGCATTCTTAGGGTTTCTGTATTTAGGTGCAACCTTTTTAGTTTCTACCTTAGTTGTTGATTTTAAAGCAGGGAAAATATCAGCAGGAGTGTAACCATTATCTTTGATTAGTTCCTTAACTTGTTTCCGAATCGTTTTAAGTTCCGTTTTCTTGCGTGTTTCAATTTGCTTCTCTGCTTCCTGAAGAACATCTTTGAGTTCTTTTATAGATAATTTATCTAATTTTACTTTAGTTGCTTTAGCCATTTTTATATCCGCTCATTAAAAATTGAAGTATAATATATTAGAAATATATTATGTCAAGTATAGCCTATCTATCTAATTTTTTAACAATTGAAGTGAAAATACTGATGAGTGGTATTGTGGTTAATACTGTACTCATATTCATACTTTATTATTGATAGTTTCTTACATACGACTTATTGGTAAATGGAAAGAAACGCTTGTCTTAGTGTAATTTTAATCATAAGTTTTTTAGCAGGGCTGTTCAATGCTAGGAATCTGTTCATGGAATAGACAAAGTTCCCTCCACCTAGCAGGGGGAGGGTTAGGGAGGGGGTAGATAGT